>JBJXGS010000193.1:0-117834 GCA_046160545.1 Burkholderiales bacterium
AATGAGCGGCGCAGTTCTCGCGCTTTACTGCGTAGCCGCGGCGGCGACCCTGCCGCTGTGGGTCCCCCCCGCGGCGCGCATTGGCAAGCGCAACGCCTGGCTCATCGCGATGCTGCTCGCCGTGGCAGTGTTCTTCTGGGCCTACTTCCTGGGACGCGGCGACGTGCTTGCATTCGCAATCATTGCCGCGGCATCCGGTATCGCACTGGGCGCCGATCTGGCGCTGCCGCCGGCACTGCTGGCCGACAGCATCGCGGCCGACCGCGCCGGAGGATCCGAAGGCGCGTATTTCGGGATCTGGAACCTGGTCACCAAACTCAACCTGGCCTTGGCCGCCGGTCTGGCGCTGCCCGCGCTGGGCGCGCTGGGCTATCAGCCCGGTGCCGTCGACCCTGGTCCCTGGCTTGCAGTGGCCTACTGCCTGGTGCCATGCGCGCTCAAGCTTGCCGCGGCTGCACTGCTCGTCACCTCTATTCCCGCCCACTCCGAGGAACCTCGATGAAATCGCTACTGCGCCTGACACTGATCGGTGCCTTCGCCTGGTTGCTGGCCGGCTGCGCCAGCGTCGACCCCGAAACTTACCGCGCGGAAAAGCCGCAGCTCGAACTCGATCGTTACTTCAACGGCACCATCGACGGCTGGGGCATGTTCAGCGATCGTTCCGGCCGTGTCGTGACTCGCTTCTCGGTGGTCATCCGCGCCAGCTGGAATGGCGATACCGGCACCTTGGATGAGGATTTCGTCTACTCCGACGGGCGCAAGGAAAAGCGCGTCTGGACGATCAGGAAGCTGCCCGGCGGCAACTACACCGGCACCGCGGCCGATGTGGTGGGCGTTGCGCGCGGCGTTGCCTCGGGCAACGCACTCAACTGGCGCTACGTGCTCGACCTCAAGGTCGGCAACAGCAACTACCATGTCAACTTCGACGACTGGATGTTCCTGATCGATGATGACATCATGCTCAACCGCGCGATCATGAAGAAGTTCGGCATCTACCTGGGTGAGGTCACCCTCTCTTTCCGCAAGCGCAGATAGGCTCCGCTGTGTTCAAGTCGCTCAACGCGCCGATCAGGGACTGGGCCGGACGCCGGGTCTGGATCATCGGTGCCTCGACCGGCATCGGCGCGGCGCTGGCCGAAACCCTCGCGCAAGCCGGCGCACGGCTGGCGCTGTCTGCGCGCAGCGCCGACAAACTCAACGCGCTGGCTGCCCGCTTCCCTGGCAGCCTGGTGTTGCCGCTCGATGTGCGCGACGCCGCCGCCCAGGCCGAGGCCTATGCATCGATTCGCGCCGCCTGGGGCGGCGTCGATCTCGCGTGCTTCAACGCGGGCACCTACGCGCCCATGCGCGCCCAGGATTTCGACCTGGGCCACATGAACGAGCATTTCGCCGTCAATTTCCACGGTGTGACCAACGGACTGGCCGCGGTGTTGCCAGATTTCCTGGCACGTGCGGCCGAACGTCCGGCGCTGGCCATCGTCTCCTCGGTGGCGGGCTATCGCGGCCTGCCGCGCGCCCTGGCATATGGCCCGTCCAAGGCGGCGTTGATCAATCTGGCAGAAACGCTCTATCTGGACCTCTCGCCGATGGGCATCGGTGTCTTCGTGATCAATCCGGGCTTTGTCGAGACCCCTCTCACGGCGCAGAACGAATTCCACATGCCTGCTCTAATCAGCGCAGCAGAGGCGGCGCGTCATATCGTCGCTGGTTTCGCGAGCGGAGCCTTCGAGGTCCATTTCCCGAGGCGCTTCAGCAATGTCTTGAAGACATTGCGCTGCCTGCCCTACCGCGCGTACTTCGCGGCGATCCGCAAAGGTGTGGGAGCCTGAGATGGATACATCCGGACTCTCGCCGCATCTGGCACGCGTGGTCGCGCTCTTCGAGAACCTGAGCCGCGCGGACGTGGCCCGCCTGGGCGAGCTTTACAGCACCGGCGTGGCATTCAAGGATCCGTTCAACGATGTGCGCGGCCTCGCGGCGGTGAGCCAGATCTTCGCGCATATGTTCGAACAGGTCCACGAGCCGCGCTTCATCGTCACCAGCGCCTTCGAGCAGGGTAAGCAGGCCTTCCTCGCCTGGGAATTCCGCTTTCGCATGAAGAGCTTCGATACGCGCACGCCGCAGACGGTGCGCGGCGCGACCCACCTGCGCTTTGCCGCAGATGGGCGCATCGACCTGCACCGGGACTACTGGGATGCGGCCGAGGAACTCTACGAAAAGTTGCCGCTCCTGGGCGGCTTGATGCGCTGGCTCAGGCGTCGCGCCAACCGCTGACACTGCCAGTATCGGCCCGGACGGCGCCGGACCGCGCGCAACCGCAGCCGCGCGGCCTGCCCGGCCTACTTTTTCTCTGCAGCGCGTGGCGGCGCCGGGATGTATTCGAAAACCTTGACGACCTGCTTGACACCGCTGGTGCGCGCAGCCACCGCAGCGGCGCGATCACCCTCTTCGCGGGTCACCAGGCCCATCAGGTAGACCACCGAAGCTTCGGTGACGACCTTGATCGTGTTGGCCTGCACCTCACGGTCATCGACCATGTTGCCCTTGACCTTGCCGGTCAGGATCGAGTCGTTGGAGCGCGACGTCATCGACGACACGCCGCCGATCTGCAACTCGTTGGCGACCAACACCACGTTCTCGACAGCACCGGCGATGCGTGCGGCCTCGGCACGTGCATTGGCATCGGGTGCCTCGCCGGTCAGGAGCACACGCCGGTTGTAGGCAGTGACATTGACGTTGGCACGGCCGCGCAGGGCATCGGCAATGCGGCTCTCGGCCTTCAACTGTATGGTGCGATCCTCGGCCTGGGTCGCCAGGGTGCGTCGGTCGTCAACCGCCAGCGCACCGGCGACGATGCCACCGGCAGCCAGCGGGAAGCATCCGGACAGGGCGGGCAGCAGTAGCGCGCAAAGGAGCAGTACCGGGAACGGGCGAAAGACCACGGCGACACCTCCGTCGATAGCGTCGGCCTGGCAGCCGACGAAGCACGAATTATAGCCGCGCGCTCGCGCCGCCCCGTTGCGTTCAGAGGCGAAACGCGTCGCGCAACCAGCGCGGCGCCGGGTCGCTGCCGGGTTCGAAGACCACGCAATCAAAGCGACAGGCAACCGGCGCACGGCGCATCAGGAAGTGCTGTGCGGCAAGGATGATGCGCGCCTGCTTGCGACGATCGATGCTCTCGGCAGCGCCACTCCAGGCGCCCCGTCCACGCAGCCGAACTTCGACGAAGACCAGCGTATCGCGATCGCGCATGATGAGATCGACTTCGCCGCCTTTGCAGCGGTGATTGCGGGCCACCAGCGACATGCCCTGCTTCTCGAGGTGCGCCAGCGCACGGTCCTCGGCGTCGCGCCCGATACGGGCGCGCTCGCTCACTGGCGCTGGCGCAGCGGCGCCGCGCTGCCATCCCGGTATTCGATTTCCATGGCCACGCGGCGCAGCGCGCCACCGCGCACTGCAATGCTGCCGGTGACTCCATCCAGGTCGAAGTCGACGCGCGCCCCCGCCAGTTCGCCGGCGATGCGATAGGCATCGATACCCAGCGCATAGATGCGCTCGAGTTCAGCCGAGAGCGGTGCCTCGGGGCGCGGGAAGACCATGGCCGCCGGGTGGTCCGGCTGATGCAGCCACGGCAGGTCGAAAAAGCGCAGTCCGTTCAGGTCGTGCGCCTTCTGCACCTCGTTCCTGGGTGCGCCGGCGAAGACCTGGGAGGTACCCAGAATCAGAGCGCCGCGACCAAGGTGCGGCCGCAAGAGACGCGCGCGCTCGGCGTCTACAGCCAGGAAGACGATGCCGCCGGAACGATCGACGGACTGCCGCACGCGCGCGATATTGCCGTCGAATTCAATCGTCTCGCGCACCCCGCCGCCCAGGCGCGTCCATTCGTCGCGAAAGGCAGCCGCGGCTCGCCGCGACAGCGGTGAAGGCTGTGCGACGATGAGGGCACGAGGCGCGTCAGCACGGTACGCCGACTGCGCGACGCTTTGCGCCTCGGACTCGATGGACAAAGACAGTGCGTAAAGATTGGGTTGCGCAACGCCAGCGCCTTCGAGGGTATTCAGCGCCAGGGTCGGGACTGCCAGTGCACGACCGGCCAGGCCAGCGACCTCGGCACGGGTCAGCGGCCCGACGATGGCCGCGACGTTGCGGGCCAGCGCCTGCTCATAGGCCGCCATGGCGCCTGAGGCAGTGCCGTCGGTCTCGAATTCGACCACCTCGCCCTTGCCTCCGGCGACCTTGCGCGCTGCCATGAAGCCCTGGCGCACCGCGTCACTGGCGCGTGCGAAGGGCGTCGACTTCGACGGCAGGATGAGGGCCATGCCAGAGCGCGGAGTGACCGGAGGTGCCGTAGCCGGCGTTGCCTGTGGCGCCCCGTCGGGAACTACCGGGGGTACAGCGACAGACGCTGCCGGTGCCGCCGCGGATGGCGCGTCGGCAACGGGCGGTTTGGTGCCGGGGATACTGCCTTCAGGAGCGACACCCGGCGCCGTCGAAGCCGCAGCTGCCGGGGCAGGCGCTGGCGGCGGAACCGCGGCTGCCGGCTTGACCTCGACCGCGGGTGTGGCCGGTGGCTGTGCCGGCTGTGCAGGAGCACTTTCGCGCGGGCCAAAGAGGCGGTCAAACAGGCCACGCACTGCCTCGACCGGGGATGTGGAGCGCGACTGGCCATCGCTATCGCTTGCCTGAACCGGCGCTGCCGAGCACAATGCAGCCACCGTGATCGAGGCTACGGCAGCGCGCAGACGCATGCCCGGCGACATCATCGCCGAGCCAATTCCCCCATGTCCTCCGCGCGCCATTCCCGACCCGCCCCAGAGCGTGATGAACCGCTGCAACAAAGCGGCGCATCAGAGGCGCCGCTGTCGCGTGGATTATATGTGGTGGCCACTCCGATCGGAAACCTCGCCGACCTGAGCCTGCGCGCAATTGCGGTATTGCGCGGCGTCGACCTGATCGCGGCGGAGGACACCCGTACCACCGCGACCCTCCTGGCTGTTCATGGGGTCCGCACGCCGATGATCGCTGCGCATGCGCACAACCAGCACCAGGCAGCCGCGCGCATGAGCGAGGCGCTGGCGCAGGGCAAGAGCGTCGCTCTGGTCAGCGACGCCGGAACACCGGGCATCTCGGACCCCGGTGGAGCGCTGGTGCGCGCGGCACACGAGGGTGGTCACCAAGTGGTGCCGGTGCCCGGTGCCTGCGCGGCGATCGCCGCACTGTCCGTGTCAGGTTTCGAAGGCGCGTTTCACTTTGCCGGGTTCCTGCCGCCCAAGAGCGCTGCGCGCCGCGAGGCACTGTCCGTATTGGCGCGTGTGCCTGCGCACCTGGTTCTCTACGAAGCACCGCACCGCATCGCCGCTTTGGCCGAAGACCTGGCGCGCTGCGTTGCGCTGGCGCGGCGCGTCCTCATCGCGCGCGAAATCACCAAACGCTTCGAGACCATCGCGCTTTTGAGTGTCGGCGAACTGCCTGCGTGGGTCGCAGGCGACACCAACCGCGCGCGCGGCGAACTGGTCGTGGTGGTCGAACGTGACGCAGCACCCATGGTCGATCTGGCCGAAGGTGAACGCGTCCTGTCCCTGCTGCTTGAGGAGCTGCCGGCGGCCAAGGCCGCGCGCCTGGCCGCGGCGATCAGCGGCGCGCCCCGCGACGCCCTCTACCGTCGCGCTCTGGAACTGCGCGACCCGGACCAGTCCGAGCGCGACTAGCGCACCACGAACACGGCGCGCAGTTGCAGCGTCTCGCGTATGCGATCGGCGATGACCTGGGCGGCGGCGCGGTCCGCATACGGACCCAGTTGCACGCGGTGGACGCCGTCGCGCGCGACGATGTAGATCGCTTCGGTCAGCCAGGGCAGCTGCTGATAAGTCTTGATGCGAAACTCTTCGGCGCCTGCGGCGGCGCCAAATGCGCCCAATTGCAAATACACCCCGTCGGGCTGACTTGCGGTCGCGAGCACCACTGGCGGTGGCGGCTTGGAAGGAGGCGCCGCAGGCTTGCCGGCGACCGGCACTCCTTCCGAGGATGTTGCAGCAGGCACGCTTTGGGCCGCATCAGGCGCGCGTGCCTGCACCGGCGCCCGCGCAGCCGCGCCGAAATCGCCGACCCGCACCCTCTGGATCTCCACCAACGCGCTGCCGTGGTTCACATAGCCGAGCTTGAGCGCCGCGGTGTAGGAAAGGTCGATCACGCGGTCGGAGTGAAACGGCCCGCGGTCGTTGACCCTGACCACCACTGCACGGCCGTTGGCCGGGTTGACCACCCGCGCCCAGCTCAATAGCGGCAGGGTCGGATGTGCCGCTGTCATGGCGAACATGTCGTAGATCTCGCCACTGGAGGTGCGCTGCCCGTGGAACTTGCGTCCATACCACGAAGCCACGCCGCGCTGCCGAAAGTCGCCGTTGCCGGACATCGGCGTGTAGGTACGGCCGAAGACCACATAGGGTCGGTTGGCTGCCGAGCGCAGTGGCGGGACGTCTTCGGGCACCGCGTCGGGAGTCGCCTCGAGATTGGGCGGAATGCGCTCGCCCGGACCGTCGTCCTTGTAATACGCGCCACGCCGCGGCGTGCCCGCACTCTCACTCGGACTTGTCTGCGGTTGCGGCGCCGGTTGAGAGGTGACCGGCGGCGCCGGGCGCGTTGGCGGGGCGCGCTCCGGAGTGCGTGATGCGCTGCCGCAGCCGGCGACAAAGACGATGAGCAAGCACGCTGCGGCGCGGTGCATCAATCCTTGAAGCCCCGATGCAGTGCGACCACGCCGGCGGCCAGGTTGAAGTGATCGGCGTGGTCGAAACCGGCCTCGAGCAACATCGCCTCGAGCCGCGCCTGGTCGGGATGGCGGCGAATCGACTCGGCCAGATAGCGATAGCTGGCGCCGTCGCCGGCAACTTTCTGCCCCAGCCAGGGCAGCACGCCAAACGAGTAGGCATCGTAGAGTCCGGCCAGGGGCTTCCAGACCTGCGAGAACTCGAGCACCAGGAGGCGCCCGCCGGGACGCAGCACGCGCCGCATCTCGGCTAACGCGGCTTCCTTGCGGGTCATGTTGCGCAAGCCGAAGGCGACGCTCACGATGTCGAAGCTATCGCCGGGAAACGGCAGCCGCTCGGCATCGCACTGCGCCGCCGGAAGTGCCGCACCGGCGTCGATGCCGCGATCGCGTCCGCGTCCGAGCATGGCGGCGTTGATATCGGTGAGCACGACCGTCCCCTGCGGACCGACCCGTCTGGCGAAGGCGCGCGCCAGGTCGCCGGTGCCGCCGGCGATGTCGAGCACGCGCTGTCCGGCACGCACGCCCGACTGCGCGATGGTGAACGCCTTCCACAGGCGGTGCAGACCGCCCGACATGAGGTCGTTCATGAGGTCGTAGTTGTCGGCGACCGAGTCGAACACCCCGCGCACGCGGCGCGCCTTGTCAGCCGCGCGAACGCGCTCGAAACCGAAATCGGAGTCGGTCACCGGCCCGCCGCTACTTGTCGCGCGACGCGCCCGCGCTGGCCAGGCGGTCGAGATACTCGGCCCACAGTGAATCGCGCCGCCGACCCAGGTCGTACAGGTAGTCCCACGAGTAGATGCCGGTCGAATGGCCGTCGGAGAAGGTCGGCTGCAAGGCGTAGTTGCCGACCGGTTCAAGCGCGGTGACGCCGACGTCGCGCTTGCCGGTCTGCAGAACCTCCTGGCCGGGTCCGTGGCCACGCACCTCGGCCGAGGGCGAATACACGCGCAGGAATTCGAATGGCAGATCGAAACTCGAGCCGTCGGAAAAACTAAGCTCCAGGCGCCGGCTCTGCTGGTGCAGCACGATGCCGGTGGGCAGCGGGGAATCCTTGGTCAGTCCGGCCATGGCGGGCCGGACTATAGCATTCAGGGTGTCAGGCTCGCCGCAACCAGTTCGAAGTCGACGCCGCGTCGCACCAGACTATCCAGGCGCACTGAATATTTGAGGCCGGCATCGTGCATCTCGGCCATGCGGCCGGCGCGGAACCAGCCCGGCGGCAACAGCAGGGACAGCGACGGCGCACCGTGCAGCGACCCCAGGCGAAAACCGGGCACGAAAGGCGCGCCACCGTGCGAGAGCATGCCAGCGGCCTTGAACGCAACCGCATGCGGCTTGCCCGGCAGCAGTTCCACTCCGGCGATCAGTGCGCCAGGCTCGTGGCGGCGCCCGGGCTCTCCGGCATCACCTGCTGCGCCCGGCTCGGGTTCTGCGAGCCAGCGGATCTCGGCCAACACTGCCGGGCCGTCGTCGCCGGCCACGCGCAAGCGCATCGCGACGATCTGCCCCAGGTGAAAGCGCGCCCCGGCGCGTTCACGGCGAATGCGGAACCCGCCCTCGCTCTCATCGACCACATGCCAATCCTCGAAGGCGCGCGCCGCTTCGCGACGCCGCGTTTCGTTGCGTGCGAGGCTGGCATTCTGAAACACGAATATTTCGTCGAAGCGCCGCCGGCTGGTGGGGTCCTCGGAATCGTTGGCTGTGAAGGCCTCACCGCCGATGAGCGCATACATCGCGCCGAAGTCACCGCCCGCATGCGCCAAGACCAGTCCGCGCGCGCCTTCGTAGGGCGCTGTCGCCGATCCTGCGCGACGCGCCTCCCCACGTGCGTCGACATCCTCGCACCAAAGGCGCAGCAGCTGCTCCAGTACGTGCCCGGTCTGCGCGGCGGCGAATCCCGCAGGCAGCCTCAAGTCGGCGGGGGCGGCGCCGTGGCGCAGCTTGCGCAGGCGCCGGCGCAAGCTCCTGGCGATGCGGGTCAGGTCCAGCACGTGGGTACGCGTACCGGCACGCACCACTCGCAACACTCGCGCGCCTTCCCCGTCACGCGCGGGCATGCCGGCCGGCAGCAGACTCCGCCCGGGGCCAATGCTCATCGTGGTCACGGCGACCTTGCCCTCCCACGCCGCGGCCAGCGCAGCCACCGACGATCCCTCGCGAGTACAGACGAGCGCCCCAGCCATGCGCAGCAGCAGCGCGCGCCTATAGATCGCGGCGACACTGGTGGCGCCTTGCGCGTGCAGGCTGTCGCGCACCGGTGAGTCGAGACAGCCATGGTCAGCCGCCAGGTCGGTGAGTCGTTGCAGGTCGTCGAAAAGGTCCGCATCTTCCTCTTGCCCCGCCCGCAGGCGGCCGACGAGCCCGGCGCAAAGATACTCACCGGCGCGGGCCAGGCATAGCGCACGATGCTGCGCGACACCAGCCGCCCCGGCGAGACCGGCCTCGAAGCAATCCAGGTAGGTGCGCGCCAAGGCGCGCCATAGTGCTTGCGCATGGACAAAAGCGTTGCGCTCAGCCAGGCCAAGCGGCAAGGCCTTGGCCGCGTAGCGGGTCGCATAGTCGGCGTCGATCTGCGCGACCGGCGCGCGTAGGGTTTCAAGAATTTCCAGGCGCGCCAACGCCGTCAGGGGTGACTGCTCGAATTCGTTGATCAGCGCGCCGATGGCATGGTGGGCAGCGCGCGAGTCGGTCAGCGGCAGGTCACGCAGCCACGCCTTGGCGCCGCGCGCATCGGCCACGCCCGGGCGTTGATTGAGGAGAAATTCGCTGTGCAACATGCCGTGCCTCCATCGGTCTCGATCGGCCTGGGCACCGAATCGACACTCGGATTATGACAACGGCATGGTACCGGCTTTTTGCGGTTATGACAAGGGCATAATCATGCCCGCGCCGTCGCGGCCCACGCGGGCGGCCCGGCAGCGCTTGGGATCAGCGCGCCGCGCGCAATGCCTCGATACGCTCTTCCAGCGGCGGGTGCGTCATGAACAGCCGACCCAGCTTGCCGGCCCCGCCCGAGATACCCATGGCGGCCAACTGGCTGGGCAGCGGCGCCGGCTCATGGGCACGCCGCAGGGCGTCGAGCGCGGCGATCATCTTCGGGCGCGACGACAACTGCGCGCCGCCGGTATCGGCGCGAAACTCGCGCTGGCGCGAGAACCACATCACGATGACACTGGCCAGGACGCCCAGAACCATCTCGGCCACGAACACGGAGACGTAGTAACCGATGCCCTGACCGTTTTCGCTCTTGAAGACAACTCGGTCGATGACCTGCCCCACGATGCGCGCCAGGAAAAACACAAAAGTGTTGACCACGCCCTGGATCAAGGTCAGGGTGACCATGTCGCCGTTGGCAACGTGAGCCACTTCGTGGCCCAGCACGGCCTCCACCTCGTCGCGCGACAGACGGGTAAGCAGGCCCGTGGAGACCGCTACCAGCGCGTTGTTGCGACTCATGCCCGTGGCGAAGGCGTTGATGTCCGGCGAGTCGTAGACCGCCACCTCCGGCATGCCGATGCCGGCTTGCGTGGCCTGGCGCCGCACGGTCTCAACCAGCCAGGCACCGGTCGGGTCGGTCGGGTTGTCGAGAACCTGCGCGCCGGTCATGCGCTTGGCAGTCCACTTCGACATGGCGAGTGAAATGAAAGCGCCGCCGAATCCCATGAAGGCGCAAAAGACCAGCAGGCCGCCCATGCCACCGCCCATCATGCGGTCCAACCCGAGCAGGCGTGCGGTGATGCTCAAGACCAGCATTACCGCGAGGTTGGTAAGGATGAAGAGGAACACGCGTTTCATGAAATCGACTCCGAAAAAGAGTGGGTTCGCGGCACGAACACAAAAACTACAGCCGCTTAGATGCCGCCGGCCGGCACAAATTCAAGGGGGCAGACCAAGCGTTCGAAACTATGGCGCTCGGGAACGACCCATTCTAAAGATAGACGAAGGTGCAGCGCTCAAAGTCGGACCCGCGCTCGAGGAGCGCCTCCAGGCGTACCTGGCGCTGGATCTCGGTTTGGAGTTCGAGCACTCGGCCAGGCTTGTGCGTTCCGGGAGCGACGAGCAGCGTCTCGACTTCCTTCAAGGCCGGCACGGAAGGCAGCAGCAAGGCCTGCTGATACTTCTCCTGCGCTGCATTGACCCCGGTAACGCGCGCGGCGACGGCCTGCGGCGCGCCCGGCAGCGACTTGACGCCGATCATGAGTTGCCCATTGGCGCGCAACTGCACCCAGCGGATCGTGCCCAAGATATAGGCGCGCGCGTCGGGAGGGCGCGCGCCGACCAGCTGCCCGACAGCGACCCGCATGCGCCCGGCTCCAACGGCGCGGATCAGGCGCAGACCTGCCAGGCTCTCGTCGCCCAGTTCCCATTCCTCGAGCGTGAACCCCTGCAAGTGGCTATGTTCGTCCTGGTCGCGCGTGGCGAGCCGGCCGAAAGTGGCGATCTCCTGGCGCTGCTGGGAGGTGAGTTCCTTGGCGTGCCCAGGCTGCTTGAACGGCTTTCCGGAAACGTAATAGTGGACCGACGCAACGCCACCGGCGACGAATACCCGCCCGCCCACAGACCGACGCGCCTGCTCGCGGCCGACCCGCCCGTCGCCCCAGTGCTGGTACAGGCTGATGAGTGTGAGCTCACAGGCCGGCATCACCGCGTCTTCACCGAGCCCCAGGCTTGCGGGTGTCTCGCCCTTGCGCAGGAGGATGATGCGATTCTTGAGCGAGCGCGCAACCCCGGAGATGTCCAGATAGCGCAAGTTGGCGCCGGCGACATCGAGGCGCGCCGCGCTGTCGGTGCGAAACCCCGCTTCCCCGGCACCCAGGTCGACAAGAATCGGTGGCTTGACCGGCTTGGCAGGCGGGTTGTGGCTGATGACGATCTTGGTGGCCCAGCGCTCGGTCCAGCGCAGGATCATCTGCGTCTGGCGCGCGCCCCACTCGTTGGGCGATCCCAGCGCGACCAGGATCGGCCGCGCGTAGGTGGCCATGCAATTGGTCGCATTGGTCTCGGTGAGCGACTTGTCGCGCACGCGGTCGGCGGCAACCCCGGCTTGCTCGGCTGCGCGGTACAGCATGTGCAGCATCTGCCATTCAGTTGCCGGCAGCTCGGCGCACGCGCTGACGTAATCAAGCATCAGATGCGCATGCGCGTCCAGCGCGCGCTGGCACACCTGCGCCGCCTGGCCCTGCAGTTCACCGCCAACGACCGCCTGCACACAGATGCGCCAGCACAGGCTGTAACCGCGCCACAATTCGAGTGTGCCGTTCCACGCCTGGGTCTCGAAATCGCCCAAGGGCAGAGGGTGAAAGGCGAACTTCTTGGCCATCTCGCTTTGCACGAAAAACACGGGCTCGCGCAATTGCTCAAGAATCTCGGCCAGCACGGCTGGCTTGAGCGGACTGGTCGACAGGAGTGCCACCTGCGCGCGCAACTGCGCCTGCGCAGTACTGCTGCTGGTCAGCGGCAGGCTTTCCAGCCAGTCGGCACAGGCGCGCGCGTTGGCGAACACGGGCGCGCTGTCGGCGCGCTGGGTCGGCAGGTCGAATTGCACGAGCATGGAGCCCGCATCGTACCCCAAAGCCGCGCCCCGCAAGACCCGAGCAGGGCCGGATTCGTGCCTCAACCGGGAAGCGTCTTACAAAAGCACGCGCTCGATGCCCCCGGCGTTCGCGCGCGCGATGTACTCGGGCATCCAGTCACGCCCAAGCAGGTGGCGGGCGATTTCGACGACGATGTAGTCGGCCTCGACGCTGGTGTCATTGCGGTAGCGCGCCAAGCCTTGCAGGCACGAAGGACAGGAGGTAAGGACCTTGATGTCGCCTCCATGGCCGGTCGCACGCACAGCCTGCGCACCCTTTTTCATCTCCTCCTCCTTGCGAAAGCGCACTTGGGTTGAGATGTCGGGACGCGTCGCCGCCAGCGTGCCGGATTCGCCGCAGCAGCGCTCGTTCAGAGCGACCTTTTGTCCCATGAGGGTGCCGACCACCTGGTTCGAGCTGTAGGTCTTCATCGGCGTATGGCAGGGCTCGTGGTACATGTAGCGCGTGCCGCTGACGCCCTCCAGGCGCACGCCCTTTTCCAGCAGGTACTCGTGGATGTCGAGCAGGCGGCAGCCCGGGAAGATCCTGTCGAACTCGTACTTCTGCAGCTGGTCCATGCAGGTGCCGCAGGACACGATGACGGTCTTGATGTCCAGATAGTTGAGGGTATTGGCAACGCGGTGGAACAGCACGCGGTTGCTGGTGGTGATTTCCTGGCCGCGGTCGGCATTGCCGGCGGCGTTCTGCGGATAGCCGCAGCACAGATAACCCGGCGGCAGCACCGTCTGCGCACCTACGTGGTAGAGCATGGCCTGGGTCGCCAGCCCCACCTGCGAGAACAAGCGCTCCGAGCCGCAGCCGGGAAAGTAGAACACCGCCTCCTGGTCTTCGGCGGGAAGTGCCGGGTTGCGGATGATCGGCACCACCTTGTCGTCCTCGACGCCCAAGAGCGCCCGCGCGGTGCGCTTGGGCAACCCACCCGGCATGGGCTTGTTGATGAAGTGGATGACCTGTTCCTTGAGCGGCGCGCGGCCAACCGTGGCCGGCGGCCGGCGCGTCTGCGCACGCGCCAGGAGCGAACCACGCGCCAGCTGATGGGCAAAGCGTTGCACCTTGTAGCCAAACGACACCATTGCGGCCCGTATGGTCTTGATGACAACCGGGTCGGTGGCGTTGAGAAAGGCCATCGCCGCGGCGGTCCCGGCATTGAAGCGCCGCCGGCCGAGCTTGCGCAACAGGTTTCGCATGTTTATCGACACGTCGCCGAAATCGATGTCCACCGGGCACGGCGTGGCGCACTTGTGGCACACCGTGCAGTGGTCGGCCACGTCACCGAATTCGTCGAAATGCTTGACCGAGATGCCGCGCCGCGTCTGCTCCTCGTACAGGAAGGCCTCGATCAGGAGTGAGGTCGCGAGAATCTTGTTGCGCGGGCTGTAGAGCAGGTTGGCACGCGGCACATGGGTCGCGCACACCGGCTTGCACTTGCCGCAGCGCAGGCAGTCCTTGATCGAATCGGCGATCTTGCCGATGTCGGACTGCTCGAGGATCAATGACTCGGCGCCGATCAGGCTGAACGAGGGCGTGTAGGCACGGGTCAGGTCAGCACCGGGCAGAAGCTTGCCTGAGTTAAAGCGGCCCTGTGGATCGACGCGCTGCTTGTAATCACGAAATGCCGTGATTTCGTGCTCTTCCAGGTACTCGAGCTTGGTGATGCCGATGCCGTGCTCGCCGGAGATGACTCCGTCGAGCGAACGCGCCAGCGCCATGATGCGCGCCACGGTCACATTGGCCGTATGCAGCATCTCGTAGTTGTCGGAATTGACCGGGATGTTGGTGTGCACGTTGCCGTCGCCGGCGTGCATGTGCAGCGCAACCCAGACGCGCCCGGAGAGCACCTCGCGATGCACGCGCTCGCACTCGCGAAACACCGGCAGGGTCGCCGCGCCGCCAAAGATCTCCATCAACGGCGCGCGCAATTCCGTCTTCCAGGACACGCGGATGGTGTGGTTCTGCACCATGCGGAAAATGCTCGCCTCCTGCGGCATGGTCAGCGCGTCAGCCGACACGCCCAGTGCGCACAGCGCAAGACCGTGCTCGGCCACACTCGCGTCGAGCGCAGCCAGGAGCGCGCTCCAGCGCCTGCGCACGCGCGCAAGCAGGTCACGCGCCTCGGTCAGGCGGTCGTCCAGCAGGTCGTGCGTGGTGAGAGTTTCGTCGTCCGGATTGACCGGCAGCACCGGTCGCGCCAGCAGCGCGGCCAGCGCGTCGACGAGCGCGATCTTGTTGGCGATCGAGAGTTCGATGTTGATGCGCTCGATGCCGTCCGAGTAGTCGCCCAGACGCGCCAAGGGAATCACCACGTCCTCGTTGATCTTGAAGGCGTTGGTGTGGCGCGCGATCGCCGCGGTGCGGGCGCGGTCCAGCCAGAAGGTGCGCCGGGTCTCGGCGGACACTGCGACGAAGCCCTCGGCGCCGCGCGCGTTGCAGATGCGCACCACTTCACTGGTTGCGCGCGCAACCGCATCATCGTCGTCGCCGGTGATGTCCCCCAGGAGGACCATCTTGGGCAGGCGTCCGCGTCGCGACTTGGTCGCATAACCCACCGCGCGCAAATAACGTTCGTCCAGATGCTCAAGCCCTGCCAGCACGACCGGATGCGGCCCGTCCGGTACGCCTGCGGCCTGCGCGCGCCGCGTGACCTCGTCAAGATGATTCTTGACTTCGACGATGGCAGGCACGGAATCCCCCACCAGACCGAAGAACTCCAGACACACCGTGCGCGTGAATTTCGGCATGCGGTGCAGGATGAAAGTGGCCTCGGTGATGAGACCGTCACAGCCTTCCTTTTGCACCCCGGGCAGGCCGGACAGGAACTTGTCGGTCACATCCTTGCCGAGACCGGCCTTGCGAAACGCCGTGCCCGGAATCTCCAGCAGCTCGGGGCCTCCGAACGGCGTGAACCCGTCGCGGCGAAAACGCTGCACCGAAAAGCGCGCCATGGCGATGTCGTGGATCTTGCCCAGGTTGTGTTCCAGGCGCCGCACCTCAAGCATATGTCCGCTGGGGTCGACCATGCGCCATGACACCAGGTTGTCCAGCGCGGTACCCCACAATACGGCTTTCTTGCCGCCGGCATTCATGGCGACATTTCCGCCGATGCAGGAGGCATCCGCCGAGGTCGGGTCGACGGCAAAGACGAGCCCGGCGGCCTCGGCGGCTTCCATGACCCTCTTGGTCACCACGCCGGCACCGCACTTGATCACCGCGCTGTCGCGCTCTGCGCCAGGCAAGCGCAGGGTCTCGACCGTCCCCAGGCTATCCAGCTTTTCGGTGTTGACGACCGCCGACCACTTGGTAAGCGGAACTGCACCCCCCGTATAACCGGTGCCCCCGCCGCGCGGGATGACGGTGAGTCCCAGTTCGAAGAGTTCGCGCACCAGCGCCGCGCACTCGGTCTCGCTCTCCGGGGTCAGCACCACGAAGGGGTACTCGACCCGCCAGTCGGTCGCGTCGGTCACGTGCGAGACCCGCGCCATCCCGTCGAAAGCGATGTTGTCGCGCGCGGTAACGCGGGCCAGACGCTTGATGCAAGCTCGCCGCAGGCGCGCCATCTCATCAAACTCGGCGTCGAAATCGGCAACCGCGCGGCGCGCCGCAGCGATCAGGCGCACCACCTCGCCGCCTGATTGCGCGACGTCCAGACCTTCACGCGCGTATATCGCGCGCCTCTTTTCCATCTCGTTCAAGCGATGGTGAAGCGCCTCGATCAAGGCAGCCCGGCGCTTGGGATTGTCGAGCAGGTCATCCTGCAAGTAGGGATTGCGCTGCACCACCCAGATGTCGCCCAGCACCTCGTAGAGCATGCGCGCCGAACGCCCGGTGCGGCGTTCTGCACGCAGGGTCGAAAGGAGCTCCCAGGTCTCCTCCCCGAGGAGGCGGATGACGATCTCGCGGTCGGAGAAAGAGGTGTAGTTGTAGGGAATCTCGCGCAGGCGCAACGGCGCGTCTGCGTCGCTGAATTCAGCTGGCAGGGATGAGGCGGGGGGCAGGGAAAGGTCGGTCATTGCGCTGGCGCTGCACTTGTGCGGGCGCCGCCTTTTCTTGACTTAAGTCAAGATTTTACTGCGTTGCAACAAATGTGCTGCACGCACGTATCAGGCAGCCATCCACCCGCCGATGACGGCCAGATAGCGAAACGCCTTGCCGAATGCCATCAGCACGACCACCGGCAGTATGGCCAGGCGCAGCCAGCCCGCCGCCACGCACAGCGCGTCGCCGATCACAGGCAGCCAAGACAGCAGCATCGACCATGCGCCATAGCGTCGCGCCAGCGCCTCGTACTTGATCTCCTGCCGGTGCGGGATGAAGCGCCCGATACCGTAGGACATCATGCCGCCGATGGTGTTGCCGGCAGTGGCCACGGCGAACATGGGCCAGACCAGGTGCGGGTGCAGCGTGAGGGCGCCGAGCAGCAGCGCCTCGGAGGCGAACGGGATCAGGGTGGCGGCGACCAGGCTGCCGGCGAAGACCAGCCACAGGCTGGCCTCGTCATTGATCATCGCGTTCAAGGTTTCGACCACGGGTGGTTTCCCCACCCCTTCCGAGGGGGTAGAATAGACCCCTTCGGAAGGGGTGAAAAACTACTGTGAAAACAATCGATTATCTCCAAAAAATACTCACCGCCCGCGTCTATGACGTGGCGCGCGAGACGGCGCTGGAAAAAGCCGCCGGACTGTCGGCGCGCTTGAACAACACTTTGCTGCTCAAGCGCGAAGACGCGCAGAGCGTCTTCTCGTTCAAGTTGCGCGGCGCCTACAACAAGATGGCACAGTTGCCGAAGGAAGCGCTCGCGCGCGGGGTCATCTGTGCCTCAGCCGGCAATCACGCGCAGGGCGTGGCGCTTTCGGCCAAGCGCCTGGGCGCGCGCGCGGTCATCGTCATGCCGGTGACCACGCCGACGGTCAAGGTGCAGGCCGTGCGCGCACGCGGTGGCGAAGTCGTGCTCCATGGCGACAGCTTTGACGAGGCCTACGCCCACGCGCGTGAACTTGAAGCCGCACAGTCGCTGGTCTTCGTCCACCCGTTCGACGACCCTGACGTCATCGCCGGGCAGGGCACGATCGGCATGGAGATCCTGCGCCAGCATCAGGGGCCAATTGCGGCGATCTTCGTCGCCATCGGTGGCGGCGGTCTGATCGCCGGCATCGCCTCGTACGTGAAACGGGTGCGCCCGGAAATCCGCATCATCGGTGTCGAACCCACCGATTCCGACGCCATGGCGCGCTCGATCGCCGCCGGCCGGCGCGTCAAGCTCGACCAGGTGGGCCTGTTCGCCGACGGCGTTGCCGTCAAACAGGTGGGCGAGGAGACCTTTCGCATCGCCCGCAATCTCGTCGACGACATCGTGCTGGTCGATACCGACCTCATGTGCGCTGCGATCAAGGACGTCTTCGAAGACACGCGCACCATCCTGGAGCCTGCGGGCGCACTTGCGATCGCCGGCGCCAAGGCATGGGTCGAGCGCGAGAAGGTCAAGGGCCTGACCCTGGTGGCGGTGGCCTGCGGCGCCAACATGAACTTCGACAGGCTGCGCTTTGTCGCCGAGCGCGCCGAGGTCGGCGAGCGCCGCGAGGCCATCCTCGCAGTGACCATCCCCGAAGCGCGCGGTTCGCTGCGCAGGTTTTGCGAACTGATCGGCAATCGCGCGGTTACCGAGTTCAATTACCGCATCGCTGACGCCAGGCAGGCGCACATCTTCGTGGGCATCGGCGTGCACGACCGCGCCGACATCGCGCGCCTGACCCGCACGCTGGTCAAGCACGGATTCGACACGCTGGACCTGACCGACGACGAGCTCGCCAAGTCACACTTGAGGCATCTGGTGGGTGGGCACTCGCCGCTGGCCCGCGACGAACTCCTGTACCGCTTCGAGTTTCCCGAGAGACCGGGAGCCCTCATGAAGTTCCTGCTCAACATGCACCCGGGCTGGAACATCAGCCTGTTCCACTATCGCAACCACGGCGCCGACGTCGGTCGCGTATTGATCGGCATGCAGGTTCCCGCAGACGAGAAACCGGCCTTAAAGCGTGTCCTGGAGACACTCGGCTATCGCTACTGGGACGAGACCGCCAACCCGGCGTATCGCCTGTTTCTCGCTTGACGGGCAAGCCGCCCGGGCTTTTCGGCGTACACGTGAAGCAGTTCACGCTCGATTGGCAATGCGCGATGCTAACTTCGTTAACTATTGTTTCGGCAACTGGTGGTGGCGATGCAAAAGGCAATCAAGGCGTGGCTGGCAAGCGGATTCCTGCTGGCTTCGTTCAGTGCACAGGCACAGGCGATCTCGATCATCAATCCCAGTTTCGAGGACAACCTCGCGCCCAACGGCGGGTTTCCGGTCTTGAATCCGAACGGATGGAGCCGCTACGATCCGGCCGGCATCATTAACCAGGGCGCCAACGCGGTCGGCGTGCTCAACCCGACCGGTACGACTTTCTACGTCGACCCGACCCCGCACGGCAACAATGTCGCGCTGGTTTATCTCGAGCAGCGCCGCGGCACCAACTTGACCGGTGATTCGGCAGGCTTTTTCCAGACCCTCACAGGCAACAGCCTCACACTCAACACCCGCTATACCCTGAACGTGGCGGTCGGCAACATTGCCTCCGGTATCGGCCTGGGAGCCTTTGCCCCGTTCGGCTTCGCCAACTTGTCCGGTTTCCCGGGCTACCGGGTCGAGCTTCTGGCCGGCGGGGAGGTCGTGGCTTCCGACAACAACTCGCTTGTCATCGGCGATGGACGCTTTGCAACATCGAGTGTAGTACTGGATGTACGCCAGAGCCACGACCTGGCGGGACAGACACTCGGCATTCGCTTGATCAATCTCAATCTTGCCACCGGCAACCCGTTCGAGCGAGCGCGTGAAGTCAATTTCGACAACGCCTCGCTGGTAGCTGCGCCGATCCCGGAGTTGCCTCCCAGCGCGCTGTATCTGGCTGGCCTGGCGCTGATCGGGTCGATCGCCTTGCGACGCGGCAGGGGCTAGTTCGCGTCGCCTACGGTTGCGCCGCTGCTGGCTTTCCGCCGCCGCCAGTAGCCTGAAATGCCGCTCGTGCAGTACCACGCAGGGCTTGCAGCCGTTCGCGACCGAGCCCAAGCAGAACGTCGCGCTCCTCCCGGGGATCCGAGAACAGCTCAAATGCCTGTTCGCGCGTGGAGGCGCGGTCGTAGCGCATCTTGATTGCGGTCTCGCCGTCAAAATGGACGACGGCTACCTGTTGCGGCAGGTTCTGGGAAACATGTTCACTCAGACTCCCGGCAAGCGAGTGTTGCAATGGCCGTCCGTGCCAGGTGACCGGCGCAGGCAGGCCCAGGGCTGCCAGGACGGTCGGCGCCACATCGACCTGGCGCGCAAAGCGGGTAGCTCCCACGGTGGGTCGAGTCTCATGTATCCACAGCGGCACGTGCAACTCGGCCTGGTCAAGCGACACCATGTGGCCGATCACCCCCGCGCGCTCGCCCAGCGACTCGCCATGATCGGAGGTGATGATCACGATCGCGTCCTCCAGGTAGCCGCCAAGCTTGAGCGAGTCCCACAGCATCGCGAGGGTCGCGTCCGCCTGCAGGACGCCGTTGTGATAGTTGTTGCGATAGCGTTCCGTGAACGACGCATCCTCGCCGCCGCGATAGTCCGGCCGAAAGCGCCGGTAGGACTCAGCCCGGCGCCCAAGCGCGTGGGTGGATACCATCCCGATCATGAGGAATACCGGCCTGCCCTGCCAGGGGCCGAGGCGTCGCAATCCTTCCGGCAGGACGGCATCGTCCAGTGCAAGTCGACTGCCCAGGTCCTTGCCATCGACGTAGAAGTCGGCCGGCTCGTAATACCGGCGCGTCTCCATGAAGTCCTGGTGATTGCTCGCCAGCACGTAGGCCGTCGAGTAGCCGATGTTCTTGAGGGTCTTGGGCAGGGAACAGAATTCCGGGTGCTGGAGCCGCGCCGGCCGCGACTGCAGCAGCGCCGCGAGCCCGCAGACCGTGCTTGTGCAAGCGGCCATGGCCAGGTCGGCCTGGACAAACCTTCCCTCGCGCACCATGCGTGTCATGAAGGGCATGTTCTCCCGCGCGCCGGCTCCGCCGTAGGGCTGCGTCACGTCGGCACGCAAGGCATCGACATAGACCAGAATCACATTCGGGCGTCGCCGCGGCGTACTCGGCACCGCGCACGCCGCGCGGTCGAGTTGCCGTTCCTGAGGTTGCGGGCCGCGCGCGGCCGCTGTGCCGCGCACTGACACGTTGTGCCAACTGGAGGCGAAGGGCTCGCGGCCATCAACTTGCCAAGCCAGCGGAATCACCATGGAAACGCCCGGATATACCGCGCCTGCACAGGCAAGCAGGCTCGCCAGCGGTACACCTGACCGCGAGCGCGGGCGCCGGGCGACGTACGCGCCGACCTGCGCCAGGCACCAGCCGGCCACCGCTCCGATGAAAAGCAGCAGGAGGGCCAGCCCCAAGGAGACCGAAGCCAGCATCGCTCGCGTCATCGGCAATGTATCGATGAGCACCGGCAGATCGGCCAAGTGGGCTGAGACCAGGTTACGTGTCGGGAACTCGCCCAGAAACACCAGGCAGAAAAATAGTGCGATGTAGGCGATGAGCAGTCCCGTCGCTGCGATGAAGCCGAGCGCGAAAAGGACTGCCGTGCGTGCGCGCCGGCGCTCTGATCCCATACCGGCAAGTGCCGCAAATCCGCCCAGCGCGATCATCCCGGCCGCAAGCAGCGCTAAATGCGGTCCGATCGAGGACGCGGCGGCCTCGGAGAGCGAGTCGACGTGGCGCCCGACCGCAATCCCGGCCAGCAGCACCCCGAGTGCAACAAGCAGCGGGAAACCCATCGGTCGCCAGTTCAGCCGCGCGCCTACGCGCTTTTACGGATCGGAATCACCTTGCGCGGCGATGCCACGGCGGATGCAACCCTGAAACTAGGGCAACCGTAGAGTGCGATTTCGTCGCCTGTTACAGGGTAGCTTGCGCAACTCAGGGTCCTGAAGAAGGCGCTGCCGTGGATCGCGCAGGACGAATTTCCGGCTGCGTCGAAACGCAGGAACACACAGGCGCGGTCTATGCAACAGGCGCCGCAGTGAACACACTCGCCTTCGATTTTCTGTGCCTGGCGGGAGCGACCCAGGGCACGCTCGATGCGGCGCGCAACCACACGCTTCGCACGCATCGCCACGAGCATGCGCGCGCAGCGGCACAACGTGTCGCCAAAACGTCGCAGGTATCCGGCGTCGAGCGCGAGCAGCGCGCTGACCACAGGCGAGATCGGCAACAGCACCGCCATTGTCGCAAGTACCGCGTCCTCGGCGATGCGCGCGAACCAGTCGGGCCGGGATTGCCTCCCAAATGCGACGCTACTCATTCGGCATTTCGAACGGGAAAACATGGGTGCCGGACTCCGGCGTCGCACAGGGCTCTTCGTCAAACGCCAGGTCGCCTGGCACCAGCGCGGAAAGCGCCTCGAAATCGAAACGCTCGCGATCCATCAGGTGCGAAGGGACGACCCTGGACATCGCGCCGGCGATCGACTCGATGCGCCCGGGATGACGCTTGCTCCATTCCGTCAGGAGCGCCTTGACCTCGCGGCGCTTGAGAGTTTCCTGCGAACCGCACAGGTCGCAGGGGATGATGGGAAAGGCCTTTTCCAGGGCATAGCGGGCGAGGTCGGCTTCGCACGCATAGGCGAGCGGGCGGATCACCACATGCGCGCCATCGTCGGACTTGAGCTTGGGCGGCATGCCCTTCAAAGTACCGTTGTAGAACATGTTGAGAAACAAGGTTTCGAGCATGTCGTCACGGTGGTGTCCCAGTGCGATGCGCGTCGCCCCGATCTCGGTGGCGACTCGATAGAGGATGCCGCGGCGCAGCCGCGAACACAGCGAGCAGGTGGTCCTGCCCTCCGGAATGACGCGCTTGACGATCGAATAGGTGTCCTCTTCCTCGATGCGGAAAGGCACGCCGCGACGCGCGAGGTAGTCGGGCAGCACATGTGCCGGAAAGCCCGGCTGTTTCTGGTCCAGGTTGACCGCGGTGATGCGAAACGATACCGGCGCGCGCGCCCTGAGCAGGAGAAGGATTTCCAGGAGCGCGTAACTATCCTTGCCGCCGGACACGCAGACCATGAGGTGGTCGCCCTCGCCGATCATGTTGAAGTCGGCTATTGCCCGGCCGACCTGCGCTGTCAGGCGCTTCTCGAGCTTGGCGTTCTCGAAGCGTTCCTTGCGCTGGCGCGGACTGAATGCGATGGGTCGGGCGACGGCGTGCATGGATATGAGCCTAGAGGTAGAGGGACCGGCCACCGTCGACATTGACGATCTGGCCGGTCACGAAACTCGCGCCGGCGATGAGGAAATGGACGGTCTCGGCGATGGCTTCCGCTCCGCCTTCGCGTGCCAGCGGCGTGGACGCAAGAATGCGTGCCTGTTCCTGCGGCGCGATGCTGCTGCCAGGTGCATCAGGCCATGCGATCGGGCCGGGAGCGACGCCGTTGACCCGCACCTCGGGGGCCAGGTCGAGCGCGAGCGCACGCGTGAGCCCGGCCAGCCCGGCCTTGGCGGCGCAGTAGGCAACGTGGTCCCGCAGGGGCCGTTCGGTGTGGATGTCAATCAGATTCACGATTGCGCCGCGCCGGCGCCTGAGTTCGGAAGCGGCAGCGCGGCAGAGGAAAAGCGGTGCCTTGAGGTTGCTCGAAGCCAGGTCGTCCCACTGAATTTCGGTAAGGGTCTCAAGCGGTGTCGGATAAAAGCTCGACGCGTTGTTGACGAGAGCGTCGAGCCGGCCGAAATTTGCGATCGCCGCGTCGATGAGGCCGGGCAGCGCAGCGGTGTCGGAAAGATCCTGTCGCACTACCGCCGCCGATCCGTCACGCGCCGCGTTGAGCAAGGTGGCCAGCGAACGGGCCTCTGCCAGGTGTTCGCGGCAATGGACAACGATGCTGGCGCCGTCTGCATGCAGACGGCGCGCGATCGCCGCTCCGACGCGTCGCGCGGCGCCGGTCACGAGAATGCATTTGCCGGCGAGCGCGGACATGTACGCAGAAGATTGGCGACAACGAAAGGCTGCCGATTTTACGTTAGTCTACCGAGCGCCCCCTGCACGATGAACGACCTCCCCGACCCTGGCACGGACGCGCTGATCCACAGCGCGCGCGTCACCGACCACATTCGTCGCGCGATCGCCAATGCCGGCGGCTGGATCTCGTTCGAACGCTACATGGACCTGGCACTCCATGCACCCGGGCTCGGCTACTACGCCGCCGGCGCCGCGAAGTTCGGGGCGGCGGGTGACTTCGTCACCGCACCGGAAATTTCGTCGCTGTTCGGCCAGACGCTGGCTGTGCAGGTCGGCGAGGTGCTGGCCGCCAGCGGTGCGGCCGTGCTCGAGTTCGGCGCCGGAAGTGGACGCCTCGCGGCCGACCTCCTATGCGCCTTGGGCCGGAGCTGCGGGGAGTACTTGATCCTCGAGACCTCGCCGGACCTGCGCGAGCGCCAGGCGCGCACCCTGTCGGCAGCTGGCCATGCCGGCCGCGTGCGCTGGCTGGATGTTCCGCCCACCCAATTTGCCGGCTGCCTCATCGCCAACGAAGTGCTCGATGCAATGCCGGTGCAAGTGGTCGCGCAGCGCGGCAGGCGTTGGGTCGAGCGAGGCGTGCGCGCTGATGGCAGGGCGGGCTTCGCCTGGGCCGACGGACCGGACGTTGAAGGGGTGGCGGCGATTCCGGACGCGGCCGATTTTCCCGGGGGCTACCAGACCGAGATCAACCGCAGAGCGCCGGCCTGGGTCGATGCCGTGGGACGCACCCTCACCCACGGTGCGGCGCTGGTCGTCGACTACGGCTTCGCCGCGGCTGAGTACTACCACCCACAGCGTTCCGGCGGCACCCTCATGTGTCACACACGCCACCGCGCGCACACCGATCCCTTCTTCATGCCGGGCCTGACCGACATCACCGCCCATCTGGACTTCAGCTCACTGGCCGGTGCGGCGCGTGGCGCCGGGCTCGAGGTGCTGGGCTATGCGACGCAGGCCAATTTCCTCATCAATTGCGGCATCACCGACCTCCTCGCACAGACCCCGGCCAGCGATGCGGTGACCTACCTGCCGCTGGCCAACCAGGCCAACCGCCTGCTCTCGCCGGCCGAAATGGGTGAGCTCTTCAAGGTGATCGCATTCGGGCGCGGAATCGAAGATGCTCTCACCGGCTTTACCCGGGGCGACCGCCGCCACACCTTGTCGCCATGCGCACCCGTCTGATCGCTGTAGTCATGGCCGCGATCGCCCCGGCTGCCTGGGCGGCCGAGCCTGCACCGTCGAAGGCAGGCACACAGGCGTCAGCCACCGACCTGGTCGCGGCCGCGCGCGCACGCTGGGAGCAAAGCCCGCACGGCGAGATGCTCCGGCGCATCATTCCGCCCAACCTCACGCCTGCGCAGCTCCCCGAGCCACGCTCGCGCGGCGCACGCCTCACCGTTGCCTACTGCGTGCAATGCCACAACCTCGCACCCCCGGCCATGCACGATGCCGACAAATGGCCTGGCATCGTCGAACGCATGCTGCCGCGCATGCAGGGGCGCGGCAACCGCGGCGAGCTCATGAACGAACTCATGGCCGGAGTGCGCGCGCCCAGCGACGAGGAAACCCAAGTCATCGTCGCCTACCTGCGCCGCCACGCGCAAAAGCGCGTCGAGGCCAACACCCTGCCCGAAGCCAACACCAGCCGCGCCTGGGTCAGCTTCACGCATGCCTGCGCGCAATGCCACACCCTGCCCGACCCGCGGCGCCACACGCGCGAAGCCTGGCCGGGCGTGGTCGCGCGCATGGAGCGCAATATGGAGTGGATGAACCGCGTCGTCGGCTCGCAGCGGGATCCACGCGAACCCCGCTATGACAGCGCCGAGATCGTCGCCTACCTGAGGCGGCACGCCAGACCATGAGCGCCGTGGTATCGCAGCGCCGGCGCGTCCTCATCGCCCTGACCGCAGCCGCCGCAGCGAGCGGGATGGCGGCATGCGCCGTGGGCAACAGCGTTCGCGGCACGCGCTTTCCGTTTTCACCGTTCGGCCTCGGTGTCGCCAGCGGCTCCCCTGCGGCCGACGGCTTCGTGCTCTGGACCCGCTTGGTCGCCCCTGGGAATACGCCTTTGGCCGGCGTCGTCGGGCCGAATGGCCCCGTCGAAGTCGCCTGGGAAGTTGCCGATGACCAGGCGTTTGCGCGCATCGTCCGGCGCGGCGTTGCCATCGCCCCGGCCGGACTTGCGCACGCGGTCCATGTGCAAGTACACGGCCTCGCGCCCGATCGCCCGTACTTCTACCGCTTTCTCGCCGGCGACGCGGTGAGCCCGGTCGGTCGCTCGCGCACACTGCCGTCGCCGGACGCAGCCGTCGCACGCCTGCGCCTGGCCTACGCCTCCTGCCAGCGCTTCGAACACGGCTATTTCAGCGCCTATCGCCACATGCGCGACGACGATCCGGACTGCGTGCTGTTTCTGGGCGACTACATCTACGAGTACCCCGGCGCACAGAACGCGGTACGCAACGTCGACGGCGCCTGGACCATGACCCTGGACGACTACCGGCGCCGTTACGCCCTCTACAAGGCCGACCCGGATCTCAAGGCGATGCACGCCGCCGCGCCGTGGATCGTCACCTGGGACGACCACGAGGTGCAGAACGACTACGCCGGGACACGCGAAGGCAACGCCGGGCCGCCGACGGCTGACTTCCTCGCGCGCCGCGCTGCGGCCTACCAGGCCTGGTTCGAGCACCTCCCCGTCCCGCAAGCCGCGCTGACGCGCGCGCTCGCCAGCCTCATCCAGGGCGCCGAAACCCGCATTTACGGAAATTTCCGCGTCGGCCAACTGGCCGATATCGCGCTACTGGACACGCGCCAGTACCGCGCCCCGCAGGCCTGCTCGACCAGCGGCCGCACCCTAACCGCGACCGCGGAGCCGGCTGCCTGCGCCGAGTGGAACGACCCGGCGCGCAGTCTTCTCGGAACCGAGCAGGAGCGCTGGCTCGAAGGCGTCTACGCCCGCTCGAAAACCCGCTGGAACCTGCTCGCCCAGCAATGCATGTTCGGTGAACGCAACCTCTCCCCAGGCCGCGCGCGCACCCTGCTACGCGACCCCTGGGACGGCTACCCGGCCGCGCGGCGCCGCGTGACCGACGCGTGGCTGCGACATCGCGTCGCCAACCCGGTGGTCTTTGGCGGCGACGCGCACGAGAACTGGGTCGGCCAGGTCAAGGCCGACTACGCCGACCCACGTAGTGCTGACGTGGGCGTCGAGTTTTGCGGCACCAGCGTCAGCTCGCGCGAATTCGACCGCCGCCAGACCGCCGCGCAACTATCGGCGAACCCGCACTTCATCTTTGCCGACTCGGCGCAGCGTGGCTACGGGCTGGCCGAGTTCACACCGGGTCGGCTAGACGTGAAATTGCGCGTTGTCGATGACGTAACGCGGCGCGATGCCGGTGTCTCGACAATGGCGGACTTTGAGGTCGACGCTGGGCGCCCTCGTGTAGCGCGGCGATAGCAAGAGCCGGGCAAGTGACCCTCAAAGGGGGTCGAGCATTACCTGGCAGGTAATTGTCCGGACTCTGCGCGGCCGCAACACTGGCATCTTTCCCACGACAAGGAACTGCCGTGCTACGTGCCATCCTCATAGCTGTGCTTCTCGCCTTCGCTGCCCTCTCGGGCAAGGCCCTTTGGCAACACGGCTACTGGGGCCTCTTCGAGCCACTACTCAAAAGCAGCGCCGGCGTCCAGGTCCTGGTGGACCTGGTGATCGCGCTCAGCCTGTTTCTTGTGTGGATGTTCCGCGATGCCAAGACCAGTGGTCGCAACCCTTGGCCATGGCTAGTTGTCACCTTGACACTTGGCTCTTTCGGCCCGCTTCTGTACCTGCTTGCCAACAAGCGCACATCTGGCGCCGCGTGATCTCGTTCCTGTGGCTGGCGCTTAGCGTTGGTGGCTACAACGCGCAGCTGGCAAGGGTCGTGGTCGCAGATCTCGTGGCGCTGGCTTGCCTTTTGATAGGCGGTGCTGCCCTGGCCGCGAGGCCGCAAACCGGCTAGCCGGAACCCCGGTTGGACTTCCCGATGCGGCGTCCGGCGTCCAGTCCGTTGGTCGCGACTGGCGCGGGCGTCTCCTAGCTCGCCGGCACCGCCATTCCACGCTTGACCGCCGGTCGCGCGCCGATGGTATCGAACCAGCGCTTCACGTTCGGAAAGTCATTCAGGTCGACCATATGCCACTCGTGGCGCGCCACCCAGGGGAAGGTTGCGATGTCGGCGATGGTGTATGCGCCTGCCGCCAGATAGGGTTCGCTCGCGAGTCGCTTGTCCATGACGCCGTAGAGGCGGCGCGTCTCCTTGCTGTAGCGCTCGATGCCGTAGGGCACCTTCTCGGGCGCCGCGCGCAGGAAGTGATGGGTCTGGCCGAACATCGGCCCGACGCTCGCCATCTGGAACATGAGCCATTGCAAGGCGTCGTACTTGCCGCGCGCAGACTTCGGCAGAAACTTGCCGGTCTTGCCGGCCAGGTAGACCAGGATGGCACCGGACTCCATGAGCGAGATGGGCTTGCCATCTGGTCCGTCGGAGTCGACGATCGCGGGAATCTTGCCGTTGGGATTGATCTCCAGGAACTCCGGCGTGAACTGCTCGTTCTTGCCGATGGCGACCGGGTGCGTGCGGTAAGACAGGTTGCACTCCTCAAGCATCACCGACACCTTGCGCCCGTTGGGCGTACCCCATGTATACAGATCGATCATCGCGTCATCTCCGGAAAATGAGGGCGCTACGCTATCACAAGCCCTCGCCACCGGTTCTCCGCGCCAATACCGGAGCGGGTGCTTGTGTCCAGCACGTAGAATGTCTGCATGCTCAAGTGGCTGATCGTCTTCGTGCTCGCCTGCATCGTGTTCTCGGCGATTCTGCCGCGCCTGGCACGCTTCGGTATTGGCCGCCTGCCCGGAGATGTACGCTTCACGGTGCGCGGCACCGAATACATCGTGCCGACTGCCTCCACGGCGCTATTCGCAGTGGTGTTCTGGCTCATCACCTACCTGATCTGAACAGTCACTTTGGGGTCGTACCATGTCCTGGAACCCGGAGCAGTACCTCAAATTTGAAGAGCCGCGCCTGCGTCCCGCGGTCGATCTCCTCGGACGCATCGGCCTCACAGCACCGCGCACGGTCTACGACCTGGGCTGCGGCACAGGCAATGTCACCCGGCTCATCGCGGCGCGCTGGCCGCAGGCTGCGATCACCGGGGTCGACGATTCCGGCGCGATGCTTGCACAGGCGGCGAAGAATCTGCCGTCCCTGCGCTGGGTCGAACAAAGCCTCGCGCAATGGTCAGCCGGGACACCTGCCGACCTGGTGTACTCCAACGCTGCGCTGCACTGGCTGGCGCATCACGAGCGATTGTTTGCACGCCTGGTCGGGCAGCTCGCGCCCGGCGGAGTGCTGGCGGTGCAGATGCCGCGCAATTTCGATGCACCCTCGCACACCGCGATCGCACAGACGGTGGCTGCCGGTCCGTGGCGCGAACGATTAAGCCCGCTGGTCAAGCCGGCGCCGGTCGCGCCGCCGCAGAGCTACTACGCATGGTTGAAGCCACTGGCTGCGAACCTGGATATCTGGGAGACCGAGTACCTGCAGGTCCTGACCGGTCCCGACGCGGTCAAGGAATGGACCAAGGGCACCTGGCTCAAGCAGTTCCTGGACGCGCTCGAGCCCGCGGCAGCCGCCGACTTCGAGGCAGCCTATGCAGAACGGGTGCGCGCCGCGTATCCAATGCGAGCCGACGGCCGCACCCTGTTTCCGTTTCGCCGACTCTTCATCGTACTCACGCGCTCGTAAGGTGGTTGGGCGCAGGCGGGATCGCTCGCCCAGCCTATTGCGGCGCCTCGCCCTTCTCCCGGGCGCCCGGACGTCCGGGCGCGTTACTACGCTGCTTCATGCGGTAAGCGCGCATTTCCTCGCGCGTCAACTGCCCGTCGCCGTTGGCATCCATCGCGGCGAAGTTCTGCGCCAGCATCGGTGAGGCTCGCGCCGCCTCGTCCTCCGAGAGCATGCCGTCACCGTTGCTGTCGGCCTTCTTGAACATCTCATCGGCTTGCGAACGCATCTCCTCGCGCGCGGGCCGGCGGCCATCACCTGCGCGCGGTGCGCCGGGCTCGCCCCGGGCTGCATGGGGACCTGAGCGGCCAGGACCTGCGCCGCTGCCCGCCTGAGGGCTGCCTTCGGCCGTCGCGGCACGGCGCCGCTCCATGGCCGCGCGAACCTCATCCGGCGTGACCTTGCCATCACCATTGGTGTCGATGGCGGCGAAGTGCTCGGCGATGCGCGGCATCCCCTGTTCGGCCTCGGCGCGGGTGAGCGCGCCATCGCCGTCGGCGTCCGCCTTCTTGAAGCGCTCCTCGAACATCTGGCGCATGCGCTCGGGATCCGGTCGTCCGCCAGCAGGGCGCGCTTCGGGGGCAGCCTGCGCCGGCGACTGAGCAAAGGCGGCCGCGGGCAGCAGGGCGGCGGCGAGCAAGGAGAGAGCGAACCTGGCTTTCATGTGATGCCTTCCGATGGCAGTGCGGATGGCGCCACTCTAGCCAAGCCCGTCGCTACGCGCCAGTGCGAGCAACATGCGGTTACAGGATTTACGAGCCGGCCAGCGCCGCGCTCACGGCCGCGACGCGCGCCTCGCGCAGTGCCGCCTGTATCGCCGCCGGCCCGGACTGGCCACGCGCGATGGCGCCGGCGTCGATGCCAAGACAAGCATCCAGCGCCACCGCAATACGTTGCGCGCCGGCCTCGGATACGCCGCCGGCCAGTGCGACTCGCAGCAGGGCTGCCAGACGCTGCGGCTGGCGCAAGCCATCCGCCTGCTGCACGAAGTCGACGAGTTCCCGGGCGTCCAGGCCGTCGCCTCGCGCCAACACCGCGCCATGGCGTTCGTGAAGCACGGCGAGGTCGCGCGCGTCGGTCGGCACCCGCAAGCGGACACAGAGGCCCCTCACCCTGTCTTCGCCGAGTCCGATAGTCGCGCAGGCGAAGCGCTCGGGCAGGGCCAGGCCGTGCGCGGCGGCCTGCCTGAGCGCGAGCATGCCCGGCGCCTCCGGCAGCCAGGGTGTGAGCTCCGGGGCGATACGCGTGAGCGCTGCGGCCGCTTCCAGCATGGCGAACATCGCCACCGGGTCGCGCTCCATGAGTCCGCGCGAAAGCTCCTGCCAGACGCGCTCGGGTACCAGGGCATCGACCTCGCCCTCGGCCGCCATGCGGCGCATCAGGACCAGGGTTTCCGGTGCAATCGAAAATCCGAAGCGTGCAACAAAGCGCGCCGCGCGCAGGATGCGTACAGGGTCTTCGACAAAGGCCGGGCCGACATGGCGCAGCACGCGCGCCTCCAGGTCGCGTCGCCCGCCGAACGGGTCGATGAGCGCAGCCTCGCGATCGTCGGCGGCGCGCGCCATGGCGTTGACGGTGAAATCGCGTCGCGCCAAATCCTCTTCGAGCGTGACGTCGGGAGCTGCATGAAAGACAAAGCCCGCATAGCCGGGCGCGGTCTTGCGCTCGGTGCGCGCCAATGCATACTCCTCGTGCGTCTGCGGATGCAAAAAGACCGGAAAATCACGCCCGACCGGCTTGAAGCCTGCGCGCACCATGTCTTCGGGAGTGGCGCCGGTCACGACCCAGTCACGGTCTCCGGCGGCAAGACCGAGGAGTTCGTCGCGCAGCGATCCGCCGACCTGATGGATACGCATCGCCAGCCGCGCCGGCGCGCCGGGGTCAGCGACCCGAGCGGTCGCGCAGGCGCATGTAGCGCTCGCGCGGCGTCTCGCGCGCCAGATGGTGCGTCATCACCGCCGCCACGCTTGCCGGAACGACAGCCAGTTCGGCGGCAAATCCGTCCGCGCTGACGCTGTCGATCTTCAACGAATCGAGGTTGTCGCGCGACAGCAGCTTGACCGGGGCGAACTCCATGCAGAGGGCTTGCAGACGTGCAAGTGCGTCGGGCAAGGCAAAGACTGGCCTGGGGCAACCGGCCGCTTGTCCCGCGAAACGCACCAGTTCACCCAGCGTATAGACGCGCGGGCCGGCCAGATCGTAGGCCTTGCCGAAGGTGGCAGGGGTTTCCAGTGAGTTGACAAAGGCCTGCGCCACATCTTCAACATGCACCGGCTGCAACCTGGCGTGCGCGCCGCCGAGCGGAATGAAGGGCGCCACGCGCTGCATGGCGGCAAACAGGTTCAGGAAGCGGTCGTCACGCCCGAATATCACCGACGGCCGGAAAATCGTCCAGTCGAGCGTATTGCCAGCCGCGCGCACTGCGGCTTCGCCGGCTGCCTTGGAGCGCAGGTACATCGATGGTCCATCGGCGGCGGCACCCAGCGAACTCATATGCAGCAGGCGACGCACGCCCGTGGCTTGACAGGCCGCGACGATACTGGCCGGCAGGTCAACGTGGGCGCGACGGAACGCGGAGCCGTACGGCGTGCCGCGGTCGCCATGCAGGATTCCAACCAGGCTGATGACCGCATCGGCAGCCGCCACCAGTTCCCGAAGGGTCCCGGGCTCATGCACATTGGCCTCGACTACGTCGGCGGTCGGCAGAGTGATGAGGTGCTTGGCGCGCTCGCGACGACGCGTCGGCACCACCACGCGTGCTCCGGTAGCGGCGAGCCGGCGCACGATAGCCGAACCTACGAATCCACTGCCGCCAACCACGAGAATGTTGCGCATCGCCATGACCAGATCGTTACCGTAAGAATCGCAGATGTGAAATTCTAGGCCATCGGCCGGCGCGCGTAGCTCCCCTGCGGACAGGCCTGTGCGCGTACTCCACGCGAAGCCCCGCTCAGGGCGTCTCGGTGGACTTCTCGTCGGGCCGACGCGGCGGAATCGGCGGCAGCCGGTCCATGATCGAGGCCGGCTTGCCGGTGAAGAGCGCCTGATAGAAGACCGCGTTGGAAATGACCTTCTTGACGTAGTCGCGCGTCTCGTTGAAGGGAATCGATTCGGCGAACACCGCCGCCTCCATGGGCTTCACATCGCGCCAGCGACGCGGTCGTCCGGGCCCTGCGTTATAGGCTGCGCTGGCCAGGGCCTGATGGCTATGCAGCTCGTCCAGGACGATCTTCAGGTAGTTGGTGCCGAGCGCGATATTGGTATCCAGGTCATTGACGCGCCCGTGGTGATAGTCGTTCAGGCCGATCTTCTTGGCCACCCAGCGCGCCGTGGCGGGCATGAGCTGCATCAGCCCCGAGGCACCGGCCACCGACTTGGCATTCATGATGAACCGACTCTCCTGGCGCATCAGCCCGTAAACCCAGGCGTCGTCCAGCGCCAGGGCCTTGGCCTGCGGTCGCACCTGCTCTGCATGCGGACTCAAGAAACGCAGGTTGAAATCGTGCACGCTGCGCGTCTTGTCGGCGGTATTGATGGCGCGGTCGGGCAGGTCGCGTTCGCGCGCCAGGTGCGAGGCGGCCAGTAGTTGCCGGTCATCGAGACTACGAATCGAGTAAACCCACTCCCGGTTGGCATCGAAACGCAATCCCAGGCGATACAGTGCCAGGGCGCGCGCGAACCCAGGCAACTGCGCGACGGCCGCCACCTCGTCCTGGCCAGGCACATGACCTACCGGCGGGATCACGGTTGGCCTGCCGAATTCAGCCGCGGCGAGCTGTCCGTAAAAGCTGAAGTCCGCTGCAATCGATTCAAATAGAGCGCGCGCCTCGTCCGCACGTCCGGCCTCCTTGTGCGAACGCGCCAGCCAATACACCCAGGCGGGGTCGCGCTTGAGCTCAGGAGTCATGTCGCCAATCGCGCGCGCCACCAGCTTCCAGTTACGGGCGCGCAATCCGGTGCGCGCCATCCATTGCAGGTATTCGTCGGGGAGCTGGATTTCGCTCACATGGGAAAACCATTCGTCCGCCTCGGGCATGAGGCGCCGCCCCGCCTGGTAGCCGATCTGCGCCCAGCCCCACTGGATCTCGGTCTCGGTAAAGGGCTTCTTGCCCAGTCGGGTCCACCACGCCGCGGCCTCGCGTGGCTCGGTCCTGGCCAGCCGTCCCACCGCCGCCAGGGTCAGTTCCCTCTGCGGCCGGGTGCGCAGGTCGACACCGCGTTTGAGCCAGGCCTCGGGCTGGGTGAACGCGCTGTCTATCTGGCGCAGGTCGAGTGCCTGATTGTCCGGCAGATACTCGGCGGTGCGCTTCAACGCCGCGGGCTGGTTGGCATCGGTCAGAGCGCGGATGCGATCCCACACATGGCGGTCAAGCAGGCGGGACTGCCGAATCAGGTGCTCGGCCATCGCGGCGCAGCCTTCGGGCAGGTCGCGCGGCGTCAGCCACAGCGCCATCGCCTCGCGTACGCCGTCTTCTTCCTTGCGCATGACCCGCGCCAGCGCCGAGTAGCACAACACCTCGAGGTCCTCGGTGTACGCGACCTTGGGACGCACGGCATCGAACTGCTCCCAGGCGCGCCGTTTGCCCAGGGCGCGCAGCCACTCTACGCGAGTGCGTTCGGCCAGCACACTGTTGTCATGCCTGGCGAGAAAGGCCTCGTAATCGGCGTCGCCCGCCTCGGCGCGCCGGATCAGCAGCTGCCAATAGTCAGCGTAGGGTTCCAGCACATGGCCGCGCAGGCGCTCGGCGGATTGCGCCAGGCGGTCGCGCTGGCCAACACGAAAGGCCTCGCGCGCACTCATGAATGCATCTTCCGGTGCGGGAGCTGCGGCGCGCTTGCCCTGTGCAAGAGCAGGTGCCGGTTGCAGGCACACGACGGCCACCACCAGAAATGCGCGAACGCCGAGCAACAATGATTGCATAATCATGCCGATCGAGCATAGCACAACGCATACGCGGAGTTTTCGATGTCCGAAGCAACCGGAGGGCAATATCCGTCCTGGCTGCGCGAGAAGCGCGCGGCCTGGCGCAAGCAACTGCTGCTGCGCCGTGCGACGCTGACCGCAAACGAGCGCGGGAGCGCTGACGCTGTCATTGGCTCCGCCATCGCACGCCTGCTCGACTCGATCGACGGCGTCCTCGGCTTTTACTGGCCGATCCAGAATGAATATGACGCCCGTGCGCAGGTCACAGCCTGGCTTGGGCTGACCGGTCGTGACCGGCGCGCGGCCCTGCCGGTGGTAGTCCGGCGCAACGCGCCGCTTGAATTCCGCTCCTGGACGCCGGCTTCGACCATGCGGGCAGCCGGGTTCGGCACATCGGTTCCTGCCGACGGAGAGGCACTGGTCCCGACCTGCCTGCTTATTCCTTTGGTCGGTTTCGACGCCGAGGGCTACCGCCTCGGATACGGCGGTGGCTACTACGACCGCACCATCGCCGCCCTGAAAAAGCGCCCGCTCCTGATCGGCGTGGCCTACGCGGGCAGTGAACTGCCCTCGATTGAGCCCTTGGACCATGACTGCCGGATGGACTGGATCGTCACCGATGCCGGCTCACGCCGATGCCCTTGACCTGCTCCGGCCATATCCGGACGCGCTCTTCTGCCATGCTAAAATTTATGGTCTAACTTTTTGTTTTGTCGGCTTTTTTGCCTGCGCGACCCGCATGGCAACGGGGCCGACCCCCAGGGATTGCACATGACCTCTCAAGCCTTTCTGCCAAGCAAGAAATTCAGTTCCTTCCATCCGCCGCAACGCACCCTGATGGGCCCCGGGCCCTCGGAGATCAACCCGCGCGTGCTGGCCGCCTCGTCGCTGCCGTCGATCGGCTACCTCGACCCGATCTTTGTCGAGATGATGGACGAGCTGAAACAGCTCCTGCGTTACGCTTACCAGACCAACAACCAGCTGACCTTCCCGATCTCCGGGCCTGGCTCGGTCGGCATGGAATCCTGCTTCGTCAACATGGTCGCGCCCGGCGACCGCGTCATCGTCATGAAGAACGGCGTCTTCGGCGGACGCATGGTCGAGAATGTCGAACGTGTCGGCGGCAAGGCAGTCGTCGTCGAGGACGCCTGGGGCGACCCCTGCGATCCCAACAAGCTCGAAGACGCCCTCAAGGCGAATCCGGACACCAAGGTCGTGGCCTTCGTGCACGCGGAGACCTCGACGGGCGCGCAGTCCGACGCCAAGACGCTGGTGTCGGTGGCGCACAAATATGGCGCGCTGACCATTGTCGATGCGGTCACTTCGCTGGCCGGAACCCCGATCAAGACCGACGAATGGCAGATCGACGCGATCTATTCCGGGAGCCAGAAGTGCCTGTCTTGTGTGCCCGGGCTTTCGCCAGTGTCGTACAACGAAGCGGTCATCGAGCGTGTCAAGAAGCGCAAGGATGAGCATCGCGTACAAAGCTGGTTCATGGACTTGAACCTGGTACTGGGTTACTGGGGCGAGACCACGCGCACCTATCATCACACCGCGCCGATCAACAGCCTCTTCGCGTTGCACGAAGCGCTGCTGTTGCTGCGTGAGGAGGGTCTGGAAAACGCCTGGGCACGCCACATGCGTCATCACCTTGCTTTCAAGGCCGGGCTCGAGGCAATGGGACTGGAATTCCTGGTCAAGGAGGCTTACCGGCTGCCGCAGATGAACGCGATCCGCATTCCGGAAAGCATGCAGAAGAACGAGGCGCAGGTGCGCAAGACGCTTTTGAACGAGTTCAACCTCGAGATCGGCGCGGGACTCGGCCCACTGGCTGGCAAGATCTGGCGCTTCGGGCTGATGGGTTATTCGTGCAAGCCCGAAAACGTCATGCTGTGCCTTTCTGCGCTGGGCTCGGTCTTGATGGACATGGGTCATCCGGTCAAGGTCGGGCAGGCCGAGGCGGCGGCGCATTCCGCCTACGCGTCCATGCACGCCACCGCCGCGCAGGCCAAGCTGCGCGCGGCTGCCTGAAATTGCCGCATCGGGGCGAGCGGAACTGCGGCAGGAGTCAGGTACAGTGGCTGAGGCGTCGGCGACGGTAGCGGTCCTGTTCGCCGACATCGCCGGCAGCACGCGCCTGTACGAGGTGCTCGGCGACGAGCGCGCCAAGGCGCTCATCGACGAAGCCATTGCCGAGTTGCGCGCCATCACGGAGCGCCATGGCGGCCGAGTGGTGAAGACAATCGGCGACGAGGTCATGTGCGTGTTTCCCAGCCCCGAGCGCGGTTTCATCGCGGCGACCGACATGCAGTTGCGCATCGATCGCCTGCCCACCGAATCCAACACCAAGCGCAAGATCCGTGTCGGCTTTCATGCCGGACAGGTGATCGAGCAGGACGGCGACGTCTTCGGCGACACCGTCAACACGGCCGCGCGCATGGCCGGCCTGGCCAAGGGATTGCAGATCATCACCACCCGCGCGACGGTGGACCTGCTGCCCCCGGCACTGGCGGCTGGCACGCGTGACATCGCTGCGCTTGCCGTCAAGGGCAAGGCCGACGATCTGGCCGTCTGCGAAGTCATCTGGCAGGAAGGCGACGACCTGACCATGACGGCGCCGTCGGTAGTCATCGCAGCGCCGGAAGCAGTCCTGCAGCTGATCCATGGCGGGAGCACCCTGATCCTGAATACGGCCAAGCCAGCTGCCAGCCTGGGCCGCGATGCGGGCAGCGATGTGGTTATCGCTGACCCGAAAGCGTCGCGCAACCACGCCCGCATCGAACGCCGGCGCGACAAGTTCTTCCTGGCGGATCAGAGCACCAACGGCACCTTCGTCACCTTCGAGGGCGAAGCGGAAATGTCGCTGCGCCGGGAAGAGGTGATGCTGCGTGGCTCAGGGAGCATCGTGTTCGGCCACAGCGCGACTGAGTCGGCAGCCGAAGTGGTCGAATTCTCGCTACGCGGCTAAGAGCTGCGCTACGTCCGGTCCCTCGCCCTGCGAACGCAGCCGCAGGGCGATCCCCGAAATGGCTAGGCGACGCGGCGCACAGCCTTGGTACGCCCGTCCGGCGCGCTCAACAGCCCGGCCGGTGGCGCGGACTCGAGCTTGCCGCGCACTGCCGGATCGGCACAGGCCGACACGAAGCTGAGTTTGACCTCGGCGCCGGTCGAACCGCCGGGCGCAAAGCAGCTCTGGCCGAGCTTGGCATTGAGCGGCTTGGCCACCCCGTCGGCGATCAGGTCACCCGCATTGCCTTCGGGCAGCTCAAGGGCGAACTTGCCAGGCCCGCTGGTCCGGGCATCGAGCACGACGCGCAGGCCGCGCAGCTCGCGCAGCAGCGCAGGCGTGGCGCCATCTGGCAGGCCGTCAATGGCAAGGGCGACCTTTTGCGTGCCGAAATTGAAGCGCGCCAGAAAGAACTTCTTGGAGAATTCGTCGCCCACCAGCCGGCCGATGTCGGCCAGCGCCGTGTCCTCGTTGGGCCAAGATGTGTTCTTGGGCATCGCCGTGTTCGAGTAGATCTCCTCGCCGGTCGCCTTGTCGATTGCCTTGACGGTCCATGACGTGAGAGCGGTCTTGTTGATGGTGAGCCCGGAGGCAGCCAGCTTCATCGACAGGAGCTTGACCTTGACTTCACCGACGATGTGGAAATCAGCGCCCTTGGCGTTCGGGCCGGTCTTGGTCTCACCCTCGTTGGACCAGACACGAAAGCCGAAGGAGCGGATGCGCTCCTTGATCATGTTCTCGGCCATCTGCGATCGCGCCGGCGGAATCGGCTCGGTCGATTCGGCGTTGCGGATCAGCATCTCCACCGAGATCCTGGGATCGCCGTTGTTGCGGATGAATTCGATGCGTTCCTTCTCACTCATCTGGTTCAGGGATTTCTGCACGTCGCGCACCTTGACCGAGGCGCGCGTGACCATCTGCACAAGACCGTCCTTGCCGGTCTGCGGTGCGTCCTCCGAGAGGGTGCTCTTGATGAATTCACTCGAGCGGACAAGCATTTTTTGCGCGACCCAGTCGTAATTCTTGTCCAGCGAATCCGCAGCGACATACAGGCCCAACGCCTTCTCGACCAGTTGACGCCGCGCATCGGCGCGCGCCTCGGCCCCGGCGGCAGCCGTGTCACCATTGAAGCGCGCCGGATCGGCTAACCCCAAGGCGCTGATGACGACCGTGCCGGGCTCTGCCGGAGGTTCGGCAGGAGCCGGAGGCGGAGCAGCGGGTGGCGCGGCGGTCGGCGCCGCGCCCGGTGCCGCCGCGGCAACAGGCCCTGCAGCCGGGGCGGATGCGGTGGCGCTTGCCGGGCCCTCGGCCTTGCGCTGAGAGGCGAAAAACGCTCCGACTCCGACGGCAAGAACGAGCGCCGCGACGATCGCGAATAGCGGCGTCCGTGACCGCGGCGGCGCCGCGACCGGCATGCCTGACGGTGACTGCGCGGCCGGGCGTCGCGCCGTCGGCGCAGCGCCTGATGCCAGGGTAGCGTCGGCCGCTGTCGCAGCGGCGGCGCTATTGGCGACGGTCGCATCCAGTTCTGACGACGCGGGCTTCGCCTCGATGACCGCGCGAATAGCGTCGGAGAACTCGCGTGCGCTCTGGTAGCGCTCGTCGGGATTCTTGGCCATCGCCTTGTTGACCACCGCATCCCAGGCAGGCGGCAGGGTAGCGTTTATCGTCGAAGGTGGCAGCGGCGCCTCCTTCAGGACCTTGTGCATGATGGTCGTGACCGCGCCGGTGAAGGGCTTTTCCCCGGTCAGGAACTGGTACAGGATCACGCCGCAGGAAAAGAGGTCGCTGCGTCCGTCGACGGTCTGGCCCAGAAACTGTTCGGGCGACATGTAGGACGGCGTGCCGAGCACCGTGCCTGCCTGGGTCAACTCCGAGGTCTCGATACGCGCGATGCCGAAGTCGGCCACCTTGACTGCGCTGCCGGCCTCCAGAAGGATCACATTGGCGGGCTTCATGTCGCGGTGGGTGACGCCGTGCGCGTGGGCGTGGCCCAGCGCATCGAGCAGTTCGCCCATGATGCGGCCGATGTCCTTGACCGCAAAGCGGCGGTTCTCGTCGAAATATTCCTTGAGTTCGCGCCCCTTGATGAACTCCATCGCGATGAAAGCGACGCGCGCCGCGCCCGTCGGGGCATCGACAATGGTGGCGTCGACATCGATGACGGTTGCATCCGCATCCGCTGGCGCACCCGCGCCCCCGCCATCATCCTCGCCGTACTCGTAGATGGCAACGATGTTCGGGTGGTTGAGCCGCCCGGCTGCCTGCGCCTCGCGCTTGAAGCGCGCCAGCATCTCGCCCATCTGCGCGGCTTCCACCTGGTCAGCGCGAATGGTCTTGATGGCCACCGTACGCTCGATGACGGGGTCGAAGCCCTCGTAGACGACGCCCATCGCACCGCGACCGAGCTCGCGACGGATCAGGTACTTGCCGAGTTTGCTGATTGCTGCCATGACGTGCGCCGCGCATGGGCGCGGCCGGTCACGACCTCACGTGAACCAGCCGCCCGGAGCGCGCCCTTATTTGTACTTGGAGTCGATTTCCCAGACGGCGGTCTGCACCAGGCGCTGCACCATGGTGTCCAGCCCAACCCCGCCTTTGGCGCCGTCGGACACGCCCATGACTGAGGTCCTGGTCTGGCCTACCTCCATCTTGAGTTCCTGGTAGCCCTGCGCGACCTGCTCGGTGGTGTTGGCGTTCATGATCTTGTAGCGCATGCCGACCAGCCACACCCCGGTCGCCTCGCTGGTCTGCACGTTGGAGACGACATGGCCGGCGACGGATCCGCCCAGACCGAACAGCCCGCCGAGTGCGCCGATCGCGCGGCCGTCAAAGCCCTTCTTGTTCTCTGCGATCTGCTCGGCCTTGATGATATCGAACTTGATGACCCACTCGGTGGTCTTGAGCTTTCCCATCTGCATGGTCTTGCGCGCAGCGTTGGGGTCGCCCAGGTTGTAGGCCAGCGAGATCTCGTTCAGCAACGGCCCCAGGTTGGAACGCTCCAGAACCGAGAAATTGGCCTGTGAGAGCTCCAGTTCGGCGAAGTCGGCGATGTTGTTGGGGCCGACCTTTTGGGTGAAGCTCGCGTTGTTGCTCTTGACCTCGCCTGGAATGACCACCAGCGCCGGGCCCTTCTTGGCGCGGTTGGCGTACTCGATGGGCTTGTAGGCAGCCTGGTCGGCAGCGGCGTTGGCCGCCTGCGAGGTGCTGCTTCCCGCGGTGGGCGACGGGTTGCCGAAGGTCGGCTGGGCCAGCGCGGTCGATGCTGCGATAAGCGCGGCGAATCCGACGGCGAATGCGGGGAGGCAGGTGCGATGCATGATGTGGCTCCTTGGAAAGCGGGAATTACTTCTTGCGGCGTGGCGCCGGCGGTGGTTCAGGCTGGTTGCAGTAGTCGCTGTAAAGGCGTGCGACGGCCTCGTCGGCCTGTTCATTGATGAGGGTCAGCGCCATGCCGGATGCATCCGCACCGGCGTAGCTCTGCGAGCGGGTCTGGGTCTCGGAAATGCGCTTGCCGTCAGCGCCGGTCAGGACAAACTGCATGCCGACGACGACCTGGTTGACCTTCAACACCGGATTGACCATGGCGCTCGAGGTAATCAGGCCGCGCAGGGTGTAGCTGGCCGCGAGGCGCCTGGACGCCGACAGTGCGGCATCGGGATTGTTCTTGAAGTAGGCATCGATCTCCGCCTGCGCGATCTGCTTCTTGATCTCGTCGGCGGTGAATGTGGCCAGGCCGAGCTTTCTCAAGCGCTGGTTGACGGCCTCGAAATGGGGGTTGAATGCGGCCTGGCTGGCGCTGACCACGCCATTCCTCTCTTCGCCGATCAGGACCATGATCTTGCGGCTCTTGATGCGCTCGCGACAGGGCGTGGACAGGAGGGCACCCACGCGGGCAGCGCGCTCGGCTTCTTCCTTGTCGGCAGTGTTTTCCTGATTGGAGAACTTGAAGCCCTGTGCCAGTGCCGACGGAGCGCCGCTCACCGCGCATACCGCCAGCGCGGCGATCAGGCCGCGCACGCGGCTGGCGACACCTGCGCGGGTTGGAGCAGCCAGGATGGTATGCATAGAACCAGATTGTCCCATGTCCGCAACGCGAATAGAAAGCCATTAGGCCTTTGGTATGAGAGACTCCGGTGTGCGCATGTGCGCTAAGTCACACCGATGTCAACTTCCATACCACCTGGCGGCAGCGCGGCCCCTGGCCCCGCCCTGCCCGAAGGCGCCGCCGACCTCAAGTCGCTGATCCTGGCTGACGTCCAGGCGCGGCGCGCGCGCGACCTGGCCCGCGAGCGTATTGAGCGCAGCCTTGCCGAACAGGCCGACGCCGGCGAAAAACTGCGGCGCCAGGAAGACGCCCTGGCCAACACGCGCGCGCTGGTGGTGCAGACCGCGACCGCCGCCGATCACGCCGAACGCGATCTGGAGGACGCGACCGCGCGGCTGACGCGTGTCAAGGCGGCGCTGGCACGCCAGGTCGCGGCGGCGCGCAGCCTGGCCTCGGAAGCCGCCGCTGCCTGCGAGGCCGAGCGCGCGCTGGCCGGTCAATACACGCAGGACCTCGCGCGCGAGCGGGATGCGCGTGAGCATTTGGACGCGCTGCTCGGCATGGCGCGGCGCGAGCGCGATGCGCTTGAGCAGGACATGGCGACCCTGCGCCAGGCCGACGCCGATGCGCGTGCCAAACACGAAGAACTGCGCGCCGCGGCGCGCGCCCTCAAGGACGAACTCGCGGCAATGCCCCAGGCCAACCCTGGCGCGGCACTGGCTGATTTGCGCGCCCGGCTGGCCGCGGACCGCGCCACCGTGGTGCGGGAGGCTGAAGCCTGGCGCGAACAACGCCTTGCCCTGGCTCGCGAAGGAGCCGCCGAAACGGAATTGCGGGCGCGCCTGGTAGCGGCGAAAAGCGAGCGCGACAGTCTCGCCACCGACCTGCGTGTTGTAGAGGCCGCCGCCACGGCACTGGCAAGCGACCTCGACGCCAACCGCAACGCCGCCGCCGCCCTGGCCGTCGAAATCAATCGCCAGGTCACGGCCCGCGCCACGCAAACCGCGCGCGCAACCGCCCTCGGTGTCGCCCTGGCGCGACTCGCCCTGCGCACTGACCAGACCACGACGCAGCTGGCGGCAAGGCGGGCCGAGCACGAGGAACTGCAGGCGCGTGTACGCGAACTGCGCTTGCAGAACGCCAATCTGGTCGCTGATTCAGCCCGCCTGGCTGCCACGAACCGTCATGAGAAGCGTCAAGCCGAGGCTGCAGCACGTAGTGCGCCACCAACCGACGACGCAAGCGACGCAGGTCTCGTACCGAGCGCGCAAGCGGCAAACGAATCCCCACCGACCGACGCGGGCCCTTCGCCGTCGCCCCGCGCCGAGGAATGGCCGCAGGGCCCGGTCGCATGGCCGAGCCCGCAGCCGCGCAAGCGCGCACGCGGCTGGCTCCTCGGCATCGTCTTTGCCGCAGCCGCGGCAGCCATCTACCTGGTGCCGCGCTACTTGCCCTGACTTGCCCGCGGGAGGGAACCAGGGGACCGGGGTGCGGCGGCTACAAGCCCAGCCGCTGCCAGATTGTGCTCGTCAACCCGGCCATGTTGAGGGTGTAGAAATGCAGGCCCGGCGCCCCCTGTGACAACAGGCGATCGCACAATTCGGTCACGACGTCGAGGCCAAAGGACCGTATGGAAGCGCGGTCATCACCGAATGACGCCAGCTTGACGCGCATCCAGCGTGGAATCTCCGCGCCGCAGGCATCCGAAAAGCGCGCCAGCTGCGTAAAGTTCGCGATCGGCATGATGCCGGGCACGATCGGGGCGCGTATGCCAAGTGCCTCGCATTCATCGCGAAAACGGAAATACGCGTCACCGTTGTAGAAGTACTGCGTAATGCCGGCGTCAGCCCCCGCGTCGAGCTTGCGCTTGAAATTGAGCAGGTCATCGCCGGGCGACTTCGCCTGCGGGTGCACTTCGGGATAGCAGGCGGTCTCGATATGAAACCAGTCACCACTGCGTTCCCGGATGAAGGCGATGAGGTCCGCGGCGTAGCGAAAATCACCGATTTCGACCATGCCCGAGGGCAGGTCGCCGCGCAACGCGACGACACGGCGAATGCCGGCCGCGCGATACTCGTCGAGGATGGAGCCGATCGAATCGCGCGTTCCGCCGATGCACGAGAGATGCGGCGCGGCCTCGAATCCGTCGCGGCGGATCTCGAGAACGGTGGCCAGCGTGCCGTCGCGCGTGGTGCCACCGGCACCAAAGGTGACCGAGAAGAATTTTGGGCGCAGCTGCTCGAGCTGGCGCCGCGTGGCCGTCAGCTTGGAGCGCCCCTCATCGGTCTTGGGCGGAAAGAACTCGCAGGAAAAAACCGGATTGTCGACACGCGCCATCGGCGCACCTCCAGATTGCCAGGCACCGCGCCCGTTGCCGGGCGCGGGTTCGCATGATCAGTAGCGATAGTGATCGGCCTTGTACGGACCTTGCTTGGACACGCCGATGTAGGTCGCCTGCTGCTCGGTCAGTTCGGTCAGTTGCGCGTTGAGCTTATTCAGCTGCAGGCGCGCCACCTTTTCGTCCAGGTGCTTGGGCAGGGTGTATACGCCGACCGGATACTTTTCGGTGTTGGCAAAGAGTTCGATCTGGGCGATGGTCTGGTTGGCGAAGGAAGAAGACATCACGTAGCTCGGGTGACCGGTACCGCACCCCAGGTTCACCAGACGCCCCTTGGCCAGCATGATGATGCGCTTGCCGTCCGGGAAAATGATGTGATCGACCTGCGGCTTGATCTCTTCCCACTTGTATTTCTCGAGCCCGGCGACATCGATTTCGTTGTCGAAGTGGCCGATATTGCAGACGATGGCCTGATCCTTCATCTTCGCCATGTGGGCGTGGGTGATCACGTGGTAGTTGCCGGTCGCGGTCACGAAGATGTCGGCCTTGTCGGCAGCGTAATCCATGGTGACGACGCGATAGCCTTCCATCGCCGCCTGCAGCGCGCAAATCGGGTCGATTTCGGTGACCCACACCTGCGCGGAGAGCGCACGCAGGGCCTGCGCCGAGCCCTTGCCCACGTCGCCGTAGCCGGCCACCACCGCGACCTTGCCGGCGATCATGACGTCGGTGGCGCGCTTGATGCCGTCGACCAGCGACTCGCGACAGCCATAGAGGTTGTCGAACTTGGACTTGGTGACAGAGTCGTTGACGTTGATCGCCGGGAACGCCAGCCGACCTTCCTTGTGCATCTGGTAGAGGCGATGCACGCCGGTGGTGGTCTCCTCGGTCACGCCCTTGATCTTGGACAGGCGTGCCGAATACCAGCCGGGCTGGGCGGCCAGCCGCTTCTTGATCGATGCGAACAGGAAAGTCTCCTCTTCGCTTCCCGGATTGTTGATGAGGGTCGCGTCCTTCTCGGCCTTGGCGCCCAGGTGCAACAGCAATGTCGCGTCGCCGCCGTCATCCAGGATCATGTTGGAGAACCCGCCGTCCGGCCACTCGAAGATGCGGTGCGTGTAGTCCCAGTATTCCTCGAGGGTCTCACCCTTGTAGGCGAACACGGGAGTGCCGGTCGCCGCAATCGCAGCGGCGGCGTGATCCTGGGTCGAGAAGATGTTGCACGAGGCCCAGCGCACCTCGGCCCCCAGGGCCTGAAGGGTTTCGATGAGTACGGCGGTCTGGATCGTCATGTGCAGCGACCCGGTGATGCGCGCGCCGCGCAGCGGCTTGGTGAGTGCGAATTCCTCCCGGATTGCCATCAGACCAGGCATCTCGGTCTCGGCAATGCGGATTTCCTTGCGCCCCCAGTCGGCAAGCTTGAGGTCGGCGACGTGAAAATCCTGGGTGGGCTTGAGTACAGCGGCCATGTGGGCTCCTTTGATGAGAAAACGGAGCGCAAAAGCAAACGGCGCTCCAAACACGGGTTAAGGGTGTTTGAGCGCCGTTCAATTCATGCCGAGCCTGGCTCACCCTGACATCGGGGAGTCGCAACGCTCCTCAGCAGCCGCGCATTTTAACGCAATCGCGGCTGCCGTGCCAGGCGGTTGCCTTGGCCGAAACTAAACCCCGGCGGCCGCCTTGAGCGCCTGCGCGCGGTCGGTGCGCTCCCAGGAGAATTCCGGTTCCTCGCGGCCGAAATGGCCGTAGGCAGCGGTCTTCTGGTAGATCGGCCGCAGGAGGTCGAGCATCTGGATGATGCCCTTGGGACGCAGGTCGAAGTGTTCGCCGATCAGCTTCTCGAGCTTCTCGTCGCTGATCTTGCCGGTACCAAAGGTGGTGACCATGATCGAGGTGGGTTTGGCCACGCCGATCGCATAGCTCACCTGCACCTGGCACTTTTCGGCCAGGCCGGCGGCAACCACGTTCTTGGCGACGTAACGCGCGGCGTAGGCAGCCGACCGGTCGACCTTGGAGGGGTCCTTGCCGGAAAACGCGCCGCCACCGTGCGGTGCCGCGCCACCGTAGGTGTCGACGATGATCTTGCGACCGGTCAGGCCGCAGTCGCCCTGCGGCCCGCCGATGACGAAGCGCCCGGTCGGGTTGACGAGGTAGCGGATGTTCTTGCCCAGCATTTCCTTGGGCAGAACCGGCTTGATGATCGACTCGATCACCGCCTCTTCAATCTGCTTGTGCTGCATTTCCGGCGCGTGCTGGGTGGAGAGCACGACCGTGTCGATCTCGGTGGGCTTGCCGTCGACGTAGCGGATGGTCACCTGCGACTTGGCGTCGGGCCGAAGCCACGGCAGGCGGCCGTCGCGGCGCAGTTCGCTCTGACGCTCGACCAGGCGATGCGACAGGTGGATGGGTAGCGGCATGAGTTCGGGCGTTTCCTTGCAGGCATAGCCGAACATCAGGCCCTGGTCACCGGCGCCCTGGTCCAGGTTCAGGCCCTGGCCCTCGGTCACGCCTTGCGAGATGTCGGGCGACTGCTTGTCGTAGGCCACCAGTACCGCGCAGCCCTTGTAGTCGATGCCGTACTCGGTGTTGTCGTAGCCGATGCGCTTGATGGTTTCGCGAGCCACGCCGATGTAGTCGACATTGGCGCGCGTGGTGATCTCGCCGGCCAGCACCACCAGTCCGGTGTTGCACAGGGTTTCGGCGGCGACGCGGCTGGTCTTGTCCTGGGCTAAAATCGCATCCAGAATCGCGTCCGAAATCTGGTCTGCGACCTTGTCGGGATGGCCTTCGGAGACCGATTCGGAAGTAAACAGGTATTCACTCATGGGCGTTGGTTCGTGAGGGGATTGTAGGGACGCTGAAAAAGCTGCTTAGTCTAGCAGACCGCCCCACACCGAGCCCCAGTGCTTAAGCTCTTCTTTCACCTCGCCGCCCGCCTGCCCCTACCCGTCCTGCACTTCGCCGGCGCGCTCCTGGGGCGCCTGGTGTACCGGTTTTCGCCTTCGTGGCGCGCACACCTGACTGCCAACCTGAGGCAGGCGGGGTATCACGACGACGCCACCCGCGCGGCGGCATTGCGTGAAGCCGGCAAGGCGCTGACCGAATTGCCGGCCGTATGGCTGCGCGTGCATGCCGATGTCGCCGCACTGGTCAGGAGCGTGGATGGCTGGCAGCATGTCGAAACGGCGCAGGCCGTCGGCACGCCGATCGTCTTCCTCACACCGCACCTGGGCTGCTTCGAGATCACCGCGCAGTACTACGCGTACCGCACGCGGGCCGACAAGCCGATCACGGTCCTCTATCGGCGTCCGCGCAAGGCCGCGCTGACGCCCTTGATCGAATCGGGTCGCGGGCGCACCAACATGCGCCTGGCCGCCGCCGACCTGTCCGGGGTGCGCGCCCTGATCCGCGCCCTGCGCCAGGGCGAGGCGGCGGGCCTCCTGCCCGACCAGACTCCCGATCTGGGCGAGGGGGTGTGGGCGCCCTTCTTTGGCCGCCCGGCCTACACCATGACCCTGGTCAAGCGCCTGGTACGCGCCAGTGGCGCGACTATCCTCCTGGCGTATGCCGAGCGACTGCCGCGCGGGGGCGGCTACCGGCTCTCGATTCGCCCCTTCTCAGGCGTTCTTGCCGAGGACCTGGTGGCTGCAACCACGCAGATCAATGCCGCCCTCGAAGACCTGATCCGCGCCTGCCCGGCCCAGTACCTGTGGAGCTATGACCGCTATCGCCAGCCGCGCGCCGTTGCGCGTGGGGGCAACGGCACGCCCACCGCGTCATGAGCGCGCTCCTGCTCAAGCTCCTGGGTCTGGGCCGCTTTTTGCCCGTGCCGCTGCTGCGCCTGGCCGGCGCGGCGCTGGGGAGCCTCTTCTATCTCACGGCACGCGAACGCCGCGCCGTAGCACACGCCAATCTGGCGGCCTGCTTTCCGGCGCTTTCAGATGCGCGCCGCAGCGCGCTGGTGCGCGCGGTCTTCCGCGCCTTCGCACGCTCGGTTCTCGATCGGGCCGTGTTGTGGCATGGCAGCGCCGATCGCGTGCGCCGCTTTGTGCAAATCGACGGCCGCGAGCACCTTGATGCGCTCACCGGGCGCCCGGTGATCCTCCTGGCGCCGCACTTCGCGGGACTGGACGCCGGCGGCATCCGCATCACCGCCGACTGGCGCATCGTCTCGATCTACTCGCGACAGAAGGATGCGGCCTTCGACGCGGCGCTCCTGGCCGGACGCTCGCGCTTCAATGCCCCCATGCTCCTGACGCGCCAGGCCGGGGTGCGCAGCGCGCTGCGCGGCCTTTCGATGGGGCTGCCCTTCTACTATCTGCCGGACATGGACTTCGGTGCGCGCGACGCAGTGTTCGTGCCGTTCTTCGGCGTTCCGGCGGCAACCGTAACCGCGCTGTCGCGACTGGCGCGGCTTTCCGGGGCCAGTGTCCTGCCCTGCGTGACGCGCATGACCGCAGACGGCTACCGCACCACCATCCAGCCCGCGTGGCGCGACTTTCCCGGTCCAAGCCTGGAAGAAGACGCGCGCCGCATCAACGCATTCATAGAAGCAGAGGTGCGCGAGATGCCCGAGCAATACCACTGGCTGCACAAGCGCTTCAAGACCCGCCCGCCCGGCGCGCCGCCGTTCTACAAGCCGTCGGCCTGATGGCGCATGGGAAAATGCGCCGCGCCATGAAACTCGCGTTCACCAAAATGCACGGCCTGGGCAACGATTTCGTCGTGCTCGACGCCACGCGCGCGCCGCTTGCGCTTGACCGCTCGCAATGGCGCTTTATCGCCGACCGTCACTTTGGCGTTGGTGCCGACCAGATCCTCGTCGTCGAAGCCCCACGCAGCGCGGATACCGATTTTCGCTATCGCATCTTCAACTCCGACGGTGGCGAGGTCGAACAGTGCGGCAACGGCGCACGCTGCTTTGTGCGCTTTGTCGTCGATCGCGGGCTGACGACTAAGCGCAGCATTCGCGTCGAAACCCTGGGCGGCATCATCGAGCCGCGCCTGGAGGCCGACGGCCGCGTCACCGTCGACATGGGCGTGCCCGCGCTGACCTGCGAAGCGGTGCATTTCGACGCCGCGCGCGCCACGCCCACCAGCGACCCGACGCGCTTTCTCGTCGACGTCGCCGGAGAGCCCGTCGATGTGACCATCGTCTCGATGGGCAATCCGCATGCGGTGCAGGTTGTCGCCGATGTCGAACGCGCGCCGGTCGGGCGGGTTGGCCCCTTGATAGAAGGGCACCCCGCATTCAAGCGGCGTGTCAACGCGGGATTCATGGCCGTGCAATCGCGGCGCTCGCTCAATCTGCGCGTCTACGAACGCGGCGCCGGCGAGACCTTGAGTTGCGGCAGCGGTGCCTGCGCCGCGCTGGTCGCCGCGACCCTGCGCGGATTGGTCGATGCCGGACCAATCCGTGTGGCCACGCGCGGCGGAGAACTCACGATCAGCTGGGGCGGGCCAGGCCGGCCGGTATTAATGACCGGCCCTGCCGCGACGGTCTTCGAAGGCAGCCTGGAGTTGCCCTCCGCCTCTGAAGCGGAGGGACTCCTCACGCGCGCCCCGGCGGCAGCGGAGTCCGTACAATCCGCGCCATCCGCACCCTTGGTCCGCGCATGAGCCCAGACGCCATCGCCCAGTACCTGCAGCACAACCCGAGTTTTTTCGAGGACTACGCCGACCTGATGGCGCAGATCTTCGTGCCGCACCCGCACGGCGGGCGCGCCATCTCGCTGCCCGAGCGCCAGATGATCACCTTGCGCGAAAAGGTGCGCAGCCTCGAACACACGCTGGCCGACCTGATCGAAACCGGCCGCAGCAACGATGCCCTCTCCAACCGCATGCATGCGCTCAATCTGGCGCTGCTGTCGTCTGCCACGGAGTCGCCGCGCAGGCTGATCGCGATGGTCGAAGCGCGCCTGATCGAGGATTTCGCGATTCCCCACACCGCGTTTCGCATCTGGGGCCTGGGCGCCCCGGGCGATGCGACCGACAGCGTGATCGCGCTCGATGACGACCTGGCGCGCGTGGTCGCCTCCGAATACTTCAAGCATCCGTATTGCGGGCCTTTGGCCGGGCTGGAACACGATGGCGTGGCCATCGGCGAGCGGGTCGGCGCATGGTTCGGCGAGGCGCGCACGCACCTGAAATCGGCTGCGCTCCTGGCCGTGCGCGCCGGCGCAGGCGGTGGCCTTCTGGCGCTGGCCTCTGAAGACGAGCACCGCTTCTACGCCGGCATGGGCACGCTGTATCTGGAACGTCTGGCCGAGTCCCTGGGTGCCGTGCTGACGCCTCCTGCCGCCGGCACGGATGGCGCAGCCGCAAGCGCACCGGCCGGCTAGGTCGTGGACCCCGCATTCGGCGACAGCGTGGCGGCGTTCTGCCGCTACCTCGCCGCCGAACGCGCTTATTCAGCGGCCACCATCACCGGCTATCGCCGCGACCTGGAGGAACTGGCCCGCCTCACCGGCGCCGCGTCGCCCGATTCCCTGGACACGCAGGCCATTCGCACGGCCGCGGCGCGGCTGCGCCAGCGCGGCCTGTCGCCGCGCTCGATCGCGCGTGCCCTGTCGGCCTGGCGCAGCTATTTCGCCTGGAGTTGCCGGGTGCGTGGCTTGACCCACAACCCGGTCACCGGTGTGCGCGCACCGAAGGCGCCGCGCGGCCTGCCCAAGGCACTCTCCGCCGACCAGGCCAAGCAGCTCCTGGATGCACCGACCGCTGCGGCTGCCGGCGACGCCGCCCGCGACGCCGCCATGTTCGAACTCTTCTATTCCTCCGGGCTGCGCTTGAGCGAACTCATCAGCCTGGATGCGCAACGCGCGCCCGACTCGCGCGGCTGGGTGGACCTGGGCGCGGGCGAACTCACCGTGACCGGCAAGGGCGGCAAGACGCGCGTCGTGCCGGTCGGCGCTGCTGCGCGGAGCGCGCTGGCGGCGTGGCTGGCCGGGCGTGGCGCCGTTGCAAAGCCCGGTGAAGCTGCACTCTTTGTCTCGCCGCGCGGGCGGCGCGTGTCGCCGTCCTACGTTTCGACGCGCCTGAAGCGCCGCACCCTGGAAGCCGGTGTACCGGCCAAGGTACACCCGCACGTACTGCGCCACAGCTTTGCCAGCCATCTGCTGCAATCCTCCGGCGACCTGCGCGCAGTCCAGGAGCTGCTGGGCCATGCCAACATCTCGACCACGCAGGTCTACACCCACCTGGATTTCCAGCAACTGGCCCGTGTCTACGACGCCGCGCACCCGCGCGCGCGGCGCAAGTGAAACTCCCGGCACTGGTCCTCAAACCCGGCCGCGACAAGTCGCTCAAACGTCGCCACCCCTGGGTCTTCTCCGGGGCGATTGAGCGCGTCGAAGGCACACCCGCGCTGGGCGCCACGGTTCAGGTGCGTTCAGGCGAAGGCACGCCCCTGGGCCTGGCTGCCTACAGCCCGCACTCGCAGATCCGTGCGCGCATGTGGAGCTTCGCGGCGGACGAGCGCATCGACGCGGCCTGGTTCAAGCGGCGCATTGCAGCCGCCGTGGCGCGCCGCGCGGGTCTCGACCCCGCTGCCGGAGTGCGCCTGGTACACGCTGAGGCCGATGGCCTGCCCGGGCTGATCGTCGACCGCTATGCCGACCTGGCCGTGGTCCAGCTCCTGTCAGCCGGCTGCGAACACTGGCGTGATGCGATCGTCGCCGCACTCGTCGAAGCGACCGGGGTCGCGCGGGTCTACGAGCGCTCCGACACCGACAGCCGCGAACTCGAAGGCTTGCAGCCGCGCAGCGGTCCGCTGCACGGCGCAGCGCCCGAGGCGACCATCGAGATCGTCGAGAACGGACTCAAGCTCAAGGTCGACGTGGTGCAAGGGCACAAGACCGGCTTCTACCTGGACCAGCGCGACAACCGCGCCCGCGCGCTGGCCGCGGCCGCACCCGGCATCACGGCCCTCAACTGCTTTTGCTACACCGGTGCATTCTCGGTTGCGCTGGTTGCCGGCGGAGCCGCGCGCGTGGTCTCGATCGACTCTTCCGCGCCGGCGCTGGACCTGGCGCGCGCCAACTGGGCCGCCAACGGCCTCGACCCCGGGCGCGCAGAGTGGCGCTGCGCCGATGTCTTCGAAGAGCTGCGCCGCGCGCGCGACCGTAGCGAGAAGTACGACATCATCGTGCTTGACCCGCCAAAGTTCGCGCCCACCCCGGCCAGCGTCGAGCGCGCCGCGCGCGCCTACAAGGACATCAACCTCCTGGGCTTGAAACTGCTGGCCCCGGGCGGACGCCTGTTTACTTTCTCGTGTTCCGGCGGCGTCAGTGCCGAACTCTTCGGCAAGATCGTCGCCGGCGCGGCGGCAGATGCCGGTGTGGAAGCCATCATCGAAGCGCGCCTGGGTGCCGCACGGGATCACCCGGTGCTGCTGTCGTTTCCCGAAGGCGAGTATCTGAAGGGCTTGGTGCTGCGGCGCGTTTGACGCAAGGCTTCGCATCGCATTGCAATGCCCAGGCATTGCCGATAACCTTGCCGCCCGTCCTACCAGACCTGCGCGATCATGCAAGCACTCGAAGGCGTCCGCATCCTCGACTTCACGCGCCACATGTCGGGGCCCTATGCAACGCTGCTGATGGGCGATTTCGGCGCCGATGTGATCAAGATCGAATCAATGCCGCATGGCGACCCGACGCGCACCATGGGCACCGCCTTTGTCGATGGCGAATCCGGAATGTTCCTGATCTGGAACCGCAGCAAGCGCAGCATCGCCCTCGATGCCCGCAAGCCGGATGCGGGCGAAATCCTGCGGCGTCTGGTGATCGGCGCCGACATGCTGGTGGAGAATTTTCGCCCCGGTGTGGCCGAGGAAATGGGCATCGGCTATGAAACAGTCAGCGCACTCAACGCGCGCCTGATCTACCTGTCGATCACCGCATTCGGGCGCAGCGGACCCTACGCGCAGTCGCCGGGCACCGACCCGGTGGTGCAGGCGATGTCGGGCGTGATGTCGGTGACCGGCGAGCGCGGCGGTGATCCGGTGCTGGTGGGCCTGCCGGTCGCCGACTTCACCTCGGCGATGGTTGCCGTGCAGGGCGCCCTACTGGCCTTGTTCGCGCGCGAACGCAGCGGACGCGGCCAGCGGGTCGACATTCCGATGCTGGGCGCGCTCGCCTTTGGCCTCACCACCCGGCTGGCAAATTACTGGTGGGGCGACAAGGAGCCGCAACGCGAAGGCAGCGCGCACAGTTCGGTCGCCCCCTACCAGATGTACAAGGCCAGCGACGGCAACATCGTGGCTGGTGCCTGGACGCGCGACACCTGGCCGCGTTTTTGCGTGGCGATTGGCTTGCCTGAGCTCGCAAACGATGCCCGCTTTGCGAGCAACCCGCTGCGCATGCAAAACCGCGACGCGCTCAACCACCTGCTGTCGGCGGCCTTCGCGAAGCGGCCGGTTCAAGAGTGGGAGCAGGCGTTTCGCGATGCCAATGCCTTGTTCGGTCCGGTGCTCACCATTCCGCAGGTCCTGGAGCACCCGCAGATGAAAGCGCTGGGCATGGTGCAATCGATAGCCCACCCGAAGATCGGGCCCATGCCGCAGCTGGGCCCGCCCATCCTCATGTCGGACACACCGGGGCGGCCCGATCGACCGCCCCCTGCCTACGGCCAGCATACGGCCGAGGTGCTCGCCGAGCTCGGCTACTCGCCCGCCGAAATCGGGCGTCTCGCCGACAGCAAGACCGTCGCCATGGCCGCGGTGGGCTGATGAACCAGAGCCCGCAAGTCGCGGGAAGCGTGTCGGCACTCACAGGAGACCCATGCAATGAGCAAGAGCGTCTTTGAAGGCATCAGGGTGCTCGATGTCGGCCACATCGTGGCGGGGCCGTTCGTGGCCTCGGTGCTGGCCGACTTCGGCGCGGAGGTGATCAAGATCGAGCCGCCCGTCAAGGGCGACCCGCTGCGCTGGCTTTATCCCAAGGGTGATGTGGGCCTCTTCTACAAGATGCAGGGCCGCAACAAGAAATCGATCACCTTGGACCTCAAGAAACCCGAAGGCCAGGCGATCTTTCACCGGCTCGCCGCCGGCGCCGACGTCGTGGTCGAGAACTTTCGCCCCGGCGTCATGGAGCGCCTGGGCTGCGGCTGGGAGGTGTTGTCCGCGCTCAATCCGCGCCTCATCATGTGCCGGCTGTCGGGTTTCGGACAGACCGGGCCCTACCGGGACCGACGCGCCTACGGACGCATCTCGGAGGCCTTTGCCGGGTTTGCCCACATCACCGGCGAGCCGGATGGCCCGCCCGCGCATTCGCACATGTCGGTGGGCGACACGGTGGCCGGTACCTGGGCTGCGATGGGCGTGATGATGGCGCTGTACTGGCGCGATGCGCGCGACGGCGGCGTCGGCCAGATGGTCGACATGGCGCTCTATGAGGGCCTGTTTCGCCAGATCGAGCAGCAGGTGGTGATCTTCGACCAGCTGGGCAAGGTGCTCGCACGCAGCGGCAGCAATCATCGCGACGTGCCCTACACCGGCTTGTTCCGCTGCAAGGACGGCGGGTACTTTTCATTCTCCGCGGTGACCGACAGCAGCGCCGGCGCCATCCTGCGCGCGGTCGGCCTGGCCGACGACGTGCGCTACAACAGCTTCACCGAATGCGTGCGCCACCGCGATGCGTTCGCCATGGCCATCGGCGACTGGATGGCGGCACGCGCCTTGGCCGAAGTCGAGGCTGCGTTCGTCGCCTGCGACGCGCCCGGCAGCCGGGTGATGAGCGCCGCCGACCTCGTGGCGGACCCGCATGTGCAGGCACGCGAGATGGTCATCACTGTCGCGGACCGTGACCTGGGCCCGATACGCATGCAGGGCATCGTCCCCAAGCTTTCTGCAACCCCGGGCGAAGTGCGCCACGCCGGCCAGCGCCTGGGTGAATCAAACCAGGCCGTGTACGGCGACCTCCTGGGCATGAGCGCGGCCGAGATGGAGGACCTGCGCTCGCGCGGCGTGATATAGCATGCGCCGACAGCAGCGCCGTCAGCCTGCTTCAATCCGAAATCCATTGCGATCGATCAGGAGACAAAGAAGATGAATCGCTTTTCGGCAAGCATCTGCGCGGCCTTGATCGCCGCCGTGGCCCTGTGCGCGACGGCGCAAGCCCAAACCTATCCGCAGCAACCGATCCGCCTGATCGTAGCCTTCGGTCCGGGCAGTGGTGCCGACGCCATGGCGCGTGTGATCGCCGAGCGCCTCGCGTTGCAGCTCAAGACCCCCGTGACGGTCGAGAACCGCGAGGGCGCCGGCGGGGTGATCGGCGCATCCGCGGTTGCCAAGGCGCCGGCCGACGGCTACACCCTGCACTTCGGGGTCACGACGATGACAGTCACCCCGCACCTGCAGGCGGTCCCGGCGTTCGACCCGGTGCGCGATTTCGTGCCCATCGTCAAGGTGGCCGAACTGGCGCTCCTGATGATCGCCGGCAACGACGCGCCCTTCAAGTCGCTCAAGGAGTTGATCGCCTATGCGAAAAAGAATCCGGGCAAGCTCAACTACGCCACCTCCGGCAAGGGCTCGCCCAGCCACCTGGGTGTGGAGATGATCAGGAAGGCCACCGGCATCGATGTGCGCGACGTGCCCTATAAAAACATCGGGCAGGCGACCACCGATGTGATCGGCGGGCAGGTGTCGTTCTACTTTCCCGGCATCACGGGAGCCGCGCCGCAGGTCAGGGCCGGCAAGGCCCGCGGCCTGGCGGTGGGGTCGGTCAAGCGTTCGGCGCTGGCACCCGAGGTGCCGACGGTCGCCGAAGAGACCGGGATCGCGGGTCTCGAGGTCATCACCTGGTACGGGCTGCTAGGCCCCGCGGGCCTGCCCCGCGAGATCGCCAGCCGGCTGCAGGCCGAGACCTTCAAGGCGCTCGAAGTGCAGGAGGTGCGCGAGCGCATCGCGCGCACCGGCGCTGAGGTCGTGTTGGCGACCGGCGAGGAATTTGCCGCGCAGATCCGCAGCGACAGCGCGCGCTACGAAAAGCTGGTCAGGGAGCTGGGCTTGCGGGAATAAAGGGGCTGGCCGCCTCACACAGAGGTCGGCTCCTCCCAGTTGCAGTAGCAGCAGCCTGCGACCGACTAGGCGACACTCTTGCCCGCCAGCCCGATGACAAAGGCGGCCCAAAGCCCGACGACCAGCAGGAACCCGGCCCCGAAGGCGGCGAATCGTTGCATCACGCGGTTGTAGGTGCAGTGAATGAAGCTGTGGACCGCGCGCAGAGCGACGTACGTCCACGCACCAACGATTAGCCAGTCCGGCGCATGGTGGGCACCGATGGCGGTTGCGACCAAAGCGTAGAACAGGACCGGGGTCTCGAAGAGGTTCCTGAAGTTAGTTGTGCGGCTTGGTTGTCTGCAGAGAGGCGAGCCGCATTAACGCCTCTGCAACGGCAAGTAGTCAGAGATACCAGAGATCCCTGCGATGCCAATGGCAATAGCTACCAGCCCGACCGCGCAAGCGTTACTCAGAAATCAAAGGCGTGCTGCGATTTCCATCGGCAATGTCCCGGGAAGTGTTGAACAGAGACGTTGAAGGTGGCGTCCGAAAACCCGTGTTTGCGGCACAGCGCGGCTACGGCATGTCGGCCCCGACCTGTTCGATAAACCCGATGAACTGTTCTTCGCTTTATCCGCTCTTCCGTCTGTCCGTGATTCTCCAGGATTGACGGACTTTAAGAACTTGAGGCGGTACGGCTGTGGGGGAGCAGGTCAGAACGCCTTCGCTCGCGGCATGTCCTGAACATAGATTTCAAACCAACCCACCGGATTGCTTTTCATGGTGTCTCTCCTCTCGTGGATCACAACTTCGATCAGGTCCTTGCCATGGGCGGCGAGTCCATATACGCGAGTCAGCCAGCACTTTCCTTGCCCTTGACGGCGATGATGACCAAATGATGAAGCGGGTACTGGTCTCGCTCCATCAGGACCGGCACGCACCCCTCGCTCTTGACCAACTGAATCAACGCCGTCTCGCACAGCGAGGAGTAATGAAACTCGTGTCCGTACATCGTACCCACCACTTCAGACTCGATGCCGCCTGCCGAAAACAGAATCACACCACCTTCGCTCAGACGGCGGCACAATTTTTCGATCACTGGAACATGCAAATCACGCGGCAAATGGAAAATGCTATCCCAGGCTAGGATCAGATCGAACCGTAGCGGGGATACCCATTCCGTGATGTCGTCGTGAATGAACTCAACCGTCGGGTGCTTGGCCTTCGCAATCGCAAGCATGGCCGCCGAGACATCGATTCCTGCAACGCTGAAACCGGCGGCGATCAGTTTCTCGATCATCGGACCGCCGGAGCCGCAACCCACATCGAGCGCCCTGTTCCCCGAACCACACAGCGCAATGGCACGCTCTAGGAACGGGACGCCGTAAAGCGAGCCCCGTCGGCTCTCATCCCAGAGAGTTGCGATAGCGTCGTATTGGCGTCCGGTATCGCGAGGGTGCATGACAGTGCTTTCGACTATTGCCTTCAGACAGACGCTTCAGGGCGCTGGCTGCACGGCAAAGCGAAGTGGCCAGGCTGCCGCCCTTGCTCGACACCTGCCCTGACGACGTCGCTCATCCGAGCTTCTTAAGCGCGTTGAAGATGATGTATGCGCCCAAGACCAATATCGCAGCAAAGAACACTGTACGGAATCTCTGCTCGGAAAGCTTCCTGCGAACGAGTTGTCCGACGACCATTCCCGCGAGCGCCGGCAGCACAGCCATCGTCGACAGAATGCCATGCTGGATTGTGATGAAGTTCGCCTGCTGCAAACCGGCCGCCAACGCAACGGTGGAGACAGTAAACAGCATCCCCATGGCCTGGATGAGCATATCCCTCGGCAAGCCGATGGCCTGCAGGAACATGACGCCCGGCACAACAAACGAGCCGGTCATCCCCGTCAGCACACCGTTGGCAGACCCAATCAGGGGACCTGCCCAGAACTCGTACCGCGCCGGAATGGTGAGCCGTACTCCCGCCAGGTTCACTACGGAGTAGGTAACCAGCAGCACACCGAGTAGCGCAGTGAGCAGGGACGGGTTCAGTCGCGTCAGCGCTGCCACGCCAATCCAGACTGTGACCGTTGCCATTACCAGAAACGGCCAGAGGCGGTACAGAATGGCCTTTGCATTTCCTCCGACGACGGACTGCCAAAGATTCGTGACGAAGGAGGGCAACAGAAGGAGCGCCATCGCGCTTGGCAGGTCTAGTGCGACCGTAAGCAGTGCCAGACTTACCGTGGGCAGGCCGAGGCCGATTACCCCCTTTACGGCACCAGCGAGAAGGAAGGTGCCGACTACCACGACTACGGTCGTCGGTTCAAACACGTTTTCGCCTTTCAGCGCGTGCGGGTCGGACAAAGTGGATGCTACGTGGCCTGATGTAGGCAGGTCCAATTGAGCTGCGGGTAGGGTCTCACTCGATACGCGCCGATTTGGCGAGATTGTGGCGGGCGCATAGCAACTGTACGTTGGCAGCCGTCTCGGATGTGCCACCCTTTGAGAAGGGAACGATGTGATCGAAGTGCAGTTCGTCAGCGGCACCGCAGATCGCGCACTTTCCCGCATCGCGCTGCCACACCTCGAGCTTTACGTGTGACGGGATGATGCGCCTACGATTTGCCGACAAGCGAACAGGTTGTGTGAGGTCTTCATCACCCTCGACCGCGATAAGCTTGAACTTGCATACCGTACGGTGATCGTCTCGTTCCGTCCACGCGTCGACGAGGTGGAAGATCCCGTTGTAGGCCCACATTCCGGGACGGAGTTTCTCGTAAACGCGTACACGCTCAGGGGCACGCCTCCTCGCAGCGGCCTCTTTGGCCGCGTTGAAGAACTTGCCGTTCTGAGTAGGTCGACCGGTGTGCGAAGCGAGAGGCTGGTCGACAACCTTGGGATTGGGGCAGCTTGCAACTTTGGGATGGTCGTGTCCCTCGTACACCAAGGTGGTGCCGCCGTCTTCCAGCTTGTCGCGGTAAGGCGCATTGGGGCGAACGGACATGAGAATTACGGAGTGGTTTCCACCGAGCCCGAAGTTCATACCCGCTTGAAGGCTTGCTCCTTCACGCTGACACATGTCGATGTAAGAAATGACGTTATCGGACATGGTGAGTGCGGTTGACGCCTAACCAAAAAACGGCGGCCGGAAACCGCCGTCGATCGCGATACGCGCTTCGCGTATTCGATGACGGGTCGTGAAAGACCACTGATTTGTTTCGGCTTTATCGAACATCGTCTAGATTGGGCGACCCAAAAGACTGAAAAAACGACACCGCGCGCCCTTTCCTGCTTGCCGCGTCCTGCCGGCCGCGGTCTCCCGGCCCGTTCCCTTGCGAAATCATAGGCGCCGGGATCTTACCTACGGCGACGCTTGAGTCATGGGTAGAAAGCATACGCCGATCGCTTGGGCAATTCTGCCCGTAGCACGCTGGCGGTTCATTGCGAGGCTTCGAGTCCTGCTCTAGACTTGCCACATGGCCCCGGCTGTCTCCTCCGACCCCAACGTCCACCGGCTGCGCAGCATGGGCGCACGCGTGACTTCGGCACGCGTGGCCGTGCTGGACGTGCTCACCCGTTCCGACCGGGCGCTCACCCACCGCGAGATCGAGGACGGCCTGGCCGGCATGCGCGTGGACCGGGTCACGGTGTACCGGGTGCTGGAGTGGCTGACTTCCGAGGGACTGGCGCACCGGATCGCCGACGATGACCGGGTGACGCGCTTTTCCGCAGCCGGTGAGTCCGACCATGGGCATGCCCACTTCAAGTGCAGCGCTTGTGGTGGGGTGTATTGCATCCCGACCGGACCGGCGCTCAAGTTGCGGCTGCCGGCGGGGTTTCGGGCCGGCGAGATCGAGTTGACCATCAAGGGCACGTGCGCGCACTGCCCTGCGTAGCATCGTGCAATTCTGCAAAGCAAGGTTCGCAATGTTCACAATCCGTCCGCTCGCCGGCGTCTTCGCGGCTCTCTTGGTCGCCACTGCAGCCGCGCCCGTCCAGGCGGGCAAGGGGCATGTGCATGGCCTGGCCACGCTCAAGGTCGCGGTCGACGGGGAGACGCTGACGCTGATCCTGGAGAGTCCGCTGGACAACCTGCTTGGCTTTGAGCGCGCCCCGCGCGATGACGCCGAGCGCCGCGCCGTGGCAACCATGGCCGAACGCCTGCGCAACCCGGAGAAGATGCTGCTGCCGGCGGCAGCGGCGCGCTGCACTTTGGCTGAGGTGCGCCTGACTTCCCCGGTCCTGGCCGGCACGCCCGCGCACGACGCCCTGCCCGGGGCAGCCGGCGCGGCTGCTCCCGCCAAACCCGCCGACGGCCACGGCGAGCTGATGGCACGCTACCGTTACCGTTGCGCGGCACCTGCCGAGTTGCGCAGCGTCGAGGTGCGGCTTTTCGAGTCGTTTCGCCGCCTGGCCTCGATCAATGCGCAGGTGGCCGGGGCCAAGGGCCAGTCGGCCAAGCGCCTGACACCCAAGCAGAGCGTTTTGACGTTGTGAGCGCGACGGCTGTCGCGGCAATCGAGGTCCGGGACCTGCGTTTTCGCTGGCCGGGCGCGCAAACCGATTGCCTGGACATCGCCGAATTCGTGGTGGCGCCGGGTGAAGCGGTCTTCCTGCACGGACCCAGCGGCAGCGGCAAGAGCACGCTTCTGAACCTGCTTGGCGGCGTCGTGTTGCCACAGGCGGGCATGGTGCGCCTGTTGGGCCGTGACCTGACCGGACTTGCCGGTGCGGCACGGGATCGCCTGCGCGCCGACCATCTGGGATTCATATTCCAGCAGTTCAATCTTGTGCCCTACCTGCCTGTACTCGACAACGTGCTTCTGGCGACGCGGTTTTCCGCTCGCAGGAGGGATGCGGCCACGGCAGCGCACGGTTCGCCGGCGGCGGCGGCGCGTGCGCTGCTCGACGGGCTTGAAGTCGGCGGAGCACTCGCAGGCCAGCGGGCCGACACGCTCTCGGTCGGGCAGCAGCAACGCGTCGCGGCGGCGCGCGCGCTGATCGGTGCGCCGGATGTCGTGATTGCCGACGAACCAACCTCGGCGCTTGACGAAGACCTGCGGCAGGCCTTCCTTACGCTGCTCACCGCGCGCTGCCGTGCGCATGGCACGGCGCTTGTGTTCGTGAGTCACGACCGGCGCATGGCGGCGGCTTTCGATCGCACCGTGGCGTTGGCGGACATCAATCGCCAGCCGCGTGGGGCCGGAGCATGAGTTTTCTCCTGCGCCTGGCAGCTTTAAGCGCATGGAACCGGCGCCTGACGCTGGGGCTACTCATGGCGTCGATCGCGCTCTCGACGGTTCTGTTGGTCGGCATCGAGCGCCTGCGCCAGGATGCGCGCGCAAGTTTCAACGAGGCGGTGTCGGGCGCCGATCTCGTGGTCGGGCCGCGCGGCAGCCCCGTGGGGCTGATCCTTTATGCGGTGTTTCGCATCGGTGCGCCAACCGACACGCTTTCGTGGGCCGCCTTCCAGAAACTCGAGCGCGACCCGGCGGTGGCCTGGGCGGTGCCGCTCTCTCTCGGTGACTCGCATCGCGGCTTCGCGGTGCTGGGTACCACCAAGACGTACTTCGAGCGCTTTCGCCACGGCGACAAGCGCCCGCTCGCCTACGCGGCCGGGCGCGGCTTCGACGGCATTTTCGAGGCCGTGATCGGCGCGGAGGTCGCCGAGCGCCTCAAGTATTCGGTCGGCGCACGCATCACGCTTGCGCACGGCACGGGCGAGGGCATGCAGGCCGAACACGCCGACAAGCCGTTCACGGTCTCCGGCATCCTGGCGCGCACCGGCACGCCGGTGGATCGCACCGTGCACGTGAGCCTGGAAGCAATCGAGGCGATCCACCTGGACTGGCGCGGCGGTGCGCCCATCCCCGGCGTGGTGATCCCGCCGGAATTCGTGCGCAAGTTCGATCTGACGCCCAAGACCATCAGCGCGGCCCTGATCGGACTTAACAGTCGCGCCGAGGTGTTCGAGGTGCAGCGGCGGCTACACGCCGAGCGTGCGGAACCCATGCTGGCCGTCCTGCCCGGCGTGGCGCTGGACGAACTCTGGCAGCTCCTGGGCACAGCCGAGCGTACGCTCGCGGTGGTGTCCGCGCTGGTGGCGCTGGTGTCGTTTGCGGGGCTGATTGCGGCCGTGCTGGCCGGACTCAACGAGCGCCGCCGCGAATTGGCCATCCTGCGCGCGGTCGGCGCCCGGCCTCGCGAGCTCACTTTGTTGCTGTTTTGCGAAGGGTTTCTGGTCACCGTTGGCGGCGTCGTCGCGGGACTGGTGGTCCTGGCGCTTGGCACGGCCGCATTCGGCGATACACTGCTCTCTGCCTACGGCGTGCAGCTCACGACCCGCCTCCTTGCCTTCGATGAGGCGCCGCTTGTCGCCGGCATCCTGGCCGCAGGGTGCCTGGCAAGCCTGGTCCCTGGGGTACGCGCCTACCGGCTTTCGCTGGCAGATGGATTGACACCGCACACATGAGCCATTCCCACTCCACGCAACGTCGACGCTTCGCCCAGGCAATGCTGGCTGCGGCGGCTGCCGCCGTGGTCCCCGCCGGCCTGGCCCAGGAGCGCGGCGGGTTCAAGCTGGGCGACCGGCTCGCGCCGGGCACCGCGCGCAGCGGCGCCACTTACCGCGAAATCGATTGGGAAAAGCTCGTCCCGCCGGGCTGGGACCCTGCGGCGGCCTTCAAGGGACTTGACCTTGCCAACCTGAAGGATGGCGACCCGCGCGCCATGGAAGCCATGGCGCGCGTCCAGGAAGCCTGGGACCAGGCGCCGCTGAACCAGGAGATGCACAACATCAAGGTGCGCATCCCGGGCTTTGTCGTGCCGCTGGAACGGCGCGGCACCCTGATCTACGAATTCCTGCTGGTACCCTACTTTGGCGCCTGCATCCACACCCCGCCGCCACCTGCCAACCAGATCATCCATGTCTTCCCGGCGCGCCCGGTGACCGACGTGATCGCGATGGACCCGGTGTGGGTGAGTGGCCCGATCGAGAACAAGCGCAGCGCCACCGCCATGGGCCGCGCCGGCTACCGCATGGGCGCCGACCTGGTCACGCCGTACAAGAAGCGCTGACCGCGAGGCCCCCGCAAGCGCCGGGGCCGCCAGTTTCTGCTATGCTCGCGCCCCCTCGCAACAAGCCCGTCCGCAGCACACGGCAAAAATCGCAATGTCCGTCCAGGTTCCAGTCACCATCCTCACCGGCTTCCTAGGTGCCGGCAAGACCACGCTCCTCAACCGCATCCTGACCGAGCAGCACGGCCTGAAGATCGCGGTCATCGAGAACGAATTCGGCGAAGAGGGGATCGACAATGAGATCCTGCTGCGCGAACAGGGTCGCGAGCAGATCATCGAGATGAACAACGGCTGCATCTGCTGCACCGTGCGCGGCGACCTGGTGCGCATCCTGGGCGACTTGAAGCGCAAGCGCGACTCCGGCAAGCTGGCTTTTGACCGCGTCATCATCGAGACCACGGGCTTAGCCGATCCGGCCCCGGTGGCGCAGACCTTTTTCATCGACGACGCGATCGCCGAGTACTACCTGCTCGACGCCGTCGTGACGGTGGTCGATGCCAAGCACGCCCAGACCCAGTTGGACGAGCACCACGAGGCACAGGAGCAGGTCGGCTTTGCCGACCGCATCCTGCTCTCCAAGGTGGACCTGGTGGGCGAAGATGAGCAGATCCGCCTGAAGGACCGCCTGAAACGCATGAACCCGCGCGCGCCGATCAAGCCCGTGCACTTCGGCAACGCGCCGATCGCCGAGGTGCTTGACATCCGCGGCTTCAACCTCAATGCGATCCTCGAAATCGACCCGGACTTCCTCGAGGGCGATGACCACAGCCACGACGATAGCGTCAAGTCGTTCATCTACAAGACCGCCAAGCCCTTCGATTCGATGAAGCTCGAGGAATTCCTGGGCGCCATGATCCAGGTCTACGGCAAGGACATGCTGCGCTACAAGGGTGTGCTCAACGTGAGCGGGCAGAACCGGCGCGTGGTATTCCAGGGCGTGCACATGATGATGGGCGGCGACCTGGCCAAACCCTGGGGCGAAAACGAGGCCAGAACGAGTAAAATGGTGTTCATCGGTCGCAATCTCCCGCAGGACGTCTTCATCAAGGGTCTGGAGTTGTGCACCGTCACCTGAAATTTCACCCGGCATGCCAGCATACGGCGGGCCGGGTCCGATTCATATCTGTCCAGGAAGCAAGGGTTCGCCATGGCAGGCGCCGTCAAGTCCAAACCGCAAGCTAAGCCCCTCAGCGAGGCAGAGCTTTTGCGCATGCCCGCCAAGGATTACATGAACGAGGCGCAACTGGCCTTCTTCAAGGCGCGCCTGGAAACCCAGCGCGACGAACTCCTGGCCAACGCCGGCGAGACTTCTGAGCACCTGCGCGAGACCCCTTCGGTTCCTGACCCGGCCGACCGCGCGACGATCGAGGAAGAACACGCCCTCGAGCTGCGTACCCGCGACCGCGAGCGCAAGCTCATGAAGAAAATCGAAGGTTCGCTGATGCGTATCGAGACCGGCGACTACGGATTTTGTGACGAGACCGGCGAGCCCATCGGCTTGAAGCGGCTCCTGGCGCGCCCGACGGCCAACCTCACCATCGAGGCGCAGCAAAGGCGCGAGCTCAAGCAAAAAATGTACGGAGAGTAGTCGCCGCTGGCGCTTGGCGCAGCCTGCCGCGGCACCGCAGCACGGGCCTTGCGCCAGGCACGGCCGGGCCCCGGGGATGTTTCTCAAGTGATCTCCCTCTTCAACAAGAAACCCGCACCGCAGCCCCGCAAAGGTCGGGTCGCGGTCGAGCACGGCTTCTCCGGCGGCGCGAAGCCACAGCCCAAGGGCAAGGACCCGGCAGGCGCCGGCGCGCAGGACGACCCGGTACAAGCCGAAATCGCTGCCAACCGCGCGGCTGGTGTCACCTCGGTCATGATGATGGATGTGCAGGAGGCGCGCTTCGATGCGGCTCCCGCGCTCGAGGAAGCGGCGATCCTCTACGCCAATCGCCAGGATGACGCCGCGCGCGCCGCCCTCGAGGAAGCGCTGGCCCAGGACGACCTGCCCGTCCCGGTGGTGCGGCAGGCCTTCGCGATGCTGTTCGACCTGTTCGAGAACTCCGGCAATCGTAACGACTTCGAATCCACTGCGCTTGCCTTCGCGGTACGACTGGAGACTTCGCCGCCGGCCTTCAATGACCGTTCGAACATCAAGCAGGAAGCGGTGCGTGCCGGCAACCTGCCGCAGGTGGCCTTCGGCGCGAAGCTCGATGCCGAGGCAGTGCGCCAATGCGACCAGGCGCGCGCCTTCGCCGCCAAGAATCCGGCGCTGCGTCTGGATGCCTCCAAGATCGAGAGCGTCACGCCCGAGGGCGCCGACCACCTGCATGCGCTGATCGCGGGCCTTAAGCGCTCCGCGCGCATCATCGAGTTCGGCGGCGCAGCGCACCTGACGGCTTTGCTTGGCAGCCTCACGGAAACCGGGCGCGCCGATGTGCCGCAACCCTATTGGCTCCTCATGCTGGACCTGCTGCAACTGCAGGGCATGCAGGCCGAGTACGAAGAGACCGCGCTCAATTACTGCGTCACCTACGAGGTGTCGCCGCCGGCCTGGGTCGATGCCCCCAAGCCCAAGACCGGACGTGCCTCCGGCGCGCCGACGCCGACCGTGCCGCTGCCCGACGACGCCTTCTACCTGAGCGGCGAGATCGAAGGCAGCGCGCAGGCCACCGTCAAGGCCATCGGCGACTACGCCGCCGAGAAAACCCTGCTGGTGATCGACACCTTCAACGTCAAGCGCCTGGATTTCATCGCCGCGGGCGCGCTGCTCAACCTGGTATCGGCACTGAAGGGCACCGACCGGCAGATCGAGATCCGCAACCCCAGCCCGCTGATCGCGGCGCTGCTGGTGGCGATGGGCTTCACCGAGTGCGCGCGACTATCGCGGCGCAAGGAATCCAAGCCGCAACCTTGAAAGGCGCGCAGGCGCCACCATTTGCAACCATCGTGCGGTGTGCAGCCGCGCAGAGTCCGGCCCGGCATGGAACAATTCCACGGTACCACCATACTTGCAGTGCGGCGCGGCGCCCAGGTCGCCTTAGGCGGTGACGGCCAGGTCACCCTGGGCAATGTCATCGTCAAGGCTGGCGCCAAGAAGGTGCGGCGCCTGTATCACGACCGCATCCTGGCCGGCTTCGCCGGCGGCACCGCGGATGCCTTCACGCTCTTCGAGCGCTTCGACGCCAAGCTCGACAAGCACCAGGGGCACCTGATGCGTGCCGCGGTCGAACTGGCGCGCGACTGGCGCACCGACCGTATCCTGCGCCGCCTCGATGCCATGCTCGCAGTAGCCGACCGCGAGCACTCGCTCATCATCACCGGCAATGGCGATGTGCTCGAGCCCGAAGCAGGCATCGTCGCCATCGGCTCGGGTGGCGCCTTCGCACAGGCGGCTGCCAAGGCCTTGCTGGAGAACACCACCCTCACGCCGGCCGAGATCGTCAAGAAGGCGCTCACCATCGCCGGGGAGATCTGCATCTACACCAACCAGCAGCACGCCATCGAGGAACTAGGCTAAATCCATGTCGGCCATGACACCGCAGGAAATCGTGCATGAGCTCGACCGGCACATCGTCGGCCAGGCGCGCGCCAAGCGCGCGGTCGCCATCGCGTTGCGCAACCGCTGGCGGCGCCAGAACGTCGCCGAGCCACTGCGCTCCGAGATCACGCCCAAGAACATCCTCATGATCGGCCCCACCGGGGTGGGCAAGACCGAGATTGCCCGCCGCCTGGCGCGGCTGGCTGACGCTCCTTTCATCAAGGTCGAGGCGACCAAGTTCACCGAAGTCGGCTACGTCGGGCGCGATGTCGACACCATCATCCGCGACTTGGCCGAGATCGCCGTCAAGGAGACCCGCGAGGCGGAAATGAAGCGCCAGCGCGCGCGCGCCGCCGATGCCGCCGAGGAGCGCATCCTCGATGTGCTGCTGCCGCCGCCGGCGGACCGCGCGCTGCAGCCGCAAGGCGAGGCCGAGAACGCGACGCGGCAGAAATTCCGCAAGAAACTGCGCGAGGGCGGGTTCGACGAGGCCGAGATCGAGATCGAGGTCGCGCAGCCGGCCGCGCAGATGGAAGTGATGGCGCCGCCCGGCATGGAAGAACTCACGTCGCAGCTGCAGGGCATGTTCGCCAACCTGGGCCAGGGCAAGCGCCGCATGAAAAAGCTCAAGGTCAAGGACGCGCTGCGCATGGTCACCGACGAGGAAGCGGCCAGGCTCGTCAACGACGACGAACTCAAGGTGCGCGCGATCCGGAACGTCGAGGAAAACGGCATCGTTTTCCTGGACGAGATCGACAAGATCGCCAGCCGCTCCGAGACCCAGGGCGCCGACGTGTCGCGCCAGGGTGTGCAGCGCGACCTCCTGCCCTTAGTCGAGGGCACCACGGTCACCACCAAGTACGGCATGGTCAAGACCGACCACATCCTGTTCATCGGCTCGGGTGCCTTTCACTTCGCCAAGCCCTCCGACCTGATCCCGGAGCTGCAGGGCCGCTTTCCGATCCGTGTCGAACTGGAGTCCCTCACGGTCGAGGACTTCGAAAAGATCCTGACGGCAACGCACGCCTCGCTGACGCGCCAATACGAGGCGCTCCTGGCCACCGACAACCTGCGCGTCGAATTCACACCCGAAGGCGTCAGGCGCCTGGCGGAGATCGCGTTTTCGGTCAACGAGAAGACCGAGAATATCGGCGCACGCCGGCTGCACACGGTCATGGAAAAGCTGCTCGAGGAAATTTCCTTCGAAGCCGCCGGCGCCACGGCCAAGCTGACGACCATCGACCCGGCCTACGTCGATGGGCGCCTGGCCGAACTGGCCAAGTCCGAAGACCTGGCGCGCTACGTCCTGTGAACGCGCTCCCCGCAGCCGACGACGATGCCCGCGCGGCGTCGTTCCAGACCCTGCAGGAGATCGTCGCCGCCGCGCGCGCACGCCTGGGCCCTGGCGCATGGGCCTACCTGGTGGGCGGTACCGAGACGGAAGCAACCGTGCGACGCAATCGCCTGGCGCTCGACGCGCTGGCGTTCCGGCCGCGGGTCTTGAACGACGTGCGCGACGCGGCGCCCACCGGCACCTGCCTGGGCCTGCCCGTGCGCCTGCCGATAATCCTGGCGCCGGTCGGCGGTGTGGAAGCTTTCGTCGCCGGTGGCGCTGCCACCTCGGCGCAAGCGGCAGCAGCCTTCGGTATCCCCTTGATGCTGTCTTCAGTGTGCCAGCCGGGCCTGGAGGCGACTGCGCAGGCCGCTGATGCGCAGCGCATCTTCCAGCTTTACGTGCGCGGCGACGACGCCTGGGTCGACGACTGGGTGCGCCGCGCGCGCGACAACGACTACAGTGCCTTCTGCCTCACGGTGGACAGCGCCTTCTACAGTCGGCGTGAGCGTGACATCATCGGCCGTTACGCGAAACCCTGGCGTCCGGCGGACAGCGCCGGATTGGCCTGGCAGTCGGCGCTCTCATGGCGCGAGGTCGCCCGCTTCAAGGACAAGTGGGACCTGCCCTTGATCTTAAAGGGCATCGCGACTGCGGAAGACGCCGCATTGGCGGCAGAGCATGGTGTGGACGTGGTCTATGTCTCCAACCACGGTGGCCGGCAGCTCGATTGCGGCCTGGGCAGCCTCACCGTATTGCCGGAGGTCATCGCAGCCGTCGCCGGCCGGGCCCAGGTGTGGGTCGACGGCGGGGCCATGCGCGGCAGTGACGTGCTGAAGGCGCTGGCACTCGGTGCATCGATGGTCGGCATCGGGCGGCTCGCCTGCCTGGGGCTGGCGGCGGCCGGCGCGCCCGGCCTGGTGCGCACCCTGGAACTCCTCGAGGAGGAGATGCGTATCGGCCTGGGCTTGCTGGGTGCAACGCGCGTCGCTCATTTGACGCCGCGCCACCTCGCGGCAGCAGCGCCGGTCGCCGACCATGGCGTGCTGGGCGCGTTTCCGTTGCTGGACACGCAGGCGCCGCCGCCGAGGCAACCTGACTCAACGGGCGCCGGCACCTGAGGAGCCCGCAACTGCCCTGAGTGGCGACCGGCAGGCCCGGACCGCGCAAGCGGCAGTACAATTCCCGATATGCATCGCTGGTTCCGCCGCCCCTTGCGCTTGGTCGCCCTGACCGTCGCCCTGCTGCAATTGGGGCTGCCGGTGGCCGCATACGCCAAGTCGGCCGCCAAGGGCGCGCTGACCCAGGAAATCTGCACCGCGACCGGAGTCAGGCAGATCATCCTGGACGACGACGGTCAGGCACACGAGATCCGCACAAGTGCGCAGGGGGATCATTCCCAGCACTGTTCGATGTGCGGTGCCGGCCCGTTGCTGCCGCTGCAAACCCTGATCGATTGGCACGTCAGCCAGACCCAGCGCGGAGAGATCCGCCTCTCCAGCGTCTGCGCTCCATCACCGGACTCGGTCGCCAAGCCGCCGGCCACCGGCCCGCCTTCCCGCCTGTAATTCCTGCTAAGGGCCGGTGCGGACGAATGCGCCGGCATGCACGTCAGGGCACATCGCCAGCCGTGACTCCCTTTTTGCGGAAGCGTCGCCATGTTCAAAGCCATGAAGAAGCTTCGCCTGCGGCCTGACGAGGCAGCCGGTACGCAGGCCGTCCTGCGCGTCGCACACGGTCAATGATCCGTAGGCGACACGACAACGGCTTGGCGAGTGGTGTGGGATGCGCCCTCCTGCTGGCCTGCGCCGCTGTGGTTCTGGCACAGGCGCCGGAGACGCCCGCGCCATATGCAGGTACCGGCGCCCCCAGCACCACGCGCGCCGAGTACGACTGGCGGCTGCCGCGCTGGACACCCAAGCCACTGGTACCACCGGGCAACCCGATGTCGCATGAAAAGGTCGAGCTCGGGCGCTTCCTCTTCTACGACAAGCGCATGTCGATCAACGGCACCACCAGTTGCGCCACCTGCCATCAGCAGGCACGTGCCTTTACCGACGGCGTCAAGCTTGCCATCGGCGCCACCGGCGAGAAGCATCCGCGCAACACCATGGCGCTGGCCAATGTCGCCTACACGCCGGTGCTGACCTGGGCCAACCCGCTCATGACCGCTCTGGAATCACAGGCGCTGGTGCCGATGTTCGGCGAACATCCGGTAGAGATGGGCCTAGCCGGCAAGGAAGCTGAACTCCTGCGATTGCTGCGCCGCGATCCGCGCTACGAACGCCGCTTCGCGCTTGCCTTTCCCGGCGAAAGCGACCCCTATACCCTGGCCAACCTGACGCGTGCATTGGCCGCATTCCAGCGCACTCTGGTGTCGTTCGACTCCCCTTATGACCGTTATCGCTATGGTGGCGACTCCAAGGCCATTCCCGCAGCGGCCAAGCGCGGCGAGCGCCTGTTTTTCAGCGAACGACTGGAATGCTTTCACTGCCACGGTGGCGTCAATTTTTCCGACTCGGTGGTGCACGAGCGACTGCGCGACGCGGAAATCGCCTTTCACAACACCGGGCTCTACAACCTCGATGGTCGCGGCGCGTTCCCGCCCGGCAACAAGGGGCTTATCGAGCATTCGGGCAAGCCCGGCGACATGGGGCGGTTCCGCACACCGAGCCTGCGCAACGTCGCGGTCACGGCGCCGTACATGCACGATGGCTCGGTGGCGACCTTGAGCGAGGCCATCGCCCACTACGCGCGCGGTGGGCGGCGCATCGCCTCCGGGCCGACGCGCGGCGATGGCGCGAAGAATCCATACAAGAGCGGTTTCGTCAAGGGCTTTCGTCTGACCGAAGGTGAGAAGCGCGACCTGATCGCGTTTCTCGAGAGCCTGACCGACCGCGGCTTCCTGACCGACCCCCGCTTTGCCGACCCGTTCGAGGCGCCCGGCACGGCAACCCTCCCCGCCTCCCGCTAGAAAGCATCATCATGAAAATCTTCGGCGCACTGATCCTCTCGCTCTCCTTCGCGGTCAACGCGCACGACTTCAGCTTGAAGGACCTGCGCATCGTCCATCCGGTGGCCGCCGCCACCGTCCCTGGCGCTGCCACCGGCGGCGCCTACCTGACCCTGGAGAACCGGGGCAAGGTCGCCGACCGCCTGATCGGCGCGTCCACACCGCGCGCCAGGCGTGTCGAGTTGCACACCATGAGCATGGATGGCGGCGTCATGCGCATGCGCGAGGTCGAGGGCATCGAGGTCAAGCCCGGCGAGACTGTCAAGATGCGCCCGGGTGCGGGCTTTCACCTGATGCTCATGGAACTGTCCGCGCCGCTCAAGGATGGCGAGACCTTTCCGCTCACCCTGATCTTCGAGAAATCCGGCAAGGTCGAGGTCAAGACCTGGGTGCAAAAGGCCAAGGGCGGCGCTCACGAGCACCACAAACACTAAAACGACGCGCACCCGCGGGAAGCCCGCAGCCGGGTGGTACGACCGCGCCTTACCGGTTCAGGAACATGAGGCGCTCGCGGAGTTCGCCGTCGGCACGTCGTGTAACGTCGACGCGCGACACACGCCCCTGGGCCACGTCGGTGAGAGCGAAGGCATCCGGGCTCATGCGCAGCGCACGCATGACCAGCATCTTCAGGCTGCCGGCATGGCCGACGATGGCGATGCGCTCGGTGCCTTTGTTGTGCGCGTCATCCAGCGTCGCCTGATAGAACTCGGTCACGCGCGCCCACAGGGCCATGAGGTTCTCGCCGCCCGGCGGAGCCCCATGCACGATGTCGGACCGCCAGCGCCGGGTTTCTTCGCTCGGCAGCTCTGACCACAGGCGCCCCTCCCAGCTTCCGAAGTCGAGTTCGCGCAATCGCTCGTCGACACCGGCCAGCGCACCGCAGGTCGCATCGACCAGGTGCCCGGCCAGCCGCGCACAGCGCGTGGCCGGACTGGAGTAGAAGGCCATGCCGCGCGGCAACTGCGCCGCAATGTGCGGTACGCGTGCGGCGAAATCGTGCTCATCGAGCGGCACGTCGGTGCGGCCATAGCAGGTACCCTCGACAACTGCGGGACGCGTATGACGGATCAGGAACACTTCCATGCTCAGCCGCCACCGGCAGTCAACGTGGCAAGGGCGCCAGGCAGGGGCAGGCGCGAACCGAAATTCCGCACCAACTGGCGTGATCCGGCGGGCATCACAGTGATTTTCATGGTGCGCATGACCGTGAGGATTCTACGAGGTGTGCTCTACCGGCTGGCTATAATTTGCAATTGCCCCCGCGCGTCACAGCGCCCCTGTCATGCTCCCCGCCATCCGCGCGCAGATCACCGCCAGCATCGAGAACGCGCTTGCCACCTTGGGTGCAACACAGCACCCGCCGGTGGAACTTGAGCGGCCCAAGGTCGCCGCGCATGGTGACCTGGCCTGCAACATCGCCATGCAGCTGGCCAAGTCGCAGAAGCGCAACCCGCGCGAGCTGGCGACCCTGCTGGTGGCCGCCATCGCGGCCGCCGGCGACTCGCCGATCGCGTCCGCCGAGGTCGCCGGGCCGGGCTTCATCAATCTGCGCATCAAGCCATCAGCCAAACTCGCGGTCATCGGCGCGGCACTCGCTGCAACGGACTCCTTCGGCAATTCACGTGCGCCGGACGCGGCACGGCTGATGGTCGAATTCGTCTCCGCCAATCCGACCGGCCCGCTGCACGTCGGTCACGGTCGCCAGGCGGCGCTGGGCGACGCCCTGTGCAACCTGTTCGCGGCGCGCGGGTTCGAAGTGACGCGGGAGTTCTACTACAACGACGCCGGAGCGCAGATCGCCAACCTGGCGCTGTCGGTGCAGGCGCGCTGCCGCGGCTTGTCGCCGGGCGAAGCCAACTGGCCTGCTGCGGCCTACAACGGCGACTACATCGCCGACATCGCAGAAGACTATATGGCGAAGAAGTCGGTCAAGGCGGCCGACATCGAGGTGACCTCCGCGGGCGACATCGAAGACCTGGATGCCATCCGGCGCTTCGCCGTCGCCGCACTGCGCCGCGAGCAGGACCTCGACCTTACGGTCTTTGGTGTGCGCTTCGACAATTACTATCTCGAATCGTCCCTCTACACCGAGGGCCGGGTCGATGCCGCGGTGGCCGCCATGAGCGCCTCGGGCAAGACCTACGAAGAGGGCGGCGCGCTGTGGTTGAAGAGCACCGACTTCGGCGACGACAAGGACCGCGTCATGCGCAAGTCCGACGCGACCTACACCTACTTCGTCCCCGACGTGGCCTATCACATCGCCAAGTGGCAACGCGGCTTTACGCGCGTGGTCAACGTGCAGGGCTCGGACCACCACGGCACCATCGCGCGCGTGCGCGCCGGCCTCATGGCCTCGGGCGCGGGCATCCCGCCGGGCTGGCCCGACTACGTGCTGCACAAGATGGTCACGGTCATGAAGGGCGGCGCCGAGGTCAAGATCTCCAAGCGCGCCGGTTCGTACGTGACCCTGCGCGACTTGATCGAGATGTCCGGCGGCGGGCTGGGCGAGGCCGAGCTCGCCCGTGGGCGCGATGCGGTGCGCTTTTTCTTAGTCTCGCGCAAGGCCGATACCGAGTTCGTCTTCGACGTCGATCTGGCGCAAAAGGCCGGCGACGAAAATCCGGTCTATTACGTGCAGTATGCGCATGCGCGCATCTGCAGTGTGTTGTCCTCCTGGGACGAGCGCTGGCGCACGCGCACAGCCGAACTGGCTGCGGCCCCGCTTGACGCCCTGGCCCACGAGCGCGAGCTGGCATTGGCGCAAAAACTGGGCGAACTACCCGGCGTGATCGAGACCGCGGCGCGCGACCTGGCGCCCCACGACCTGGCCTTTTATGCACGCGACGTTGCCGCCGCCTTCCACGCCGTCTACAACGAGCGCGAATTGCGTGTCCTCAGCGCCACCGAAGAGGTTAAACTCGCCAGGCTTGCCCTCTACGCGGCAACCGCCCAGGTGATTCGCAACACGCTTGCCAAGATCGGCGTATGCGCCCCCGAGCACATGTGAGGCTGCCATTCCAAACGTGAATCCGCCCAAGAACGCGCGCTCCGGACGTGCTGGTGCTCCCCGGCGCGGCGGTACGCTTTTGGGCATCGTCATCGGCCTGATGCTGGGGCTCATCATCGCTGCCGCCGTCGCGCTGTTCCTCACCAAGGGCCCCAAGCCCTTCGCCGACAAGACCGCGCGCGCGCCCAGCGGGGCCGTGCCCAAGGGTTCCCCCAACGACGATCCCAACAAGCCGCTCTTCGGCAAGGATGCCAAGTCCCATCCCTCGCAAGCGACGCCAAGGGATGGCAAGGACGGCGAGAAACGCTTCTCTTTCTACGACATCCTGCCGGGCAAGGAGGAGGTGGTCGACCCGCGCAAGGCGGCGCCGGTGGCCAAGCTCGAACCGAAGGGGGAATCCCGCGCGGATACCGCCAAACCGGACCCTTCCCGCGCAGACCCGGCCAAGCCGGATGCCAAGGCTCCTGCCGGCGAGCGCTATTTCCTGCAGGCCGGTGCGTTCGCATCGGCGGGCGACGCCGACAACCAGAAGGCCAAGCTGGCGCTGATGGGCTTCGAGGCGCGCGTCGAGTCGATCGACATCGAGAACAAGGGTACCGTGTACCGGGTGCGCATGGGGCCCTACCAACGACTCGAGGACATCAACCGCATTCGCGCGACACTGACGCAGAACAACGTCGACGCCGCGCTGATCCGCGTGCGCGAACCCTGATCGCGATCACGTTTATGCCCACGGAGGTGGTCATGCGTAATTTGGTCAAACTGGCTGTTGCACTCCTCATGACCGGATTGGTTGGCGCTTCGGCCGCGCAGGCGCAGGTGCGCACCAGCCTGCCTTACCGCACCATCGATCCGCCGTTGGCGCCGGTCTCCGGGGTGCTCGGCGACAGCCCGCGCGACAAGATCGAGGTGATCCAGTTCTTCTACTACGGCTGCCCGCATTGCTTCGACCAGCAGCCGCTGATCGAGGACTGGCTGGCCAAGAAGCCGGCGGATGTCGAATTCCGCTACATCCCGGCGCTGCGCGACGACAAGTGGCTGACCCTGACACGCGCCTACTTCGCGCTCGAACACCTCGGTGAGGCGATGCGACTGCACCGGCCGATCTATGACGTGATCAACTTCGACAGCGTCAACCTCGCCGAAGAAGCGCGCCTGATCGACTGGGTGTCGCGCAACGGGGTGGATCGCGCACGCTTTGTCGAGGCGCTCAATTCAGACCAGACGCGCGCCAAGGTGGAGGCGGTGCGCAAGCTTTCCAACGACTACAACGTGCGCGCCACGCCGACCCTGGTGGTGGCGGGCAAGTACCTGTTTGCCAGCGGGCAGGCCGGCAGCCATCACGAGGCGCTGCGCCTGCTCGAACAGTTCATCGAGGTCGCGCGACGCGAGAAGCGCTAGCCATTCTGCACGCGCGCCGCTGCAATTTCCCGAAAGGACAGCCGTGAAATACAACCGCAGAACATTGATCGCGGCGCTGACCGCAGGCGCGGCCCTGCCGCTCGCTCCGCTGGCACGCGCGCAGCGCCGCGAACCGGACGCCGGCATCGACTACCGTGTACTCGACCCCGTGCAGCCGACAGAAAGCGGGTCCAGGATCGAGGTCATGGAGTTCTTCTGGTACGGCTGCCCGCATTGTTACGCCTTCGAGCCACCGCTGAGCGCCTGGGTCCGCAAGCTGCCCGCCGATGTGGCCTACCGGCGTCTCCCGGCACAGTTCAATCCGACCTGGGCGCAGCATGCCAAGCTCTTTTACGCCCTGGAGGCACTCGGACAGGTCGAACGACTGCACAAGAAATGCTTTGACACCATCCACATGGACCGCCGCGCGCTGGTGCAGGACGCCGACATGACCGAATGGGCGGTATCCAACGGCATCGATCGCGCACGCTTCACCGAAGCCCTCAACTCGGCCGAAGTAGCAACCAAGATGTCACTGGCGCGCCAGACGCTGATCAACTACCGTATAGACGGCGTGCCGGCGATGGCCTTGAACGGCCGCTTTCTCACCTCGCCCTCGATTGTCGGCAGCCACGAGGGCTGCCTGCAGGTGCTGGACTTCCTGATCGTCGAGGAACGCAAGCGCAAGCGCGCCTAGGCGGTCTGCGCGCGCGGGCTCAGCCGCCCGCCTGCGCGCGCTGCCGGATCGATACCCACACCCGCTCGCGCGCAGCGTCGTCCATGCGCGACCAGCCGGCGATCTCCTCGAGAGTGCGCAGGCAGCCGCTGCACTTTTCTCCGGCCGCATCAAGCCGGCAGATGCCGATGCACGGTGACGCCACGGGCAGGACGGGCGCCGCGCCACCGACAGGCGGACTGGTAGCCATCGTCAGTAGCCCTGTGCCCGGTCGATCAGCCCGGCGACGGGCAGACCGCGCTCGAGGTGACGGATCTTGTCGGCGATCTGCCGCATCGAGACCTCGAGCACGGTTTGCGCAGAGATGTGCGGCGTGATCGTGATGCGCGGGTGACGCCAGAGCGGAGAATCCTCCGGCAGCGGCTCGGTCGGAAAGACATCCAGGGTCGCACCGTCCAGATGTCCGTTGTCCAGGAGCGCAATCAGGTCGGCCTCGACTAAGTGTGCGCCGCGGCCGATGCCGACCAAATGGGCTCCGGCCGGCAGCTGCAGCAGCAGATCGCGATCCAGAATGCCGCGCGTGGCCTCGGTCAGGGGCACGAGGCACACCAGGAGATTGCTCGCTGCCAGGAACGCCGCGCGCTCGTCATGCCCTGCATGGCAGGCCACCCCTTCGATGACATGTCGGCTGCGACTCCAGCCGTGCACCGTGAAACCCATCCCGACCAGAAAACGCGCGACCCGTTCGCCGAGCACACCCAATCCCATGATGCCGATCGAGAAGGACGCGCGCGGTGCGAAGGGCAGCTGCCGCCACTGCGAGCTTGCCTGCTGGCGCGCATATTCGTCGGTGCGGCGCAGTGCACGCAGTGCGCACCAGGCCACGTATTCCTCCATCTGCTCGCCCATGCCGGCGTCGGTGACGCGCACCAGCGGCACGCCGGCCGGCAGCGCGCGACCATCAAGGATGGCGTCGACCCCGGCGCCCAGATTCATGATCGCCTTCAGGCGCGACTGCCCGGAAAAGAAGTCGGCGGGTGGCTTCCAGCACACCGCGTAATCACTCGATGCTTTATCGCCGTCTGCAAAGCGATGCACGCGCGCCTCCGGCAAGGCGGCACCCAGTGCTTCGGCCCACGCAGGCGCGTCCTCGTCGTCGGCGAAGAAGAGAACGTCCATCGCCAAACCTAGTCGGCGTCGAAGACGATCAGAAGTGCGCCCTCTTCGACCTGATCGCCGGCGGCACAGCGGTACTCGCGCACACGCCCGGCGCGTGGCGCCGTCAGCGTGTGCTCCATCTTCATCGCTTCCATGACCAGGAGTGCCGCCCCCTTGGCGACCGGCGTGCCGGCGGGCGCGACCAGCGACAACACCTTGCCCGACATCGGCGCTGCGAACGATGCGTCGCCAGCGTCGTCATCGTCATCGCCCACGAGCATCGGGTCGAAGCGTTCGAGATCCAGGCGCCGGCCGGAAAAAAACACCGTGTGCCGCGCGACGTCGCGCGCCACACCAGCCGCAACCTGCACATCGCCCCAGGAGAAAACAGCGCGTCCGTCCACGCATTTCCCTTTCAAGGCCCCGCAACGCTCGCCGATGCTGAGCATCATCCCGCTGCGGGTGTACTCGAGCAACGCCGCAAAGGTTTCCTCACCGCTGCGGTAGGTGAGGGTACGACGCGCGGTCAGCGACGGGCGCCAGCCATCCGTGGCCGCCCACGGGTCTGCGCCATGCTGCGGCGCCTCGGCCGCAAGGTCGGCCAGGACCGCCGCCGCCACCGCTTCGACCGGCGTGGGAAGGCCGGGCAGCAGCTCCGCGCGGTTGCGCTCGATGAGTCCGGTATCGAGTTCGCCACCCGCGAAGGCGCGCGAGGTGACCACGCGGCCCAGGAACTCGACGTTGGTCGAAAGGCCGGCGATCTCGTAGCGCTTGAGCGCGGCTGCCATCAGCGCCAGCGCCGCCGCTCGCGATTCAGCGTGGCAGATGAGCTTGGCGATCATCGGGTCGTAGTAGGGACTGATCGCGTCGCCCTCGCCGACCCCGGAGTCGATGCGCACGCCGGCGCCTTCGGGCGGGGTGCGCAGGTGCGTGATGGTGCCGATCGAGGGCAGGAAATTCCTTGCCGGGTTTTCCGCGTAGATGCGCGCTTCGAGCGCGTGACCGCGGATGACCAACTCGTCCTGCGCCAGCGGCAGCGGCTCGCCGGCGGCGACGCGCAACTGCCACTCCACCAGGTCGACGCCGGTGATGGCCTCGGTCACCGGGTGCTCGACCTGCAGGCGCGTGTTCATTTCCATGAAGTAGAAGGTGCCGTCCTGGTTGGCGATGAACTCCACCGTCCCGGCGCCGACATAGCCCACCGCGGTGGCGGCATCAACCGCAGCGCGCCCCATCGCCGCGCGGCGCTCCGCGGTCATGCCGGGCGCGGGCGCCTCCTCGAGCACCTTCTGGTGCCGGCGCTGCACCGAACAGTCGCGCTCGAACAGATGAACGCACTGGCCGTGGCTGTCGGCAAAGACCTGGATCTCGATATGGCGCGGACGGGTCAGATACTTCTCGATCAGCACCGCGTCGTCACCGAAGGAGGCGCGTGCCTCGCGCTGGCACGAGGCGAGCGCGGCTGCGAAGTCCGCTGCCTTCTCGACGATGCGCATGCCCTTGCCGCCGCCGCCGGCCGAGGCCTTGATCAGCACCGGGTAGCCGATCTTGCCGGCCTCGGCGGCAAGCAGCACCGGGTCCTGGTCGGCATCGTGATAGCCCGGCGTCAGCGGCACTCCGGCCCTGGCCATCAGCCGTTTGGATTCGGCCTTGAGCCCCATGGCGCGAATCGCCGCCGGCGGCGGGCCGATGAAGACCAGCCCCGCTTTTGCGCAGGCCTCGGCAAATTCCTCGTTCTCGGACAGGAAACCGTAACCCGGATGGACCGCCTGCGCGCCGGCGCGCTTGGCGATCGCGATGATGGACTCGCCGCGCAGGTAGCTCTCGCGTGCCGGCGCCGGTCCGAGGCGATAGGCCTCGTCGCAGGCAGTTACGTGCCGGGCGCCGGCGTCAGCGTCGGAATAGACCGCGACGGTCGCCACGCCCATACGGCGCGCGGTACGAGCGACGCGGCAGGCGATCTCGCCGCGATTGGCGATGAGAATCTTGGCGAACATCAGTTTTCCCCGCTTTCCAGCTCGGCCACCCAACTGGGCGCGCGTTTTTCCAGGAACGACGCGATGCCTTCCCTGCCTTCGGCGCATGCGCGCGTCTCGGCGATGCGCCGCGCCGTCGCAGCGCGCACGGCCGGCGTCAGCCGCGTACCGCCGGAGAGCGCGATGAGCTTCTTGGATTCGGCTATCGCGCGCGGACCACCCAGCACGAGGTGCCCGAGGAGGTCGTTGATCCGGTCGTCCAACTCGCCGGGCAGACAAATGTCGTGCACGAAGCCGATGCGGTAGGCCTCGGCGGCGTCAAAGCGCTCGGCCGACAAAAAGTAGCGCCCGGCGGCACGCTCGCCCATGGCGCGCACAACGTAGGGCGAGATGACGGCCGGGATCAGGCCCAGCTTGACCTCGGAGAGGCAGAACGTCGCTTCCACCGAGGCGATGGCCATGTCGCAGGCGGCCACGAAGCCCATGCCACCCGCGTAGGCGTTGCCGTGCACCCGCGCCACGGTCGGCTTGGGAAAACTGGCCAGCGCCCACAGCGTTTCAGCCAGCGCCTGCGCGTCGCGCGTGCTCTTGGCCTTGGAGGAGGTCGAGGTCAGTTTCATCCACTTGAGGTCGCCGCCGGCGCAAAAGGACTTGCCGTGGCCGGCCAGCACCATGGCGCGCACGCCGCGGTCGCGCGCCAGGACCTTGAAGAGCGCGCGCATCTCGGCGATCACAACGTCGTTCAGCGCGTTGTGTATTTCGGGACGATTGAACCAGACGATGGCGACATGATTGCGGATGTCGACCGCGAGGGTGGTGGGCTTGGACATGCTCGGGCCTACATGCGAAAGACGCCAAAGGTGGTCTTCTCGATCGGCGCGTTGAGCGCGGCCGAGAGCGCCAGCGCAATCACGCGCCGCGTATCGGCCGGATCGATCACGCCGTCGTCCCACAGGCGCGCACTCGCGTAGTAGGGATGGCCCTGGTGCTCGTACTGGTCGAGGATGGGTTGCCTGAAGGCGGCCTCTTCGGCCGCGCTCCATGATCCGCCGCGCGCCTCGATGCCGTCGCGCTTGACGGTGGCCAGGACCGACGCGGCCTGCTGGCCGCCCATGATGGAAATGCGCGCGTTGGGCCACATCCACAAAAAGCGCGGCGAATAGGCGCGCCCGCACATGCCGTAGTTGCCGGCGCCGAAACTGCCGCCGATGATGACGGTGAACTTGGGCACCTTGGCGGTCGCCACCGCGGTGACGAGCTTGGCGCCGTCGCGCGCGATGCCGCCGGACTCGTACTTCTTGCCGACCATGAAGCCGGTGATGTTCTGCAGAAACAAGAGGGGGATGCCGCGCTGCGCGCACAGCTCGATGAAATGCGCGCCCTTGAGCGCCGATTCGGAATACAGGATGCCGTTGTTGGCGACGATGCCGATCGGCATGCCGTGGATGCGCGCGAAGCCGGTGATGAGCGTGGTGCCGTAGCGCGCCTTGAATTCGTCGAGTTCGGAAGCATCGACGATGCGCGCGATGACTTCGCGCACGTCGTAGGGTTTCTTGACATCGGCCGAGACCACGCCGTAGATCTCCTCGGGCGCGTAGAGCGGATCGCGCGCAGGCACGATGTCAAGTTCGGGGCGCTTGACGCGGTTCAGGTTGCCGACGATGCGTCGCGCAATCTCTAGCGCGTGCGCGTCGTTCCTGGCCAGATGATCGGCCACGCCGGAGACGCGCGTATGCACGTCACCGCCGCCGAGTTCCTCTGCACTGACCACTTCGCCGGTCGCGGCCTTGACCAGCGGCGGCCCGCCCAGAAAGATCGTCCCCTGATTCCTGACGATGATGGTCTCGTCGCTCATCGCCGGCACGTAGGCACCACCCGCGGTGCACGAACCCATGACGACAGCTATCTGCGGGATGCCCTTGGCCGACAGGTTGGCCTGGTTGTAGAAAATGCGCCCGAAATGCTCGCGATCGGGAAACACATCTTCCTGGGTAGGCAGGTTGCCACCGCCGGAGTCGACCAGGTAAAGGCAGGGCAGGCGATTCTCGGAAGCCACCTCCTGCGCGCGCACGTGCTTCTTGACTGTCATCGGGAAGTAGGTGCCGCCCTTGACGGTCGCATCGTTGCAGACGATGAGGCACTCGCGCCCCGCGACCCGGCCGATACCGGTGATCACCCCGGCTCCCGGCGCGGCGTTGTCATACATGTTGTAGGCCGCGAGTTGCGAGAACTCGAGAAAGGGCGTGCCGGGGTCAAGCAGTTGCTCGACACGCTCGCGCGGCAGGAGCTTGCCGCGACTCAGGTGTTTCCTGCGCGCGTCCTCGGGCCCGCCTTGGGCGATCGCGCCGACCTTGGATCGAAGGTCCTCGACGGCGGCCTTGAGCGAGCCGGCATTGGTCGCGAATTCGGGACTCTTGGTATTGACAACGGATTCGATGGTGGCCATGCGAGGAGAATATTGAACGCTATAACAACGATTGAAAGTGCGCGAAAGGCGTCGTGATGATTGACGCCGCAATCTTCGGCGCAGTCAGCCGGCGACTTCAACCTCGCGCATTTCGTGTCCGGCCAGCTCAGCGCCAACCACCGCAAGGCATTCTCCGATGGCGTCCTTGATGTTGTCCAGCGCCTCGGCTTCGGTCGCGCCTTGCGACCAGCAACCCGGCAAGCCCGGCACCGAGACTGCGAAACCCTGGTCGGAACGTTGCAGCGCGATGCGGTAGCGCATGGAAGCCCCCCTGTACTGAAGGTGGATTTTACAGGCTTGATACCGAGCGGCATCCGGTGGCCACGTCCATGACCGCTACACTGCCGGGGCTGCTGGCGATGAACAGCGGCGAGCCGATTACGGGCAGTGCGAATTGGGCGAGCAGTTCTCGTTTGGTCATGGAGGTTTCAGGAGGGTGAATCGGAGCCGCGGAGACTGCGATGCACTCGGCCGCCGAGCGCGCGATCGGTCGCTCGGGCCGCTTGAATGGACGCGATCGATTGTACCGAGCGCTACTCGGGCAAGCGCGCCCCCGCGGCTCGCGCCTGGGCGACGAGCGCGTTCTCGTATCCCGGGTCGAGCGACTTCAGCGGGTGGCTCGCCGTGAGCTGCCCGATGAAGGGCGGATGCACCGAATAGCCCAGCAGCTCCTTGAGGCGATGCGGCATCGCGCGCGCGACTTCCGGCGGCGTAGCGAGGATGAAGTTTTCCTGCTGGCGCGCCCATGGCTGGCAGTACTGGTTGGAAAACGCGCGCCGCGCCGCGCTACCGACGTTGCACCCGCCGCGATGCACCAGCGTTCCGGAGAAGACGATGCAGGCGCCGGCGGGCATGGTCGCCGGGCGCGCCAGCGGCGCCAGGCGTTGCTCAACGGAAGGCGTTGCTCCGGCGACGAACGGGTTGTTGCCTTCCAGCGCCTCCTCGCCCCAGGTGTGGCTGCCCGGGATGATGTCGGTCGCGCCGTTGACCGGCGTGAAATCGTCGACCGCCACGATGGTCGAGAGCGAGATCATCGGCCGCGGCCGCGGCAGGTGATAGAAGGAGTCGTCGTGGTGAAAGGCCTGCGGCGCCTCGCCGGGGGCAATGGTGATCGCCTGCGAGGCCGTCAGCAAATAGTTGGGCATGAGGAAGCGCTCGCACAGCGCGAGCACGCGGGGGTCGAGCACGATGTCCCACATCACCTTCGCGCGCGCGACCAGGGTGTAGACGCGCTCGGTCTGGAAGCCCTCGAAGCTGTTGCGCCCCGAATGGCTGCCAAGGTAGAGACCGAATACGCGCCGAACTTCGGCCAACACCGAGGGCGACAGAAAGTCGTCGATGACGGTGAAGCCGTCGCGCTCGATGGCGGTGGCATGGTGGTCGAGATCAAAGATCATGGCATCTTCAAGAGAGAACAGCGAGCATCGATTCAGTTAAACTAAGTCTAGTTCACCTATCGGGAGCCGTGATGGACACCATCGTCAACATTCACGAAGCCAAGACCCATCTGTCGAGGTTGCTGGAAGAGGTCGCGGACGGCAAGCAGATCATTATCGCGAAGGCGGGCAAGCCTGTTGCTCGGATTGCGCCGCTTGAGCCCCCGGTCAAGCCCAAGAAGTTCGGTGCACTCAAGGGCCGCTTCGCTGTCCCGGAACCGGAAGAGTTCAACCGGCCGTTGCCGGACGATGTCCTTGCGACATTCGGCATCGAAGCCGCCAAGTGAATCGCGGGCTCCTCCTCGACACGCACGTCCTGATCTGGGCCTTGAGCCTGCCAGGACGCATCCCCCAGGACGTGCGCCGCGACATATCGCGCAGCGAGGTCTATGTCAGCGCCGCGTCGATCTGGGAGATTGCAATCAAGTTCGTGGCTGGCAAGATCGAACAGGACCCTGCCATTGTCCTAAGGGAAGTCGAGATCGCCGGCTTCGATCTGCTCCCCGTGTCCGGCGTGCATGCGGCCCGCACCGCCGACCTCAACAATCTCGGCACCAAAGACCCCTTCGACCGCGTTTTGCTCGCCCAGGCCCTGCACGAGTCGATGACGCTCATCACCAACGACGCAGCGCTGCATCGTTACGCACCGACCGTGCGGGTAATCTGAACCCTGGGCAAGCCTCGTCACGATCGCACGCGCAGACCGCTTCCCAATACCGCCCCGCCGACAATCGCCAACATTGCGACGATGGACAGCCAGCCGAGCTGTCCCTGTCCCGACAGCGCCAGCCAGGCCGTCGACAGGAGCGGCGTCAGGTAAGAGAGCGTGCCGATCATGCGCGGATCGCCGCGTTTCATTGCTGCGTCCCAGGTGAAAAACGCAAGCCCCAGGGGAAACACGCCCAGCGCTGCAATCCAGGCCCAGTCGGCCGCGGTGAGACTCACCGGCGCCTCCCAGGCCGCATGGCAGGCGAGCGAAAGCAGGCCCGAGACGGCGCAGAACGCGCCGACGGTCCCGGTCGGGAAGTCGCCCAGGCGTCGCGTGAAAAGCGAGTAGGTCGACCAGATGAGTGCCGCGGCAAGCGCGCAGGCGTAGCCGGGCAGGTGCTCGGTGCGGATCGCGATGCTGCCGCCGGTGGCGAGCAGCGCTGCGCCGACGAAACCGAGGAGGCCGGCAGCGACGTGGCGCACGGTGAGCTTGACGCCCGGGACGATTAGCGGCGCCAGCACGACGATGAGCAAGGGCCAGAGGTAGTTGACGAGGTTGGCCTCGATCGGCGGCGCCAGGCGCAGCGCCGTGAAAAGGAAGAAGTGAAAACCGAAGAGCCCGTAGACCCCGAGTGCCATCAGCTTCGGCGTGGCCGCTCGCCAGTCGGCGATGCGGGCGAGGCCCACGACCGCGCCGATCAGGAGAGCAAGCCCGACCAGCAGGAAGGGCGGCACGTGCCGGAGCGTGAGACTCAGCCAGGCGACGGTCGACCACATGAGGATCGACGCCAGGGCAAGGATGGCGGGCGGCAGGTTCAATCCGGACTCGAGGTGCGACGATGGCTTGGGCAACCCGGGTGACCCCGAACGACCGCAGGCGTCACGGCGTCACCGGCGTCTAGCGCCAGGTCTTTTTCTTTTTCCAGCGTCGTCCGCCGCGCGCGCCTTGTTCCTTCATGCCCAGGTAGAACTCGCGGATGTCCTCTTTTTGCATGAGGTTGGCGCAGGTGTCTTCCATGACGATGCGCCCGACTTCGAGCACATAGCCGAAGCTCGCCGTCTTGAGCGCCATCTGCGCGTTCTGTTCGACCAGCAGTATGGTGGTGCCGCGCTCGCCGTTGATGCGCCGCACGATTTCGAAGATCTCCTGGGTCAGCTTGGGCGAAAGCCCCAAGGAGGGTTCGTCCAGGAGCATCAGCTCAGGGGAAGCGAGCAGCGAACGCGCGATCGCCAGCATCTGTTGCTGGCCGCCGGAAAGCAGTCCGGCGTCCTGCCTGGCGCGCTCCTTGAGGATGGGGAAGTAACCGTACACCGCCTCCATGTCGCGTGCGACACCGTCGCGGTCGCGGCGTGTGTAAGCCCCCATCTTGAGATTGTCTTCGACCGAGAGCAACGGAAACACCTCGCGTCCCTCGGGCACGTGCGAGATGCCGCGCCGCACGATCCAGTCCGGCGCCCTGCCCTGGATCTCCTCACCGTCGAAGCGAATCTGCCCCTTGTTGGGGTCGATGATGCCGGAGATGGTCTTGAGGATCGTGCTCTTGCCGGCGCCGTTGCCGCCCAGCACGGTGGCGATCGAGCCCTTGGCGACCGTGAGACTCACGCCGCGCAGGGCCTGCACCGGCCCGTAGGCCGACTCGATGTTCTTGAGTTCGAGGATGGGCTCGCTCATCACAGCCTCAGGGTTCGTCCTGCCGGCCGAGGTAGGCCTCGATGACCTTGGGGTCCGACTGCACTTCTTTCGAGGTGCCCAGGGACAGCATCTCGCCCTGGTTCATCGCCAGCACACGGTCCGAGACACGCGATACCAGGCTCATGTCGTGCTCGACCATCAGCACGGTGACGCCCAAGTCCTTCTGGATATCCTCGATCCAGAATGCCATGTCATCGGTTTCCTCGGGGTTGAGCCCCGACGACGGCTCATCCAGGAGCAGAAGCTTCGGGCCGATCGACAGCGCCCGCCCCAGTTCCACCACCTTGCGCACGCCGTAGGGCAAACCCGCGACCAGGCTGTCACGCGCGTGCTGCAGGTCAAGGAATTCAACGACCTTTTCCACCGCCTCGCGATGCTCGAGTTCGGCGCGCCGCACCGCCGGCAGGAAAAACAGCTCCTGCCACAACGAGGTCGAGCGATGCGTATGCCGGCCGATGAGGAGGTTTTGCAGAACCGTCGCGTACTCGAAGAGCTCGATGTTCTGGAAAGTGCGCGCGATGCCCAGGTTCGCGACCCGGTCCGGCGAGAGGCCGGTGACCTCACGCCCCTCGAACCAGATCTTGCCCGCCGTGGGCGGGTAGATCAGGCTGATCAGGTTGAAGATGGTGGTCTTGCCGGCCCCGTTGGGGCCGATGATGGTGAAGACCTCGCCCTTTTCGACCTCGAAGGAGACATTGGTCACCGCCTTGACACCGCCAAACTGGATCGAGAGGTTTTCCACCTTGAAGAAGCTCATGCGCGGCCCCTTCCATCAGTCCTTGGCCGACATGGGAAGCCCTGGATTGGCAGGCGCCGCGTCACTTGAGGCGCTCCGATTTCATGTAGGACTTCTGGCGCCGGAACATGCCGCGCCGGTAGAAGGGGAACAGTGAGAAATAGGCCTGGATCTTGCGCCAGCGACCATAAATGCCAAGCGGCTCGAAGATCAAAAAGCCGATCAGGATCAGGCCGAAGATGGTCGGCTGCAGGCCGGTCTGCTGCGCGATCGCCTGGGGCAGGTAATCCTTTATGAAAACGATTGCCTGCGGCAGGACGATGATGAAGGCCGCTCCAAACACCGCGCCATGGAACGAACCCAGCCCGCCGATGAAGACCAGCGTGGCCAGCTCGATCGACACCAGCAGGTTGAACTGCTCCGGCGAGATGTATTGCACCTTGTGCGCGTACAGAGCGCCGGCAACGCCGGTCAGCGCAGCCGACAGCGCAAAGGAAACAGTCTTGTACCAGGCCAGGTTGATGCCCATGCTCTGCGCGGAGATCTCGGAGTCGCGAATGGCGACGAAGGCGCGCCCGGTCGGGCTGCGCAGCAGGTTGACCATGCCCAGCACCAGGATGATCGTGATCGCGAGCGCGACGTAATAGAGTCGCGTGTCGTTGTCCATGGCGACCCCGAAGATCTTGATCGGCGGCACCGTGAGACCCTTGTTGCCGGCGGTTACGCTATCCCAGCGCGTGACACCCTCCTCGACGATGAAACCGAAAGCCATGGTCGCGATCGCGAGGTAGATGCCCTTCAAGCGCAGCGCGGGCAGTCCGATGATGATGCCGGCCACCCCGGCCAAGAGCGCAGCGGCGGAGATCGAGATCACGAAGGGCACACCCTTGCTGGCCAGGAGGGTCTCGACGTAGGCCCCCACAGCCAGGAAGGCGGCGTGCCCCAGGGAGATCTGCCCGGTGAAACCGATGAGCAACATCAAACCAAGCCCGGCGATGGCATAGATGAGGATGAAAACCATCTGCCCCTCGAGGTACTCGGGCAGGACGAGCGGCAAGGCGAAGAGGCCCACGACCAGGAGCGAGTACCAGAAGATCTGCTGGCCATCCTTGAACAGGCTTACGTCCTGCGCGTAGTCGGTCTTGAAGTAGAAGCGCATGGTGTCTCTTCAGACCTTCTTGCGCAGTTTTTCGCCGAACAGACCGGATGGCCTGACCATCAGCACGATCAGCACGACGATATACGCGGCGATGTCCTTGAACCCCTCCGGCAGGTAAAAACCCGCGAAGGACTCAACCAGACCGATGATGAGCCCGCCCACGATCGCGCCGGGGATGCTGCCGAAACCACCCACCACCGCTGCCGGGAAGGCCTTCAGGCCGATGAAGCCCATGTTGGAGTGGATGAACGTGATCGGCGCCAAGAGGATGCCGGCAAAGGTGGCCACCGCGGCCGAGATACCCCAGATCAACGTGTTGATGCGCGATACCGGAATACCCATGTAATAGGCCGCCAGCTGGTTCTGCGACGCCGCCTGCATGGCGATGCCGATGCGCGTGAAGCGGAAGAACAGGAACAGGATCGCGCATAGCACCGCCGTGTCGACAATGACCATGATCTGGTCCAGCGAGAGCGCCGCGCCCGCCACGTTGACGACCTGGTCGGCGAAGGGCGTGACGAGCTTGTAGGTGTCGGTGCCCCAGCCCGGGATCATCGTGACCACGCCGCGCATGATGTAGCCGACCCCGATGGTGACCATGACCACGGTGAATGCCGGCTGGCCCAGTACGGGGCGCAGGACAATGCGTTCGGCTGCCATGCCGAACAGCGCCATGACGATGAGCGCAAAAGGAATTCCGGCCCAGTAGGGCCAGCCCATGAGTGCGGTGGCCGTGTAGGCGAAAAAACCGCCCAGCATCATCACGTCGCCCTGGGCGAAGTTGACCGTCTCGGTCGCCTTGTAGATGAGCACGAAGCCGAGCGCCACCAGCGCGTAGACGCAGCCGATCGCGATGCCGCTCAAGGCGAGTTGCAGGAATTGCGCCATTTGTCTCCGTGGGCACCCCCGCCATTAATATTTTGACTGCATCTGGCGGTTGGGCTTTGCCCGAACGAAGGGCATTATGCCCCGAAAATCCCGTGGCGCCCAGCGCCAGGCCCAAGCGGAAAACAGGGCACGGCGAGCCTTCTGGCAGCCGGCGAAGCGTCTAAGATCGCCGTCTCGCATCGATGGAGCCTGCCTTGTCCTGGCAACCCGAACTCGACGAACTGGAGCGCCGCAGGCGCCACACCCTGGAACTGGGCGGCACCGAAAAGGTCCAGCGCCACCGCAACAACGGCAAGCTGACCGTGCGCGAACGCATCGACATGCTGCTCGATCCCGGCAGCTTTCGCGAAATCGGCTCGGTGTCGGGATTCGCGACCTATGACGCCAACAATACGCTCGCGGGTTTCGTTGCCACCAACCACATCATGGGGCGCGGTGCCATCGAGGCACGCACCGTCGCGGTCTCCGCCGATGACTTCACCGTGCGCGGCGGGGCCAACGACGGCGGCGTCGGCGAAAAGCTGGTCTATATCGAGCGCATGGCGGGCGAACTGCGAATTCCTCTGATTCGCCTGGTCGACGGTACCGGCGGCGGCGGATCGGTCAAGACCATCGAGACCATCGGCCGCACCTATGTGCCGGCCGTGTCCGGCTGGGAGTACGCGGTCGCCAACATGGCGACTGTGCCGGTGGTCGGCCTGGCGCTCGGCTCGGTGGCCGGCCTGGGAGCGGCTCGCGTCGCCTCCAGTCACTACTCCCTGATGGTAGAGGGTGTTTCCCAGATATTCGCTGCCGGCCCGCCGGTGGTAGCGCGCGCCGGCGAGACAGTCACCAAGGAAGAGCTGGGCGGCGCCCACATCCACGGCGTCAATGGCACGGTCGACGATGTTGTCGCCTCCGAGGCCGAGGCCTTTGCTCGCACGCGGCGCTTTCTTTCCTACCTGCCGTCCTCGATAGACACACTGCCGCCGCGCTGCCCGCCGACCGACGACCCGGTGCGTCGCGATGAAAAGCTCATCGCCGCGGTGCCGCGCGATCCGCGCAAGGTCTATCGCATGCGCCCGATCGTGGAGTCGCTGATGGATGCCGGATCATGGTTCGAGATCGGCCGCGGCTGGGGGAAATCGGTCATCACGGGCCTGGCACGCCTGGACGGCTGGCCGGTCGCGGTTTTGGCCTCCGACCCCTACCATTACGCCGGGGCGTGGACCGCGCGCGCCTCCGAAAAGTTGACGCGCTTTGTCGACCTGGCGCAAACCTTCCACCTGCCGGTCGTGCATCTGGTCGACATCCCGGGATTTCTCATCGGCGTCAAGGCCGAAGAAGAAGCGACCATTCGTTACGGAACACGCGCCATGGCCGCGATCTACCAGGCCCGCGTGCCGTGGTGCTCGATCCTGGTGCGGCGCGCTTTTGGCGTCGCCGGCGCGGCCCACCAGAACCACGGTCGCTACAACGTCCGCTATGCCTGGCCTTCGGGCGAATGGGGCTCGCTACCCATCGCCGGCGGTCTCGAGGCTGCCTACAAGGCCGACCTGGAGAAAGCGGCCGATCCCGCCGCGCGCCTGGCCGAAATCGAGGCGCGCCTCACCAAGTTCACCTCTCCGTTTCGCACCGCCGAACAGTTCAAGGTCGAGGAAATCATCGATCCGCGCGAGACCCGCAGGTTATTGTGCGAATTCGCCAATCTTGCAGCGCCGCTGCGCTCGCCCGGTCCGTCCGCATTCGGCATGCGCCCCTGAAAGCACTCGCGATTTCGCGGCCAGGATTGCTCTTCCGGTCACCCTGCAATCCGAAAGGTCGCGTGAAATCGCTGTGTTAGATTTCACTCGCGATGCAGACGACAAGGAAACCCTCATGAGCAAGCAGGTGGAATTCTTTTTTGATTTCGGCAGCCCCGCGGCCTACCTCGCCTGGACCCAGCTGCCCAAGATCGCCGCAGCAGCGGGCGCTACGATCGTCTGGAGGCCCATGCTCCTGGGCGGGGTCTTCAAGGCCACCGGCAATGCAAGTCCTGTCACGGTCGCGGCCAAGGGCAAATGGATGATGGCGGACCTCGCACGCTGGGCCAAGAAGTACGGCGTACCGTTCACTATCCCGGCGGGCTTTCCGATCAATACCCTGGCATTGATGCGCGGCGCGGTGGGCATGCAGAAGCGCGAGCCCGGGCGCTTTATCCACTATGTCGAAACGGTCTGCACGTCGATGTTCGGCCGTGGCGAGAATCTGGGCGATTTCGAGACCGTGGCGCGCGTACTGGGCGCCGCCGGGTTCGATGCACAGGCATTCATGGCGCTCACGGCCGACCCGGAGGTCAAACAGGGGCTGATCGCCAATACAGAAGAGGCGGCGGCTCGCGGAGTCTTCGGCGCGCCGACCATGTTCGTCGGCGACGAGATGCACTTCGGCCAGGACCGGCTGGAATTCGTCGCGGCGGCGCTGGCGCGCTGAAGACCCGCTTGAAGGCCGCGCAGTAAACTGCGCGCCGTACTTGCCGCCCCGCCCCGCGGGCAATGACCCTGCGCGCTGCCCGCCACCCTTTTCGTCCAAGCGACCATGAACCCCATACGCTCCGAAATCGACGCTGCCGGCGTCCTGACCCTGACCTTTGACGCACCCGGTGCCCCGGTCAACACCATGACCCAGGCCTGGAACGAGGCCATGCACGCGGCCATTGAGCGCGTATGCACAGACAGCGCGGTCAGCGGCGTGATCCTGGCTTCGGCCAAGAAGACCTTTTTCGCCGGCGCGGAATTGAAGGACGTCATCAAGCTCACGCCGGCCGACGCACCGCGCATGTTCGCCGAGATCGAAGCCACCAAGAAGATGTTCCGCCGCCTGCAGACTTGCGGCAAGCCGGTGGTGGCACTCCTGACCGGCAGCGCCCTGGGGGGCGGTTGGGAGCTCGCCTTCACCGCGCAGCACCGGATCGCACTGGATGACAACTCGATCAAGCTGGGCCTGCCCGAAGTGACCCTGGGCCTGTTGCCCGGCGCCGGTGGCGTGACCACCATGGTGCGCCTGTTGGGACTGGAGGCCGCGTTTCCCTACCTGATGGAAGGCAAGACCTTCTCGCCCAAGGAAGCGCGCGCGCTGGGACTGGTGCACGACCTGGTTGACTCCGCCGCCGACCTCATGCCGCGCGCACGCGCCTGGATCGCCGCCAATCCCAAGGCGCAACACCCCTGGGACGTCAAGGGCTACCGCATTCCCGGCGGCGGGCCGGACAGCCCGAAGATCGCGCAAATGCTTTCCATCGCACCGGCCATCACGCTCGACAAGACGCGCGGCATGCTGCCCGCGCCCGAGGCCATCATGTCCTGCGCGGTCGAAGGCGCGCGGGTCGACTTCGAGACGGCACTGCGCATCGAGTCCCGCTATCTGGTGGGCCTCATGGTCGGGCGCCATTCAAAGAACCTGATCAGCCTTTTCTTCAACCAGGCGGCGATCCGTTCAGGTGCCTCGCGGCCCAAGGATGTTCCCAAGTGGAAAGCCACGCGCGTGGGCATTCTCGGTGCCGGCATGATGGGCTCGGGAATCGCCTGGGCCACCGCCACCCGCGGTGTGCCCTGTGTCCTGAAGGACGTCTCGCAGGAAGCTGCGGACAAAGGCAGGTCCTACACGACCAAACTGCTTGAAAAGCGCATCGCCCAGGGTCGCATGGACGAAAAGCGCGCCGCCGCTACCGCCGCATTGATCACCGCGACCGCCCGGGATGAGGACCTGAAGGGTTGCGACCTGATCATCGAGGCCGTATTCGAGAAACGCGACTTGAAGGCCCAGGTCACGCGCGCCACCGAGCCGCTCCTGGCCGCGGGCGGGTTCTTTGCCTCCAATACCTCGACGTTACCCATCAGCGGACTGGCGCAGGCGGCCGCGCGACCGGAGAAATTCATCGGCCTGCATTTCTTCTCGCCGGTGGACAAGATGGCGCTGGTGGAGATCATCAAGGGCCAGAAGACTGACGCCGAAACACTGGCGCGCGCCTACGACTACGTGTTGCAGATCGGCAAGACCCCGATCGTGGTCAACGACAGCCGCGGCTTTTACACCAGCCGCACCTTCGGCACCTTCGTGCGCGAGGGGGCCTGCATGGTCGAGGAAGGCATTCCGGCGGCCGTGATCGAGAACGCCGCGCGCGCCGCCGGCATGCCGGTGGGCCCGCTGGCGGTGATCGACGAAACATCAATGAGCCTGTCGGTGCACGTCCTGGCGCAGACGCGCGCCGACCTTGCAGCCGAAGGCAAGACCTACGCGGCCCAGCCCGGCGAGGCGCTCTTCGAGCGCATGGTCAGCGAATTCAAGCGCCCGGGGCGCGCCGGCGGAGGCGGCTTCTACGACTATCCGGCCGGTGCAAAAAAGATGCTCTGGTCCGGCTTGAAGCAGTTCGAGAAACCTGCTGTGGCCTGGAACGTCGATGAACTCAAGGATCGTTTTCTCTACCGCCAGGCCATCGAGACTGCGCGCTGCCTCGAAGAAGGCGTGCTGACCACGGTGCACGACGGCAACATCGGCTCGATCTTCGGCATCGGCTTTCCGGCCTGGACCGGCGGTGCCTTGCAGTACATCGAGTTCGAGGGGGCGACCCGCTTCGTCGAGAAGGCTGACGCGTTGGCGAAAAAGTACGGTGAGCGCTTCGCGGTGCCGCAGTCCCTGCGCGAACGCGCAGCAAAGGCCGGGGTCGCCGCCTGACCGGGCGAGGCAGCCCCGGTCCCTCGCCATGCCGCGCGGCCAGGTGGTCGCAACACGCATCCTTGTGCATCACGACGCGCCGCCCAAGCCGGCGCTCGGAACGCCCTGCAACGGCTGCGGTGTGTGCTGTCTGGCCGAGCCCTGCCCGCTAGGCAGCGTCTTGTCGGGCAGGCGCACCGGCGCCTGCGCGGCGCTGCGATGGGTAGACGCCGAATCGCGCTACCGCTGCGGCGCGCTTGTCGCCCCGCGCGAGGTCCTGCCACGACCATTCGCCTGGCTCGCGCCGCTTTTACGCCGGCTGGCGCGGCGCTGGATCGCGGCGGGGACCGGCTGCGACTCGACGGTGGAAGTCTCCGTGCCGGGCAGTGCACAACGCCGCCCCGCCATTCCGCCAACCTAGCCTGTCCGGCCGCGCAGCGCGTCAATGAAGCCGCGCGCCATTGCGCCGAGTTTCTCGCGGCGACTGTCCTCGGCCATGGTGATGCCGACGGCTTCGTAAGCGAGGCGGACCAGACAAAGCACGACGAAGGCCGGCCAGGCCAGCGCGTGGCGCCGCGCGATCACGACCGTGTTGCGCGCGATCATCCTGCGTCGCGCTGGCGAATGTCCGCCGGTCTGAAGGGTCTTGCCGAATAGCCGATACATGCGCCGCCGACCGATGGAATGGGCGAACGGCGTCGCGGTATTCAGCACCAGCCGATACTTAAGCGATGCTGCGCGCAGGCAGTAGTCGGTATCGACATGGTCGACACCGAGACCCTCATCGTAGGGTCCGATCCTCTGCAGCGCCTGGCGACGCCACAGAGACATCGAGTTGATCAGGAAAGAAACATCCACCTGGCCCTCGACATTGCGCGACATCAGGCGATAGGAGAAGCGTTTCAGTTCGATGGGCGCCAATCGCAAGCCCGTCTCGCGCTCGACGTAAACCGGCGCGACAGCGGCGACGTCGTCCCGGAACGCCGCCGCGCGGGTCGCCGCATGCGCAAGAAAGCTCGGCAGCGCAGCGACGTCCGAATCATCATCGAGAAACAGCACATGGCTCGCCTGCCCATGGTGCGCCTCGATTTCGGCCAGCGCGAGGTTGTAGGCGCCGGCCAGCGCGCCGCGGTTACCGTTGGCGAGCACCGTCAGGCCGGGGCGTGCGGCGGAGTCGAATTTGCGGGCGACCTCGGCGTTGTCGACCAGGATGACATGCTGCGCACGGGCCATGACGGCATCAACGGCTGCCAGCGGGTCGCGGGCTGCGTCGTAGCTGACGATGACGCAGACGATCAGCAGTTCGTCGCGCTCCGCCACTACTCGATTGCGTTGGCCATGCGCATGCTGTTGATCATCGAGGAGTTCAGCAGATACTCACGCGCGCGCCTGGGATCGGCTGCGGTTGCGCGCAGCATGTCGGCGCGCTTTTGCTTCTCCACCGGGTCTTTCTCCTCGAGCGCCTTCTTGTTGGCGATAGAGACGTTCTGCACGTACTCGATGTTGACCGCGCGGCGTTGGCGCTCGTAGCGATCCATCAGCGTCGCGTCGGCCTCCCCGCGCATGACCTCTGCCAGCTTGGCCCCCAGGTTGATAGCGTCGTGTATGCCGCTGTTGAGCCCAAAGCCGCCGAGTGGGTTATTGACATGCGCCGAGTCGCCCGCCAGCAATACTCGGCCGCAACGGAACGACTTGGCCACACGCTGGTGCACCTTGTACATGCTCTTGTAGGGCACATCCATGGACTCGGCTACCGGCAGGAAGCGCCTGAGCATGCGCTGGGAGTAGGCATCGGAAAGCACCTCATCCTCGGGGAGATCGGGGTTGACAGGACAGCACATGCGCCACAAGCCAGGAGGGCCGACATCGGGCATGTGAAACACCGCGATCCACTCCTCCGGGTCGGCGATGTAGGCGTTGCTCGCGTAGCCGTATTGCGCCAGGTCATTGGTCGTCGAGATGACGACATAGCGCTCCGGCCAGGTGAAGCCCTCGAATTCAATACCCACCGACTTGCGTACCTGGCTGCGTCCACCATCGGCGCCGATCAGCCAGGCGCCTTCCAGGGTCTGCGGCCCATCCGGGCCTGTGACGCGCACGCAGACGCCGTCGCCCACCTCATCGACACTCTCGAAACGCGTCGAAAACCGCACCTGCGCGTGCGGGTAGTCCCCGAGCAGTTCAAGGATTATGGGGGTCAGTCGGTGTTGCTCCAGATGCAGGCGCCAGGGGTAGGGGGTGTCCTCCTTGAGGAGTCCCAGATCCCACTCGACGATCAGCCCCTCCCTGCGGTCGCGCCACTGCCAGCGCGGCACCTTGATGCCGATCTCGAGCATCTTCGCGGTGATGCCCAAGGGCTCCATGATCTCCTGGGTCGGTGGATGGAATGTTCCGGCCCGCAGATCGCGGGTCAGGGCTGCCTCGGCCTCGACGACGATCACGGGTACGTCCTGGCGCGCCAGCACCAGGGCAGCCAGCAGACCGACCGGGCCCGCGCCTGCGACGATGACGGGTTTTTCGATCCGCGGATTCAAGGCAGTTTTTCCCGATCAGTGGAGGAAAGCGCCAATTGTGCGCGATTTGCCACCGCGTCAGGAGCGACGCCCTGCAGTGCTACACTTATCCAACCGGTTAATTGCAGCGGGTTAATTGCAGCGTGGACCCAGTCCGTATACCGCAATCAGTGCCATGTGCAGCGGCACCCACCGGACCGGCAACCAAACAAGGAGAGGACATGGAACCCATCAGCAAGACAAGGCGCGCCGTCGTCGGCGCCGGTGCGGCCGTCGCGGCTGCGATGCTCGCAAATCGCGCCTCCGCACAGGCGCCCATCACCCTGCAAGGCGCCGTGCAGTTCAACGACGACCACGCCTTCAATAGGGCGCTGCTGCGCTTCGAGGAACTGGTCAAGAAGTACTACGGCAAGCCGATCAATTTCACGCTGCACCGCAATTCAGCGCTCGGGCTGGAGAAGGACTACTTCGCCTACATGAATCAGGGCAAGGCGGTCGACTACGCGATCGTCTCGCCGGCGCACATGTCGACCTTCGCCAAGGCGGCGCCTTTCATCGACGCGCCCTTCCTGTTCCGCGACCTCGACCACTGGAACAAGGTGCTCGACCAGGATGTGTTGAAGCCGGTGGCTGACGAAGTCGCGCAAAAGGGCGAGGTCATGCTGATCGGCTATGCCGGCGGCGGGGTGCGCAACATCTTCGCCAACAAGCCGGTCAGGAACCTGGCCGAGATGAAGGGCTTGAAGGTCCGCGTGCAGGGCGCGCCGATCTGGAGCCGCACCTTTTCGGCCATCGGCATGGCGCCGACCGTGATCGCCTACAACGAGGTCTACAACGCGATCCAGAACAAGGTCATCGAGGCGGGCGAGAACGAATCCGCCGGCATCGAGGCGATGAAGTTCTACGAGGTCGGCCCCAACGTCAACCTGACCAAGCACGCGATCACGATTCGCCCGGTGTGCTTTTCGGCGAAGACCTTTGCCAAGCTGCCCAAGGATCTTCAGACTGCGGTCCTGCGTGCCGGCAAGGAAGCCGGCGCCCACGGCAGGCAGATCGAGTCCGCCGAGGACCAGCAGAAGCTCGACGCGATGGAAAAGGCCGGGCGCTTGAAGCAGGTGCCCTTCTCTGACCGCGCGGCGATGCAAAAGCTGGTCGAGCCGGTCATGGCGGCCTACGCCAAGGAGATCGGCGCCGAGGCCATCTACGCGCGCATCAACGCGATCAAGTAAGCGTCGCTTAGTCGACCGCGGCCCCGCGCGACGGGGCCGCAACTGTTTTTGTAGATGCCGAATTCACCCTCCGGTCACAGCCCGTGAAAGCCTTCCTCGACCTCTGGCACCGCATCCTTACCTGGCTCATGGCCGCCACCGTGGCCATCCTGCTGATTCCGGTGTGCCTGCAGATCTTCTCGCGCTACACCGAGCTCATTCCGCGCTACATCTGGACCGAGGAGATGAGCCGCTTCCTGTTCATCTGGATGGTCATGCTGGGCGCAATGATCGGCCTGCGCGAACGCCTGCATTTCGATGTCGACGTCTGGCCGCAACTGGCCGCGCGCCCTGACGCGGTGCTGCGCATGATTGCCAATGTGTTCGTTCTCGTCTTCACCGGCATCATGATCTACTGGGGGATCGAATTCACCCGCTTCGGCTGGAAGCAGACTTCCGAGCTTGCCGACCTGCCGATGTGGATGATATTCATCGCCTGGCCCTTGACCGGAATCACCTGGCTCATGTTCCTGATCGAGGCCTTCATCCGCGACATCGGCATGTACCGCCGCAACGAAGTGCTGGAGCGGCACCTGTGAGCGGCGCGACGCTCACGCCGGGAATGGCGGCACTGGTGCTGTTCGGCGGTTTTTTCATTCTGCTCGCGCTGCGCGTGCCGGTGGCATTCGCGCTCGGCCTGGCCTCGCTGCCAGTTCTTGTTATCGAGCCGCGCCTCTCGCCGATGGTGCTGTTCAACGAGATGTTCAAGTCCTACAACTCGTTCATCCTGCTGGCCGTGCCTTTCTTCCTGCTCACCGCCAATCTCATGAACGTCGGGGGCATCACACAACGACTGATGAATCTTTCGCGCACCATGGTCGGCCACTTTCCCGGCGGACTTGCCCAGGTGAACGTGCTGCTCTCGGTGTTCTTCGCCGGTATCTCGGGTTCGTCCACGGCGGACGCGGCCAGCCAGGGCAAACTCTTCATCAATGCACAGGTCAAGGAAGGCTACGACCTGTCATTCTCGATCGCGATCACCGCGGTCTCGGCGGTGCTCGCAGTCATCATCCCGCCGTCCATCCTGATGATCGTGTGGGGCGGGGTCATCTCGACCTCAATCGGCGCGATGTACTTGGCCGGTGTGATTCCGGGACTTCTCATCGGCTTGGCGCAGATGGCCACCGTGCACGCCTATGCGAAGCGGCGCGGCTATCCGGTCTACCCGCGCTCGAACCTGCGCGAATTCTTCAATGCCGCGCTGCTCTCGATCCCGGCGCTCATCACGCCTGTCATCATCGTCGGCGGCATCCTGCTTGGCTGGTTCACCGCAACCGAATCGGCCGCCATCGCCGTGCTCTACGCGGCCTGTGTGTCGATCTTCTATTACCGCGAGATTGGCGTAAAGCAGCTCTACCATGCGGTCGTCGATACCGGGCGTCTGGCCTCGGTGGCCCTGTTCTGCATCGGCACCGCATCAGTCTTCGGCTGGTTGCTCGCCTATTTCCAGATTCCCAAGGTGCTCTTGGCCGGCGTGACGGCCTGGGAACTCGGGCCGATCGGCGTGGGCTTTCTCATCGCCGCGTCCTTCCTGGTGGTGGGATGCTTCCTGGATGCGATTCCGGCCATCATCATCGTCGGCACCGTGCTCCAGCCGATGGCGCAGGCCGTCGGCCTGCACCCGGTCTCGTTCGCCATCATCGGCATTGTCTCGCTCGCCTTCGGCCTGGTCACGCCCCCTTACGGTCTGTGTCTGCTGGTCTCCTGCGCGGTCGCGAAGGTGCCGCTCAAGTTCGCGCTCAAGGACACGATGATCATGCTCGTCCCCATGCTCCTGGTGCTGTGCGCCATCATCATCTGGCCGGAGATTCCCCTTCTCCTGCCGCGCTGGCTGGCTCCTGAACTGCTCAAGTGAGAGTGACCATGCCAACCATCCATCCGCTGTCGGAGGCGCTCGGCGCCCGCATCGAGGGCGTCGACCTGTCGCAGCCTCTCGCACCCGAGACATTCAAGATCATTGAGCAGGCGCTCGACAGCTACTGCGTGATCGTCATGCCGCGGCAACACCTTACGGCAGCGCAATTCGTCGCCTTCTCGAAACTGTGGGGCCGGCCCGACCCGCACGTGATCGACACCTTCCACCATCCCGAGGATGCCAACATCCTGGTGCTGTCCAACGAGGTGCGCGACGGCAAACCTCTCGGACTCGCCGATGCGGGATCGTACTTTCACACCGATTACTCCTACCTCGACGTGCCGGCCCGCTGCACCATGCTCTATGCATTGCGCGTCCCACAGGGCGCCAACGGCACCACGTTCGCCAACCAGACGCGCGCCTACGACGACCTGTCGCCGGCACTGAAGGCGCGTATCGACCCGCTCGTCGGCCGGCACCACTACGGCAACCGCGACGACCTCGACGAGACCTCACGCACGGTTGCCTCGGTGCTCAACGAGGAACAGAAGAAAAAGGTCCACTGGGTGCGCCATCGTATCGCCCGGGCGCATCCGCGCACCGGTCGCCGTGCGTTGTATTCGGTGTCCGGCTCCTCCTTCGGCATCGAAGGCATGGACGATGCGGCTGCACTAGCCCTCCTGGACGAGCTCAAGAACCATTCGACCCAGGCGCGCTACTGCCATCGACCGGACTATCGCCCGGGTGACGTGGTGATCTGGGACAACGCGCAACTGCTGCACAAGGCGCCCCTGCCGGATGCGAGCCAGGCTCGCACCTTGTGGCGCATCACGATCAAGGAATCCTGAGCTGCCAGGCGGCGCGACGTCCCCTGCGCCGCCCCTATACTCGCGGACCTGCTTTCCGCGAAGGTGGTGGTTTCCCGTGCCGCGCCGCTGGCTCAAACGCGTCCTGCCCGATATCGAGAAGTACCGCGACCACAGCATCGCGCGCTTTCTCGGTCCACGCTTCTTCCATCCGGCGCTGTGGCACCTGAATCGACGCAGTGTCGCCGGCGGGGTCGCACTTGGACTGTTTTGCGGCCTGATCCCCGGCCCCTTGCAGATGTTCGGCGGCGCGCTGGGCGCGATCTGGTTCAAGCGCAATCTGCCGGTGGCCCTGGTGACCACGCTCTATACCAATCCGCTGACCATCATCCCGCTCTACCTGGTCGCCTACCAGATCGGTGCCCTGGTGCTGGGGCCGTCCGCCGACGCGCTTGCGCCGCCTTCCTATAGCGGCCTGACGCCAGTCGAGTGGGCCGAAGCGCTGGGCCAGTGGGCGGTCTCGCTGGGCAAGCCGCTCTTGGTCGGCGTGCCCCTCTTGGCGCTGCTGCTGGCTGGCATCGGCTACGCGATCGTGCATTTCGGCTGGGGACTCTACCTGCGCTGGGTCTGGTCGCGCCGTCGCGCGGCACGCCGAAACACAGCGAGATGATTCGCGCCATCGACCTTGCCGCGCGGGCACGCGCCGCGGGCATCCACCTGGGCCTCTCCACGCTGGCTGTGGGAATTCTGGCTGCGGCGATGCATGCCTGGTGGTACCCGCCGCCGTTCTTCATGATCGATGGCGGCTGGCAGGTGCTGCGCCTGATCGTTCTGGTCGACGTCGTCGCCGGGCCGCTCCTCACATTCGTGGTTTTCAATCGCGCCAAGCCCGAATTGCGGCGCGACTTGAGCGTGATCGCGCTCCTACAAGTCGGCGCATTCATCTACGGTGCCTGGGTCATGCACGCCCATCGGCCGGCGTTCGTGGTGCAAGTCGATACCACCTTGTACACGGTCCACTGGCGCGAACTGCAACGTGCCACGCGTGACGTGGCGCGCGTCGAGGCGCTGGCCGCCGCCGGGCGCGGGCCGGCATTCGTACTGCTAGACCTGCCCGATCCCGCCCTGCGCAGGCGCTACCTGGCCGACATGGCCGCCGGCGGACCCAGCCTCGCACATCGCGGTGATCACTTCGCAGCCATCGACGCGAGCAACTTCGCACGGGTGACGGCTGTGGCGGCCCACATCGACGCCCTGGCGCGCGGCAACGCCGAGATCGCAGGCGAGCTGGAGCGGGTGCGGAACACCCACGCCGACATCCGTGAACGGCTGGTGTTCGTACCCATGGACGCGCGCTACGGCATCATCATGCTGGTATTCGATCGCGCGACGCAACGCGTGATCGACTGGATGAAATAGCTCGTGATCGCCCATGCGCCGCGCCGCGACGCGGATCTCCCGGCTTTCACGCTGATGCTCCTGCTTACGATGATGTGGGGCCTCAACCAGGTCGCCATCAAGATCGCAGCTCCCGGCATTTCGCTGGTCATGCAGGCCTGCCTGCGTTCGGCGATCGCGGCATTCATGGTCCTGGTGTGGGCGCGGCTGGTGCGCGAACCCCTCTTCGACCGCGACGGCACACTATGGCCCGGGCTGGCAGCGGGGCTCCTGTTCGCCGCCGAATTCGCCTTCATCCACGCCGGCCTTGCATACACGACCGCCTCGCGCATGATCGTGTTCGTCTATCTTGCCCCCTGCCTGACTGCATTCGGGCTGGCCGTCCTGATTCCCGGCGAGCGCCTGACCTGGCTGCAGTGGGCAGGTGTGCTGATCGCCTTCGCCGGCATCCTCGTCGCGTTCGGCGAAGGTGGCACTTCCGACACGCTGCCAGGCGATTTTCTGGGTGTCCTGGGCGCGCTCATGTGGGCCTTGACCACCATCCTGATCCGCGCCACCCGCCTGTCGACCACACGCGCATCCAAGACCCTCTTCTACCAGGTCGGCATTGCCGGCGCCTCGTTGCCGCTGGTGTCATGGGCGATGGGCGAGCCGGGCATCGTGCGCCTGGACGGCATTACGCTGGCGTCGATCGCCTATCAGGGCTTGCTGGTGGCCTTCGGCAGCTACCTCGCCTGGTTCTGGCTCCTGACCCGCTATCGGGCGGCGCAACTCGCGGTGTTCTCGTTCTTGGCGCCCCTCTTCGGGGTCGCCTTCGGCGTGCTCTTCCTGGGAGACCCGATTTCACCGGCCTTTGTCGCCGCCGCCGTCCTGGTCGGGGCCGGCATCGCGCTGGTCAACCTGCCGGTGCGCGGCAGGCCGCGTGCTACTGGGGCTTGATCGGCAGGCCGAAATGGTTGCGCCGCACGATCCTGGGGTCGCGCGGCTTGCGCGGTCCGCTCGGGCGCGGCGGCGCCGGCATCACCGTTGCGATCGCGCTCTTGCTGATGATTTGTTGCTCGTGACCCTCAAGCGAGACCGCGTGCTGGTCGAATGAGGCGATGCGGCCGACCAGCTTGATGCCGTTGACGAGATATATCACCACCGGCTTGCGCAGTTTGCGCAAATGGTTGAGGTAGGGCTCCTGCACGCGGGCCGCAGCAGCGGGATCGCCGGCCGGCCTGGGTTGATCGATGCTCATGCGTCGGGTCGACGGCGCGACCCCTCCTTCAAAACCGCACTGCGGAGCAACAATATACGCCAAGCTTATCCCTCAAGTCGGCGTCATCGAAGCCGATAAGGCTCCCATGGGCGGTGATTGCCGCCCCAGCGGAGACTGTCCATGCTTGAACTCGATGCAGGGCTCGACCCCGAGACCCGCGAACAACTGAACACCCTGGAAACCCGTGTCGCGCGCCTGGAACGCGCACTGGCCCAGGGTTTGGGCGGCATCAGCTCCAAGCCGGACGAATGCGCAATAACGCAAAAACTCGTCGCGCTCAAGACCGAGGCGGAACTGCTGCGCACGCGGCCGATGAAGATTCTCGCCAGTCCGTCGCCCGCGGAGCGCGCCGACACCCTGGACCGGCTGGGAATCACCGGCTCGTTCGCAAGCCTGGACGCGCGGTTGGCCGAGGCGGCCCAGGCCGAGACCGACATACATCGCAAGCAGGACACTTTCGCACCGGTGATGGTGTTCGACGAAGCGTTGATCGATCGCGCCACCGCCAAGCCGCCGCCGGAGAAGATCGAGGTCTTCTCGCACCTGGAGGAGCGGCATCCGAACATCCTGAAGAAGATCTGCATCTTGTGGCGCACACCCGAGCTGGGCGAATTCCTGGCGCGCCTGATCGTCGATGACCGCGGCACCCGCGCCGGTTTCGAGCCCGGGGTGATGACTGAACTATTGCTGCTCAACGCGCTCCTGGATGCGGCTGACGATTCGGATCGCTGGCGCGCCAACGCGCGCGCAATCTAGCAGCCGGCAAGGCGCGCTCAGCGCCCGGCGTGTGCAGCAACCATGCCCGCCAGGCGCCCGAGCAACGGCGCCGGCAGGTCGTGGCCCATGCCGTCAATCACGGTCAGTTCGGCGCCGGGAATCTTCCTGGCCAGATCTTCGCCACACGCCAGCGGAACCAAGGGGTCGGCGCGTCCGTGGACCACCTTGACCGGCTGTCGTACGCGACCCAGGAAAGCTGATCGATCACCGGACGCCACCACGGCCACAAGCTGCCGCGCCATGCCTGCCGGATGATAGGAACGTTTGAGCGAGCGCTCGACCTTGGCCTTGAGCACCGCGTCGTCAGACGGATAGCCCGGGCTGCCGATGACCTTCCAGACGCCGACACCGTGCTCGACTAAAGCCGCCAGGTCACGGCCGCGCGGCCGTGACAGGAGCGCGCGCCGTGCCAGTGCGGTGGGCCCGGGCAGGCCGCGCGCACCTGAGCTGGTCATGACCAGGGTGAGCGATTTGACGCGCGCCGGATGCTCCGCAGCCAAATGCTGGGCGATCATGCCCCCCATCGAGACGCCGACCACATGTGCGGACGCAATGCCGAGCGCATCGAGCAGGCCATCAGCGTCGCGCGCCATGTCGGAGAGCTTGTACGGAGCCCTGATCGGCAAGCGCAGCATATTCTGCAGCGTGACGCCCAAAAGATTAGGCCGGCCCCAGTGGTCGAACTTGGTCGAAAGCCCGATGTCGCGGTTGTCGAAGACGATCGGCCGCATGCCGCGCTCAACCAGGCCATCCAGCAATTCTTCGGGCCATGCCGAGAGCTGCATGCCCAGGCCCATGATGAGGAGCACCGGCTCGCCAGCGGCCGGTCCGCGGTCCTCAACCTCCAGGGTGATGCCGTTGGCGCCGATCTGCATCAGTCGTGCGCGTGGTGCTTGAAGAACCAGCTGCGCATGCCGGAGGCATCGAAACGCTGCCATTTTCCTTCCGGCTGGGCGAGCCGGTCGGCGATGGCGTACAGCGCCGCGGGATTCAATCCCATGCCGGTATGGCTGGCCTGGATCTCCAGGTTCTCCACCAGCGGTCCTGGCTCGTTGATGCAGCATTTCCAGGCGACCACCCCGTCGGTCTTGCTGTACAGCGACGTGGTCGGCACCGGCGGCGCCTTGGCAATCTGTTCGCGCAGCGGATGGTCGGCGGCGCGCTGGCCGCTTACCAGCTCGTAGAGTCGCCAGGCATTGGTCGCGCGCGGATTGCCGGTGAAAGGTGTGCCAAGCGTGACCACGCAGCGCGTCAGATCGGGAACAATCTTGGCGATTTCACGCGCGTAGATGCCACCCAGGCTCCAGCCGATCAGGCTCACCTTGCGGCCATGCTTGTCGGACAGCTCGCGCACGTGCTCGACGCAACCGCGCAAGACGCCGTGGCGCGGGCCGAAGTTGAATCCGTAGTTCCAGGGATGGCTGACGAAATTGCGATCGCGCAGGAAATTGCGCATCGGCACGGTCGACAGGTCGTTGGCAGCCAGGCCGGGCAGGACAAGCACCGGATGGCCGTCGCCGTGCGGCGCGGTCGACAACACCGGAGCGGCGGCGAAAGAGGCAGCGTACTCCCACAACGCGCGTCCTTCCAGGAACATCAGGAGGGCCGAGGGAGCCTTCTCAGTCAAATCGGTTTTCTCCGAGATTCGTTCAGACGTTTCCTGCGATCGCACGTTGCGGCGACCCTCACTGCGGACCACTGCGGATCGCTTGCGCGAATTCCCCTCGGAACGCATCGATTATAGGGCTGCGGTCCGCGACCCGCCACGCCGCCGCACCGGAGCTACCATTTTGCCCGCGAGCTTGCCAGCGACTCGCTTGCGGGGTACGGACTTCTTGCCTGCCGCCTTCGTCGGCGCGGGCGCGGCCTTGCCTCGCGCACCCATTGTCTTCGCTGGCGCGGCCCTGGCCCTGGCAGGCTTCTTGACGGCCGCGGCCGCCTGTGCTTCTTCGGCCTCCGTCAGCGCATGGGCATTGGCCGCAATCGCCAGCAGCTCGTCGAAGGACTCACGGGTATGCACGGCCAGATCACGCACATCGGGCAATGCGCGGCGGCAGGCAGTGAAGCCGAAATCCAGTGAACCGTTGTAGCTCTGCACGGTGATGTTGAGCGCCACGCCGTGCACGACGATCGAAACCGGATAGTAGGCGCTCATGCGCGCACCGGCCAGGTACAGCGGGAACTGCGGTCCCGGAACGTTCGAGATGGTTACGTTGGCGAACGGCGGAATGCGGTCAGCCAACTTCGAGCGCCCGTAGAGCGATGCCACGCCGCTCATGAGCCAGGGTGCGCCGAAGGTCGGAAAATCGGTGGGCAGAAGGCTCTTGGTGTTGGCGAGCTGCGCCTTCATCTGCTTGGTCGCGGCGAGAATCGCGTCGAGGCGCTCACGCGCATCGGCCACATGGGTGTTCAGGTTGACCAGCGTCATCGAGGCCTGGTTGTTCGACGCGGTGTCGCCCGGAGCGCGCAGGGACACCGGCACCGCCGCGATGAGAGGCTTGGCCGGCACACCGCCCAGGTCGGCCAGGTAGCGCCTCAGTGCGCCCGAGCAGATCGCAAGCACCACATCGTTGACCGACGCCTCGAAGGGCTTGCCGATGCGGCGGATGTCGGCAAACGGCAGGGACAGGGTCGCGTAGCTGCGCTGGTTGGTGATCGCGGTATTGAGTGGCGTGCGCGGGCCCACCTGCCAGTTGCGCGACGATTTTTCGCCTGACGTGGCAGTGCGCCCGGCGCGACGCTCGGCGATGGCGCGACCGGCCGCGGCCTTCAAGGCCTGCGCGGCCGCCGGCAGGAGCTTGGCCAGCTTGGCGTACTGCGCGACCTGGTTTGAGAGGGCTGCCCCGAGGAGCTCGGCCACGCCCAGCTGGTATTTGCCGGTGGGACGGCGCGGCGGCGCCTTGACCGTGCGCGGCACCGGGCCCACATCGAGGATCGCGTTGGCCAGCGCCACGCCCGCCTGTCCGTCGATGGCGGCGTGGTGCAGCTTGGAGTAGAAGGCCATGCGCCCGTCTTGCAAGCCCTCGATGACCGAAAACTCCCACAGCGGACGCGAACGGTCCATGAGCGAAGAATGCAGGCGGCCGACGTAGGTCTCCAGTTGCGCCTGCGTGCCCGGCCTGGGCAGCACGATGCGACGCACGTGGTAGTCGAGGTCGATGTCATCGTCCTCGATCCACACCGGACTGGCAAGTTCGAAAGGCATCAGCGCGAGCTTGCGCGTGAATACCGACGCCAGATGCATGCGCCCGGCAACATGCGCCTTGACATCCTCGTAGAAATCACCGCTGTAGCCATCCGGCAGGGTGAAGAGATTGAGTCCGCCGACATGCATCGGCGTCTCGGGCGTCTCGAGGTACAGGAAAGTCGAATCGAGCCCGCTCAAGTGCTTCATTACTGACTCCCCGCCACGCCGCCCATCGAGAGAGGCAACGCGCATAATCCGGGCATGCGCTCCGGAAGATTCGTCGTCTTGCTCGCGTCGATTCTACTCGCGGCCTGTAGCGCGGCGCTCGATTGGCGCGAGGTGCGCGCACCCGACGGCGGCTTCAGCGTGCTGATGCCGCAAAAGCCCGGCAAGTCGGAGCGCTCACTTGCCACGCCGGCCGGGCCGGTGACCATGCGCATGCTCGCCGCCCGGGTCGGCGACAGCATTTTCGGGGTGGGCGTGGCCGATTTCGCCGCAGCGCCCGATGCCGCCCTCCGTGACGGCCTGCGCGACGCACTGGTCAAGAACCTGAACGGTCGCCTCATCAGCGACAGGCCGGTTGCCAACGGCGCGGCCACCGGCCAGGAAATCGTCGTCGTCGGCAGCTCCGGGAGGGGCGACCAAAGCGTGACGGTCGTCTTGCGCGCGCGTCTCCTGTACACGGGTGCACGCTACTTCCAGGTGGCCACGGTCAGTCGGGAAGGTACCTTGCCCGAGGCCGACGCCGAGATGTTCCTGGCCTCGTTTCGCCCCAACTGAGACAGGCCACAGATGGTCGGTGTGCCCGTGGTCCGCATCTTTGCCGTCTTCGGACTCGGCTATTTCCTCTCTTACGCGTTTCGATCGATCGGGCCCCTGATTGCGCCTGACCTGATCAGTGAACTCGGCCTCAACGCCCGCGAATTGGGGCTGCTGGCGAGCGTCTATTTCCTTGCCTTCTTCCTTGCGCAGCCAGGGATCGGCATCGCGATGGACCGCTTCGGCCCGGCGCGCGTCAATGCCGCGCTGATCGCCATTGCCGCGATCGGAGCGGCGATTTTCGCGAGCGCCCAGAGTCTCGCGGTGCTTGCCGTCGGCCGCGCCCTGATCGGGCTCGGCATCGCCGGCGCCCTGATGACCGCGTTCAAGGCCACCGTGATCTGGTACCCGCCGCGCTATCGCGAGGCCCTGGCAGGCGCGCTCATGGCCATCGGCGGACTGGCCTCGATGGCCACCGCGACGCCGGCGGAATGGCTCATGCGCGCCATCGGCTGGCGCGGCGTGTTCTGGACCCTCGATGCACTGGCGGTGATCGTCTGCATCCTCCTGATCGTCGCGGTGCCGCGCCACCAGAATGATCCCGCGCCTGCGTCCGCCGGCGGCTTCGGCACGATCTTTCGTTCGCGCATCTTCCTGTCCTATATGCCGACAGCGTTCTTCGGCAGCGGTGGCTTTTCGGCGATCCAGTCGCTGTGGGCCGGTCCCTGGCTGATCGAAGTGGCGGGCCTGTCGCGTGCCGCGACAGCGCAGGTCCTGCTGGTCTACGGGTTGTCCTTGCTGGTGGGCTACCTGCTGATCGCGTTCTTCGGTGCCCGCGTGCAGGCGATTGCGAATGGACCGCAGCGCTGGTACATCGCCTCGCTGGCGGTCGCGTATGCCGCGCTGGGACTCATCGTCAGCAACGCGTTTCCCGCTGCATCCTGGCCCTGGTTCGCGTATGGCGTGACACTGGGCGCTGGCATGCTCGCCTATCCGTTGATGACGCGTGCTTTCCCGCCCGCGATCGCCGGCCGGGTCGTCACGGCCTACAACACGGTCATGTTCGCCGGCGGATTCGTGATCCAGGCGGGCCTTGGGATCGCAGTACAGCACCTGGTCGATACGGGTACCGGGCGGGTTCTGGCCTACCAGATCGCATTCGGCACACTACTTCTCGCCCAGGTCCTGTCCCTGGTCTGGTTCATCGCGATTTCGCGCCGCGCGGCCTGACAAGGCCGCGCACTGCGGTAAGCTCATCGGTTCATGGAAACGCCGTATCTGAATGACCACAACCTCACAACGCGTCCTGATCGCTGGCGGCGGCCCGGTCGGACTCGTCGCCGCTCTGGCCCTCGGGCGCGCCGGCATTTCCGTCACTGTGCTCGAGAGGGGCGACGGCCCGCAACACGATCTGCGCGCCTCGACCTTCCATCCGCCCACGCTCGACATGCTCGACGAGTTCGGCATCACGCCGCGCTTAATCGAGCATGGCCTCATTGCCAAGACCTGGCAGTTTCGCGACCGTGCCACCGGCCCGGTCGCGGTATTCGACATGGCACTGCTCAAGGACGACACGGCACACCCCTATCGCGTGCAATGCGAACAGTGGCGCCTGGTCGGCTTCCTGCTCGAAGAGATCGCCAAGCTCCCCGAGGTCGAAGTACGCTTCGGTCACACGCTGACCGGACTTGCCCAGGACGATTCCGGCGTCCGCGTGAGCGTCGATACGCCGGCCGGCGCCGCAACGCTTGCGGGACGCTGGCTGATCGGCGCCGAGGGCGCACGCAGTCCGACACGCAAAGTCCTGGATATCAGCTTCGACGGCATGACCCTGCCCGAACTCTTCCTGGTCATCTCGACGCCGTTCCGCTTCGAGGACCACCTGCCGCAACTCTCGCCAATCAACTACATGTCGGATCCCGACGAGTGGCTGGTGTTGCTGCGTACGCGCGATTTCTGGCGCGTCCTGATCCCCGCCGACCCGGGCGCCGGCGAGGAGCGCCTGCTTGCGGACGCGTTCGTGCGTGACGCCCTGCGGCGCGCTCACCCGGCCGCCGAGTCGGCACCGACCACGCATCGCACACTCTATCCGGTGCATCAGCGCGTCGCCGCGACCTACCAGGTCGGGCGGGTCTTTCTGGCCGGCGACTCCGCACACATCAACAACCCGCTGGGTGGAATGGGCATGAATGGCGGCATTCACGACGCGCTCGAATTGGCGCGCCTCCTGGTCCGGCACTGGCGCGACGACGACCCTGCGCGACTGGATGTCTACACGCGCCGGCGGCGTCCGGTCGCCTTCGACGAGGTGCAGGCAGCCACACTGCGCAACCGGCAGATCCTCAACGAGCGCGATCCGGCAGTGCGCAACGCCCGCCTGGATGAACTGCGCCGTACCGGTGCCGACCCTGCGGCCTCGCGCAACTACCTGCTCAAGTCGTCGATGATCCTGGGGCTGCGCCAGGCCGCGACCGTGGATTGAGCGACCGGGCAAACAGGATGCAAAAGGAGAACGAAATGCATAGCGACGATCTGGAGGTCTACAAGCGGCAGGGTTTTGACAACCCCTCGGGTTTCGGCGCGCGGCCGGCGCTCCTGATCGTCGATTTCGTCAACGGATTCGCCGACCCGACCAAGTTTGGCGGCGGCAACATTGCCCCGGCGATTGCCGCGACGGTCAGGCTGCTTGCGTTTTTTCGCGAACGCAAGCTGCCAGTCGCACACACCCGGGTGGTCTACGCTGAAGACGGCAGCGACTGGGGCGTGTTCACGCTCAAGGCCCCGGCGTTGAAGACACTCACCGAGGCCGCGCATGCCTCGCAAATCGTCACCGAGCTGACCCCGGTGGCGGGCGAGTACGTGGTGCGCAAGCGCCAGGCTTCGGCATTCTTCGGTACCGAGCTCAACGCCTGGCTCACCATGCAACGCGTGGATACGGTGGTGGTGGCCGGCTGCACCACCAGCGGATGCGTGCGTGCCACCGTGGTCGATGCGATGCAGAACAATTTCCGCACCATCGTTGCGACCGAGTGCGTCGGCGACCGCGCCATCGGTCCCCACGAAGCCAATCTATTCGACATGCGCCAGAAATACGCCGACCTGCACGACAACGCCGCCGTGATGCGCGCCATCGAAGCTCTCAAGTAGGCAGGTCGCCGGCGCACCGGCGACGGCGAAGCCTCAGCCGGGCTATTCGCCCTTGAGCGACTTCTCCTTGACGATACGCGCCCAGCGGGTAGTCTCGTCGCGCATCATCGCCGTCAGTTCCTGAGGATTCAGGTAATTGACGGTGAGGCCCTGCTTGTTGAGTGTCTCGGCCACATCGGGCGCGCGCAGGATGTCGCGCAACGCGCCGGACAGGCGGTTGACGATTTCCGGCGGCGTGCGCGCCGGAAAGTACATCGCATACCAGACGCTGGCATTGACATCCCGGGGCCCGCCGGCCTCGTGGATGGTCGGCACATCTGGTGCGACCGCAACGCGCTTGTCGAAGGCAACGCCCAGCACCTTGAGCCGCCCCTGGCGCACCAGGGGCAGGATGGTGTGCACCGGCATGAACATCGCCTCGACCGAGCCGCCGACGACATCTGTCACAGCGCCGGCCGAGCCTCGGTACGGCACATGCAGCATGAAGGTCTTGGTTTCGACCTTGAACAGCTCGCCGGTCAAATGTTGCGGTGTGCCGATGCCCGGCGAGGCGTAGGACATGCGGCCCGGCTGGGCGCGCAGGAGCGCAATGAATTCCTTGACGTTGCTGGCGCGCACGTTGTTGCCGACCACGAGCGCCAGATAGCCGTCGGTCAGGTTGGCCACCGGCGCCAGGTCGCGAAACGGATCCCAGCTCAAGCCCTGGTAGATGAGGGGGTTGAAGACCAGCGGGCTGGCCGTCAGGAGCAGGGTATAGCCGTCAGGAGGCGACTTGGCAACCGCCTCGGTGCCGATATTGCCGGCGGCACCCGGGCGATTTTCGATGACCACAGGTTGATTGAAACGCTCGGTGATCTTCGGGCCCAGGGTGCGCGCAATGATGTCCTGGCCGGTCCCCGGGGTGTACGGCACGATGAGACGAATTGGCCGGTTCGGCCATTCCTGCGCCATGGCGGGCAACGCCGCTGCGGCCACGGCCATCGCGGCCAGAATTTTCTTGAGCATGTGAAGGGCTAAGGCGGATCAGTGACCCTGCCCTTTTACAGCACCCTGCGGGGTCTTGCAATCCCGGCTTGCCCTTGGTGGCCAAGCCCCGTGTGCGTCAGTGCCGGAACAGCCTCCCGCCGCACCCGATGTCGTCGGCGACACCGGCGCGCCGCAACGCTGCCCACAGGGTCGCGGTGTTGCTTGAGACGACAGGTTTGTCCAGTTCCGCTTCGAGACGCAAGAGAAGCGGCAAGGTCGCAAGATCGGTGCAACTGACCAGCATGGCCTGCGCCAGCGGCCGATCGCAAGCGCGCACATGCGCCTCGACCTGCGACAAGGGAACTTCGACGATGCGTTCTTCGCCACGCGCAGCGCCGATGCCGATGCCGAGGCCGCCGATGTGAAGCACCACGAATCCCTGTTGCTCCAGAAACGCCTTCTCGTGCGCGTTGACCGGCTCCTGGTAGGGCGTTGCCACCGCGCAGCGCTCGACGTCCAGGGCTCGCATTGCCTCGATCAAGGCCTGCGCCGTGCTCACCCCGGGGATCCCGGTCAGGGTCTTGATGTAGTCGGCAATACGCGTCGGCGGATCGGTCAGGGAACCGGCGGTACAGCCGTAGGCGATCACATTCACGCGCGCCAGTGCCAGATCGCCGGCGGCGCGCGCCAGGTCCTCGCGCAGCGCACGCCAACCCGCATCATCATCCCCCTGCGCGTGCAAGGGCATGCGCGCGACGTGCATGGTGACGCCCTCGGGCATCAGCCGGGCCCACTCGGCTTCGTTGACGGTGTTGGTCGGCGGGACGATCAGGCCGATGCGGGCGCGGTATCCGTAGGGGTGGGCCAATGGCGTACTCCGGGCTGGGGAACTAAGACTGGTGATTGGGCATGGCTGTCAGACGACCGGTCGTCCCGCCAGCCCCGTGAACGGGTCTTCGACCGCATCGAAGAGACGCCGCATCAGCAGGGTCTCGCGCTCCTGGACCGCATCCAGGAACTCCCGCGCGCCGTGCATGGCCTTGAATGCGACGAAGCCTCGTTCGAGGAAATTCTGCAGGGCGCCGAGTCCGGCCGCCTGTGCGGGCTTGCGCATGAGCTTCAGCGTGCCTTCGAGGAGGGGTTTCCTGGTCAATTGGTCCAGAGCGTCGCCGATGCGGCGCGTGAGCGCGATCTGGCGCTCGCGCTCGGACTGATTGGAGCAGGCCCTGTAGGCAGTGGCGTAGCCCGCCGCGTCGATCACCGTGCCAGCAAAGCCCGGCTGAAGCGCGAGATGCTGATCGAGTGTCTCCGAGAGGGCATCGAGTTCGACTGCATCGGCGATCGTCGCCAGCGCGCGCGCGGGAAGTACCCGCGTCAGCTTGGGCAGGATGCGTTCGGTGTCGGCGTCGCGCTGGGCCATGTCCTTCGGGCCGTAGAGATCCTCAAGGAAAAAACGCGCTGCAGCGGCATAGCGCGGGTGGCCGAGCAGGTCGGAATAGGTCGCTTCCAGTCGCGCCGACTGCCAGGTCTTCAGTTCGAGCAACGCGCGGCGTGCGACAGGATCCTGCGCGGTCGTGCGGCGTCGGGTTGTGACGGCATCGAGGTGCCGCGCCAGGCGGGCTGCGGCTTCAAGATGTGTCTCGGCGCTGCTCAGATCTGGCCGCTTCCAGCGCCGCCGTTGGGGTTGAACTCTTCGGGGTCGTAACTCTCGCCCGCCGAGGTGACGATGCCACGCGCGTCAAAATTGACGACCAGACGAATCTTGCGCATGGGTACGTCCTGCGCCGTCGCGGCGTAGTCCCAGTACTCGCCGCCCCCCCGCACCGGGCCGGTGAAGCCGGGGCGACCCAGCACGCGCCGCACCTCATCCTTGGTCGTTTCGCCGGCCTTGAGCTTGGCCACCTCGGCAACTGTCAACACCTGGTCGATCACGGCGAGGCGGCCCTGCGAGTCGAGGCGCGCCATGAAAGTCTGCCGCCCCAGGGGGCCGCGCGGGTATTCCCACGATTCGGCATAGGTGGCCCCGGGCGCGGCCTTGTGGATCGCTGCGGGCTCGCCCATCGCGGCCCGAAGGTCTGCCGAGGTCGACGCACCGGGAACAAGGCCGGCACCGCCGTAAGACGCGCAGCCGGCTGCTGCCAGCACAATCAGGCAGGTAAACAAGGTTCTGGCGTACATGTCATTTACCTCAGTGGTGAGCCCCGCGGTGCAACGGTGATCCGGCCCCGATGGTCCCGACCACGCTCGCAGCCGTTGCGGGGGGCAAAGCCATGGATGAGACATCAATGATAGCGAATGTTCCCTTCCGGGTCGAAACTCTCGCCGGCGGACGTTACGATGCCGCGCGCATCAAAATTGACGACCAGACGGATGTTTCGTGTGGGTACGTCCAGAGCTTTTGCAGCGTAATCCCAGTATTCGCCGCCGCCGCGCAGCGGACCGACCAATCCAGGCCGCCCAAGCGTTCGCCGAACGTCTTCCCTGGTCGCCTCACCGATCTTGAGCTTCGCGACTTCGGCAACCGTCAGCACCTGGTCAAGGGCAGCCAAGCGCCCCTGCCCGTCGATGCGCGCCATAAAGGTGTGCCGTCCCAGCGGGCCGCGCGGATACTCCCAGGATTCAGCAAATGCGGCGCCAGGCAGCGCCTTGTGGACCGCGGCAGGTTCGCCCAACACGGCGCGAACCTCAGCGGACGTCGAGTTGCCTGGCTTGAGCCCGGCGCCGCTGTAGGAAGCGCAGCCAGCCATGACGAGCGTGATCAGGCAGGCGCTGAGTGTTCCGATGCTGTGGTTCATGTCGTGTATGCCGGCAAGCTGGCCTCGCCCTGGTGTGTCCATGATAACGCTTGAACCGCACTGACTATTCCCGACCGGCGCCGCGGCGCAAGAGGGCGATGAACCCGGTCGCGACTCGTGCCGCCGACCCGCGCTCCGGCTGGAACCACCCGGGGGCCCAATTGAGAGCCCCAAGCAGCAGAAGCCGCATCGCTCTGCGATCCACGCCCTTGGGCAACGGTAGTTGGGCCAGAAGCTTGCGAAAAAGTTCCTCGTACCCCTCACGCAGCCGGGCGAGTTTTTCGCCTACCTGCGGCACATCCTGCGGGCGTACCGTGACGACGACCCGGGCGAATCCGTTCTTCGACGCGAGCGACTCGAGATGGGCCGCACAGGCAACTTCGAGGCGTCGCCAGGGCTCTGTTTCGCCGTCGAGCGCGACTTCGACTGCAGTGCTGATGCGCCGCACCCCCTCTTCGTAGACCGCCAGGAGCAGGCATTCCTTGTTGTCGAAATGCGCGTACAGGGAGCCTGGCAGCATGCCGACCTCGCGCACGATGTCACGGATTGAGGTCGCCTCGAATCCCTTGCGCGCGAAGATCTCGGCGGCCGCGGCAAGGACCTGCGGTGCGCGGCTGTCGGCGCGGGGGCGAAGCGCGGCAACGCGCCGGGGCAGGGCGCGGGAAGCGCGGTTGCGCGCTGCCGCGAGCTTCATGTGCCGGTCGTCGGGATTCGCTCTAGCGCGCCACTTCGACAGGCAGCGACGACACCCCGCGAAAAACCATTGAATCGAGCCAGTCAAGGCGCGAAAAGGCCGGCTTGATCGAACGAAAACGCTTGAGCACCGCAGGAAAGGCGATCTGTCCTTCCAGGCGCGCGAGCGGAAAGCCCAGGCAGATATGGGTGCCGAAGCCGAAGGCCAGGTGCGGTACACCATCGCGCGACAAGTCCAGACTGTCAGGGTCGGGATAGGCGCGCTCGTCACGGTTAGCAGAGTTGAGGAGCACGAACACCCGGTCGCCCACTCTCATCTCGCGGCCGTGCATTTCGGTGGCCTTTCCGACCACCCGCACCTGTGCACCCGACGGCCCTTCGTATCGCAACAGTTCCTCCACGGCATCGGCTGCCAGGCCCGGGTTGGCGCGCAGACGCGCCATCTCACCAGGGAATTCGAGTAGCGCGATGAGCCCGTTGCCGATGTGGTTGGTAGTGGTTTCATGACCGGCGAAAAGCAGCAGGATGCAGGTCGCGATCAGTTCGTCTTCCGAGAGTTGCCCCTCGGTCTCGTCACGCAGGTTCACCAGTTGCGAAAGCAGGTCCGCGCGTGGCTTGGCGCGCCGCGCCGTGATCATGGCGCGAAAGAACTCCGCCATCTCGTGGGTGGCGGCCTCGGCGATCTCGTATTTCTCCGGTTTGGCGCGCGACGAGCCGATGAACAGGGCCATGCGATCCGACAATGTCTTGACTTTCTCCAGGTCGGCCCGTGGCACACCCAGCATCTGCATGATGACAAGGGCCGGCAAGGGTCCGGCGAAGTCCGCAATGAAGTCAATCTGCGTGCGCTCGCCCATGCGCTCCAGAAGCCAGTCAGTGATTTCCTCGATATCCGGACGCATCGCATGCATTGACTTGACGTTGAAGACTGTCGAGGTGAGCTTGCGCAGACGCGTATGGTCGGGCGCATCGCGAAACACCATCCAGGCCGACAGGTAGCGGATGATGTCGCGGATGCGCTCCTGCTCGGGCGTCGGCATGCTGGCGAAGAATGGCCGCAGGCGATCCGACGACATGCCGGCATCAAGGCAGGTGCGCTTGACGTCGTCGTAGCGCGTCAACACCCAGGCCTTGAGGCGCGGACTCCAGTGGCAGGGGTCTTCGTCGCGCATGCGGCGGTACATCGGGTAGGGATCGGCGAGAAAATCCGCGTCCTCCGGGTGGTAATCGAGCGGGTTCAACACGGCACTCATGGACGAGATCTCCGGGATGGGCACCGGCGCAGCCGGGCCATAAAGCAAACAGTCGTTTGCCAACTATATAGGCGAGCGCCCATCCGGGTCAAGCCGAGGCATGGCTTAGACTCTTGTCCCATGCTCGCGCTTGCAGTCACGGCCATTGTCCTGGTGCTAGGTTGGCTCATGGGCATCAAGGGCGTACTCGCGCTGATCGCATTGCTGATCACGGCCACCTTCGTGGCCGCGGCGACGCAAGCGGGCCCACGGCCGGCGGAGACCCGACTCTCAGTCCTGCAGACGCTTTTTCTCTGGGCTGGCGAAGTCGTGTCGGCCTGGTCACTTTTTCTTTGCGCCCTGCCACTCGAGCGCTGGTTGTTCGCGCGTGACCATGCCGGGTCCCGCAGCACTGCCGCACCGATTCTCCTGGTACACGGCTACGTCAACAATGCCGGAGCGATGTGGCGACTGCGCGGGGCGCTCATGCGCGCCGGGCACAGTGTGCACACCATCAACCTGGAGCCGGTCTATGCCGACATCGACGCCTACGCGCCGCTGCTGGCCGCACGCATCGCGGATGTGCGCGGCCGCCACGCCGGACGCGAGGTCGTGCTTGTGTGCCACAGCATGGGTGGGTTGGTCGCGCGCGCCCTGCTGCGCCACTGCGCGAGAGCCGGGCAGGCGCCCGGCGTCGCCAAGGTGATCACACTGGGCACTCCGCACCAGGGCACGGTCCTTTCAAGCATTGAGATGAGCCCCAACGGCAGGCAGATGCGCGTCAATAGCCCCTGGCTCGCGGCCCTGGCCGCCGACGAGAAAGGCGCGTGGCACTGCCCGCTGGTTTCGATCTGGTCGCGCGACGACAATATCGTTGCGCCACAGACAAGCGCCGAACTGGCGGGCGCGCGCAACCTGGCGATCGCCGGCGTCGGGCACATCAGCCTGCCGCTCAATTCGCGGGTCGCGGCGATGGTGATCGAAGAGATCGAACGCGCCGATGCTGCCGAGGCGAAGGCCTCGGCCCTCGCCGCGCCGGCTCCGCGGGACGAGAGCTAGTTTCGCGCAAGCTTGCGCTCGACCACACCCCCGCGGACGCGCCTCAGGCCGACTTGGCCAGGAGCGTGAAGTGTTCCACCGCCGGGGGGACAGCGAAGAACGGGCCGACGATCACGCGCCAGTCGGCGAACGCCGCCGAGCCGCGAAAGTCGACCGTGTGATTCTCCAGCGTGTCCCAGAAGATCATCAGGAGATAGCGTTCCGGGGACTCAACGCCCTTGTTGACCTTGTAGCCGCGAAAGCCCTTGGCCTTTGCTATTACTGTCTCGACGCCACGCTTGATCGCGGCATCGAATTCGGCACCGCGGCCCGGGTGAATGCGAATGTCGGCAAGTTCAAGGATCATCGATGCTCCTGCGAATTGACTGCAATGAATGCGTGAAGGACTCGGTCCGCGGCTCTCAGTTGCACGATCGATTGTGCTCGCGGTCGATCTCGGCACGACGCAGGGCCAAGGCCTCACGTTCGTTGGAATTGGTAGCCCGGTCCATGCGTGCGCTGTTCTGCGCCAGGGTCTGACCGACACGCGCGCAGCGCTCGCGCTGCTCGCGGTCGGCAGCAGTGTCCTGGTCGGCACGGCGCGCGGCCGGGCTGTCCCCCTTGTTATCGGCCAGCGAGCAGGGATGCGACTGGTACACGTTGCCGCAGCGGTAGGTAGTCTGACCGCTCGCGACTGCCGGTCCCGCCAGGCATGCACCGGCCAGAAGCAAACGGAAGAGTATCGGTAAGCGGCGCATGGACAGGCCTCCGTTCAGAAATGAATTCCGCGCAGCAATTGCTGGAACGCCACCTGATCGGCGGTCGGCTCGACCGGTTTGGCCAGGGCGTCCTTGCCCTTGGCCGCATCGGAGTCGGGGAACATGCGAAAGCTGGTGTTCATGACGATCTGGGCGATGCGCGGCGTGAGCGCGTGCAGGATCTCGCCGAAAGTCCCCAGGCGCGTGGCGATGCGCACCGGCTCGTAGACAATCGCCTCGACGATCATGTCGGCAGCCTCCTCAGGCGACAGGGTCGGCACGTTGTTGTAGATCTTGGTCGGCGCGATCATCGGCGTCTTGACCAGGGGCATGTTGATGGTCGTGAACTTCACCCCGGTGTCGGCGTACTCGGATGCAGCGCAGCGCGTGAAGGCATCGAGCGCGGCCTTGGAGGCGACATAGGCCGAAAAACGCGGCGCATTGGTCAACACGCCGATGGAGGAAATGTTGATGACGTGCCCGCGACGCTTCTTGCTCATGCCGGGCAGGAAGGCCAGCGTGACCCGCAGGGCGCCAAAGTAGTTGACGTGCATGGTGCGCTCGAAATCGTGGAACCGCCCCTGCACGTTCTCGATCGCGCGGCGGATAGAGCGCCCGGCGTTATTGACCAGTACATCAACCCCGCCGTGCTTTTCGTTGACGATGGCGGCAAATTCGGCGCAGGCCTTCTCGTCGCCGACGTCGGCCGAGTAGGTGAAGACCTTGCCGCCATTCTTCGCGCACTCCCCGATCTCCTTCTCCGCGCTGGCGAGCTTCTCCGGGTCGCGTGCGACGATGATCACGGTGGCGCCGGCCTCGATGATCTTCTTGGCCGCGGCCAGGCCGATACCGGAAGACCCGCCCGTGATCATGACCAC
>JBJXGS010000194.1:0-44274 GCA_046160545.1 Burkholderiales bacterium
CGCCGGGCTGGACCCAAAGCACGCGTTTCAGGCGCGACAGGTCGAGCACCACACCGCCCATCAGCGGCATGGCCTGGCCATAGTTGCCGGAGCCAAGGCCGCGCGGTGTGACCGGCACGCCGGCGCGTGCGCACGCCGCCACCACCCGCGCCGCCTCCTCCTGCGAAGCCGGCACGGCGATGCAGTCAGCGCGCTTGTCGTCGAGCAGGTCCTTCAACACCGGGCTGAACCAATAGAAGTCGCGCGACAGGCGCGTGATATCGGCCGCCTCGCGCAAGAGCGTGATGCCGGTGAGCTCGCCGCACAGCGTATCGATGGTCGTTGCCTTGCTCATCACCTCTCCTCCATAGGCTCAGCCGCTGGCGCGGATGTGCCGCACCCCGCCCGGCGCGCCCTCGATCTGGTCGAAACCCGCGATCTTGCGCGGGTTCATGAGGTTACACGGGTCGGTCGAGTGCTTGAAGGCGATCTGCGCCATCGCGCCCAGGCCGCGCTCGCCATGGCAGGTTGATTGCTAAACGTTCTGTGTAATAGACTCAGTCATCCGCCGGATCCTGACCGGCCGTCGACGCCACCTTGGAAAAAGGGAACGCATGAAGACCACCCGTCGCATCGCGATCATCCTGGCGGTCGCCGCCGGTATCCTTGGCGCCCCGGTGCAGGCGCAGGACAACGTCAACGTCCGCTTTTCCTGGAAGATGAAAGGCGAGTACGGCGCCTTCTACCAGGCGCAGGAGGCCGGGCACTACAAGAAGGCCAACCTGGCGGTGCGCCTGGGCGAGGGGGCGGGAGCACCCGCCGCACTGGGCGCGCTGGTGCAGGGGCAGGAGGACGTGGTGGTCCTGCCGGGAATCTTTGCGATTTCGGCGATCCAGAAGGGCATGCCGATCAAGCTCGTCGCGATGTACCACCCGAAGACGCCGTTCGCCTTCATCTCGCATCCGGAACGCCCGATCCGTGTGCCGAAGGATCTCGAAGGCAAGACCATGGGAACCTCGGTCGGCGACACCGGCACGTCCTACCTGGATCTGTTCTGCAAGATCAACAAGGTCGATTGCAGCAAGATCAAGCGGGTGCAGATGAATTCGCAGGCGCTGGTGCCGCAGTTCCTCGCGCGCCAGATCGACAGCACCAGCGTGTACCGCAGCAACGACCTGCCGGCGCTGATCCAGCGCGAGGCGAAGATTGTGGTGATGGACATCGTCGAGTTCGGCATGGCGATCCCGGGCATGGCCGCGGTGACCTCCGAGGCCAACCTCGCCAAGCGGCCCGAGGTGCTCAAGCGCTTCCTCGCCGCCACCGCCACCGGGTTTCGCGAATCCAAGGAGGACATCGTCGGCACGTCCAAGGCGATCCTCAAGAGCTGGAACGCCGGCCCCGACATGGCGGTCGTGCTGGGACAGGTCAAGGCGACCATGGAGGCGGTTCCGGTGTATCCCGGCAAGCGCATCGGCTGGATCGACGAGAAGCTCATCGCCAGCACGCTGGAGATGATGAAGGGCGTCGGCGAGATCGACAGTCCCAAGCCTGTCGCCAGCTTCTACACCAACGCGCTGGTGCAATAGGCGCGCATGGCGAATGCAGACGACGCGCAAGCCGCGTTTCACCAGCGGCAGATCCGGCGCACCATCGAGCTGGCCTACCAGGGCTTTCGCAGCGGCAAGGGGCGCCCGTTCGGCGCGCTGGTCGCGCGCGCCGGCGAGGTGGTGGCCGAGGCGCACAACGAGGTGCTCTCGCTGTGCGATCCCACCGCGCACAGCGAGGTGCTGGCGATTCGCCGCGCCGCCCAGGCCCTGGGCACGCGCGACCTGTCCGACTGCGACCTGTACGTGATCGGCCTGCCCTGCCCGATGTGCTATTCCGCGGCCACCTGGGCGCGCATCCGCAAGGTGTACTACGCGAGCACGCCCGCCGACCTGGCCGCGCTGACCGGCATCGACGATGCGCGGCTGTATGCGGACTTGTCGCGCGCCGCGCCGGAGCGCACCCAGCTGCCGACCGAGCAGGTCGAAGCGACGGTCGCGGAAGCCAACGCCTGTTATCGCCAGTGGGGTGAGTTAAAGCGCCAGGACAAGGTGCTCTGAGCCATGCCCAGGCGCCGCAGTTTCGCCGAGCGTTATCTGGAACCGCTCGCCGCGCCCGGCTTGGCCTTTTTAGTCCTGTGTGTGTGGCAGGCCGCGGTGCCGTTCTTCGGGCTCTCGGAATTCGTGCTGCCGACGCCATGGCAGATTGCCAAGCGCATGGTCAGCGACTTCCCGCTGCTCATGGCCAATGGCTACGTCACCCTCATCGAGGTGCTGGCCGGGTTTGCCTTTGCGATTCTCGGCGGCGTGCCGACGGCGCTGGCGATCTTCTATTCCCGGCCGTTCGAGCGGGCCGTCTATCCACTACTGATCGCGCTGCAGACCGTGCCCAAGATCGTATTGGCGCCTCTTCTGGTGCTGTACATGGGGTACGGCTGGGCGCCGAAGATCTTTCTCGCCTTCCTGATCGCCTATTTCCCGATCGTGATCTCGACGGTGGTGGGCCTGCAGACGCTCGAGCCGGCCATGGTCAACCTGGTGCGCTCGATGGGAGCCAGTGAGGCGCAGACCTTCTGGAAGATCCGGCTGCCGGCCGCGCTGCCGAGCATCTTCGGCGGCCTCAAGGTGGCCATCGCCCTGGCGGTGATCGGCGCGGTGATCGGCGAGTACGTCGCCGCCGAGCGCGGGCTGGGCTACTTGCAGCTGCAGGCGAATGCCAAGTTCGACACCGCGCTCAATTTCGCCTCGGTGGTGATGGTGTCCCTGATCGGCGTGCTGCTTTACTCGGCGGTGATGTTCTTCGAGCGACGGCTGGTGTACCGCCGCGAGGCAGCCGTTTGAGCCGGCCTGGCGCGAGCTTCGGCTTAGGCGTCCGCATCGAGGGGGTCTCCAAGGTATACGAGACGCGCGAGGGCGACGATCTGCTCGCGCTCGATCGCATCGACCTCGAACTCCGGGCCGGGGAATTCGTCGCCGTGGTCGGGCCCTCGGGGTGCGGCAAGTCGACGCTGCTTTCCATGCTTGCCGGGCTGATTCGCGCCACCAGCGGTTCGATCCGCATCGATGGCGCGCCGCTGACCGGCCCGCATCCCCGCGCCGGCGTGGTGTTCCAGACCGACCTGCTCCTCTATTGGCGCTCGGTGCTCGACAACGTGCTTCTGCCGATCGAGATCAAGCGCCGGCCGCTGGCCGAGTATGCGGCGCGCGCCGAGGAACTGTTGGCCCAGGTCGGCCTGGCCGGCTTCGCGGCGAAGATGCCCTCCGAGCTCTCCGGTGGAATGCGCCAGCGCGTTGCGATCTGTCGCGCGCTGATCCAGGAGCCGGGACTCCTCTTGATGGACGAGCCGTTCGGCGCGCTCGACGCGCTCACCCGGGAGCAGCTGATCATGGACCTGCAGACCATGTGGCGGGCGCTCGGCAACACGGTATTGTTCATCACCCACGGCATTGACGAGGCGATCTTCCTGGCCGACCGGGTGATCGTGATGTCGCCGCGGCCCGGGCGGATCGACCTCGACCTGACGATCGACATTCCACGCCCGCGTCGCTGGAAGGAAATCCACGAGAACGCCGTGTTCCTGGCCGCCGCGCGCAAGGTGCGGGAGATCTTCGAAGCCAAGGGTGTGCTGGCCGCCGACTGAGCACGCGATGCGCAGTCAGTCGATCAGCTTGCCTGCTGCGCGGAAGGGCGAGGGCCCCCCGAAGTCGCCCAGGACCGCCGTGTGCGTGATGAGCCGAGTGCCGTTCCACCAGTGCAATTGATAACCCGGCGGTTCCATCACGAAATTGTCCGGGCTGGGGGTGGCAAGGTCCAGCGCGACCTGGTGGGCCGGGCTGGGGCAGGTAGAGGCAAACGTTCCGCCGAAGCGCGCCTGGATCGAGCGGTGCAGATGGCCGCACAGCAGCCGCTCCACCTGCGGGTGGCGCGCTACTACGGCTTCCAGGGCATCGCTGCCTTGCATGCCGACGCGATCCATGTGGCCAATGCCGGTGACGAAAGGCGGGTGGTGCATGATGATCACCGTCGGTTTGGCCGGGGCGTAGGCCAGGGCGCGGTCAAGCCAGTCCAGTCGTTCGACGCACAGCAAACCGCCTCCTTTGCCGGGGATCACGGTATCAAGCGCGACGATGCGCACCGGGAAGTCGTCGATTGCATACTGCACAAAAGGTTGCCACTGGCGCAGATAGGTGTGGCCAGGAAAACCGCGTCGCAGCGCCTCGCGCTCATCGTGGTTGCCGGGAATCAGATAGACCGGTAACCTGCCGACCTGGCTCAAGGGGGCGAGCAATTCGGCAAGCAGCGCATATTCCGCGTCGCTGCCCATGTCGACCAGGTCGCCTGTGATCAGCACCGCATCGGGCTGCGGACTGAGCTGCAATACGGCGGCGACACAGCTTTCGAGCATACCGGCAGTGTCGACTTTGCGGTACGCCAGCTTGCGATTGGCCTTGATGTGCATATCACTGATCTGGCAAAACAGCATATTCATGCCTCCAGGGCCATGACGGCCGCCGCATCCACGGTAAAGCTGACGCTTTCCCCTTTGGAAAACCTGCGCTCGCCGGTAATTTTGGCATTGATCAATTGCGCACCACCGGCATCGAGCACCAGGCGCACGTGGTCGCCCAGGAAGAATGCGGATACGACGGTGGCGGTGAGGTTGCCGGCTCCCGGGCTCGCAAGGGAAATCGCTTCCGGGCGGAACATCAGGGTGTTGGGCGCGCTCGTCGCCTTCGTTCCTGGCACCGGCCAGGGAAGGCGCCCGCCGGGGAACACGAAGTGGCCGTCTGCAACCTTTCCGGAAATTGCATTCATGGTGCCGATGAAATCGGCAACAAAGGCATTCGACGGGGCGCGGTAAATTTCCTCCGGCGTGCCGATCTGGGCAATGCGGCCTTTTTGCATCACGGCAATGCGATCGCCCAGCGCCATCGCCTCCGCCTGATCGTGAGTGACATACACGGTGGTGATGCCGAGCGAGCGCAGCAGGCGGTCAATATCGACCCGCAGGGTTTCACGCAGCTTGGCATCGAGTGCGGTCAGCGGCTCGTCTAACAGCAGCACGCGCGGTTGCGGCGCGATGGCGCGCGCCAGAGCCACGCGCTGGCGCTGGCCACCGGAGAGTTCGTCAATGCGGCGGCGCGCCAGTTCGCCAATGTGCATCATCTCCAGCATTTCGGCCACGCGCGCCGCGCGCTGCTGCGCGGCGATCTTGCGTACCTTCAGACCGTAGGCGATATTCTCTTCCACGCTCATGTTGGGAAACAGCGCGTAGCTTTGAAACACCATGCCGACATTGCGGCGCTCGATCGGCAGGGCGGTCACGTCCTCGCCATCAAAGCGCACGCGGCCGCCGGCGTCCGGCATGTCGAGCCCGGCCACCAGGCGTAGCGTAGTGGTCTTGCCGCAACCGGAAGGACCGAGAAACACCAGCGTTTCACCCCCGTTGATGGTGAGATCTGTCGGCTCCAGGGCGCGCGTGCCGTTGTCGAAGGTGCGGGCGCAGTGCTCGAGATGGATGGTGACGCTCATGGGGAAAAGGCCCGTGTCCGGATCGGGGAATGCATCACACCGAGCGTGCCCGGCTGGCCGCGTTCGACGCCCACTGCATCGCCACCAGGAGGGGGATGATGATGACAAAAAATACCAGGGTATAGGCGCTACCGACTTCCAGGCGCAGTGAGGCATAGGTATCGGCCAGGCCCACCGGCAGGGTCTGGGTAAGCGGGGTGTGCAGCAGCAGGGTCATGTTGAACTCACCCAGCGAAAGCGTGACCACCATCAGTGCCCCGGCAATGATGCCGGCACGGCAGTTGGGCAGGATCACGCCGAAAAAGCGTTGCACAAAGTTTGCCCCCAGGCTGCGTGCGCCCTCTTCGAGCGTGGTGAGGTCAATCGACATCATCACCGCAAGCACCGAGCGCACCATGAAGGGCAGGGTGAACAGCACGTGGCCGGCGAGGATGAAGCTCCAGTGGGTTCGAAAACCGCCCAGGCTTCCGTAGGTGACGATCAGCGCCAGCGCGGTAGCGATGCCGGGCACGGCGACCGGCATTACCAGCAATTCCTCTATCGCCCGGGTGAAGGCATTCTGGCGCTTGGCCAGGACATACGCGGCTGGAATGCCCAGCACCAGGTTGCAGGCCAGGCATGCCACGGCCAGCTGGATCGATAACAGTACAGGCGCGCGGTAGTCGGTCCACACCTTGATGACCCACTGAAACGTGAGGCCGCTGGAGAGGCCGACAAAGTAATTCTGCGTGACGCCAGCCAGCATCGAAAGCACGATCGGCACAATCAGGAATGCGCACACCGCCAGCGTGAACGCCAGTTGCAGCCAGAACCAGATTGAGCGGCGCGCGCGCATGAGTTTGTCCCGTCCCTTATCCCGCGGCCGCGACCGACGATCCGGTCAGCGTGCGCGCAAATGCCAGCGCTGCCCAGGTAATGGCGCCCAGCACGAAGGAGAGTGCCGCCGCCATTGCCACATTCGCCTGCAAGGTGAATTCGGTGTAGATCACCATCGGCACCACATTGATGCGGGTGGCCAAGGTAAATGCGGTACCGAAGGCGCCCATGGCGGTGGCAAAGCAGATGGCGCCGGCGGCCAGGAAGGCCGGCTTCAAGGCCGGCAGCATCACGTCGCGCACGACTCGCAAGGGACTGGCGCCGAGTGAGCGGGCCGCTTCTTCGAGCCGTGGGTCAAGCTTTTCCGCTGCCGCCATCACGGTGAGGATGGTGCGCGGAATCGAAAAGTACACGTAGCCCATGAACAGCCCGGCCATCGAATAGGCAAACACCAGGCGCTCGCCAAACAGCTTGTCGGTGATGTCCGGAATCAAGCCCTGGCGGCCGGCCAGCATGATCACCATGAAGCCGATAACGACCCCCGGGAACGCCAGCGGCAAGGTAAGCATGGCTGTCAGCACCGAATGGCCGGGAAAGCGGTTGCGCTCCAGAAATACCCCGGCAATGCCCGACACCACCAGGGTGACGAGCGTCACCGCGGCCGAGAGCGCAATCGTTTGCCCGAAACTCTTCAGGTAGTGCGTGCCTGAAAACACCTCGGCGTAGGCCGCCCATCCCAGCTTGCCGCTGCCGCCGATCACCACCAGTTGGGCCAGAGGCAATAGAAAAAAGGCGGCGAAAACAATCGCCGCCGGCAACATCAGCAACGCTAGAAGATTGCGCTCGCGCAATGAGATCAATCCACCTCTTTCTGATAGCGCGTGGCAATCGTCTTGGCTGCGCCGGCCAGGCGGAACACGTCCACCGGTCTGGAGCGGGCGTAGTCGGCATCCGGCAGAAACCTGGCGCGCGACTCAGAGGTCATCGCCGAAGCGATCACCGGGCGCAGGTAGGCGCCAGCCCAGTGGCGCTGGCCTTCGTCTGACAGCACGAAGTCGAGCACCTTGCGGCCGTTGTCGGCATTCGGCCCCTTGGCTACCAGACCCATGATGTAGGGCAGGGCCACGGTGCCTTCCTGGGGAATCACGAACTGTACCGGCGCCTTGTCCGTATGCTGGCCGCGGTAGGCGTTGAAATCGTAGTCGAGCAGGATCGGGATCTCGCCTGAGAGCACGCGCGCATACGAAGTCTGGGTCGGCACCACCGGCTGGTTGGCCTGCAGGTCCTTGAAGAACTTGATTGCCGGGTCGAAATTCTCGTAATTGCCGCCCAGAGCGAGGTTCACCGCCACGACGCCGACCTGCCCCACTGCGGCACTTGCCGGGTTGAGGTAACCCACCATGCCCTTGTATTGCGGGTTGGCGAGATCTTTCCACGATCTGGGCACCGGCCTGCCGCGCAGGGCAGCCGTGTTGACGAACAGGCCCAGTGTGCCGGAGTGAATCGTGAACCAGTAGCCGTCCGGGTCCTTGAAGCCGGCAGGAATGTCGTTCCAGCGCGCCGGCTTGAAGGGGGCGAGCACGCCGGCTTCACGCGCCTGCGGGCCGAACTGGCCGCCGAGGTATGTGACATCTGCCACCGGATTGCCCTTTTCGGCAATCAGCGCGGCCAGCGATTGGCCGGAATTCTTGTTGTCCGGCGGCACGGCGATGCTGATGCGTTGGCCGATCAGTTTGAGCATGCCGCCCCAATCGGCCCACTCCGGCGGGCAGTTGTAGCAGAGGGCGCGGGCGCTTTGCGCCAGGGCGTTGAACGGCAGGGGCGCCAGCGCGCTTGCGCTGAGTGCGGCGGCGGACGCCAGGAAGTGGCGGCGGTCAGCGGCGGATCGGGTCGGGTGGGTCATGTTTGTCTCCTCCATTGGTTGGAATGCGCCAAGCGCCCAAGTTTATGCCGCGATTGTGACAAAGTCGAAAACCGGGGCGCCAGCGCGAAAGGCGGACGGGCACAGGAGTGCAGTAAACGTACGAGCCGCGGCCGGCATGCAGTGATTGCCCCTTAGGCGCCGCCCGCACACAACAGCACCTCGCCGCTGATGAAGTCCGACTCCGGAATGCAGAAGAGGTAGATCGCTCCGGCGGCGTCGCTCACCTGGCCGACCCGGCCGAGCGGCGTGTGCGCGCGCAGTTGCTCGACCTGCTCGTGGGTGAGCCCGACGCGCAGTTCGCGGCCGTGCACGGGGATGCGCGGCGGTTCGCCCGCGTAGGGCTGCGTCAGCCGGGTTTCGATGTGCCCGAGCGCGACCGCATTGACGGTGGTGTTGTAGCGGCCCCATTCCTGCGCCAGCGTCCTGGTGAGCCCGAATACCGCGGACATTCGGCAAGCATGGCGAACTGCGCGATCGCACGAAGTTTCCCCAGATTTGATGATGCGCGGTAGCCGCTGCGACCGATAAGGTTCGCATCTGCCTGCGCCCTCCGGGACAGGGCGTTCCCGAAGCATAGTCGTCATGACCCGCAAGACCCTCATCCCGACATTGGCCGCGTCCCTTCTGTTGTTCATTGCGCTTGCCGCGTAAGCTGCACTTGTCACCAAGTCCGGCCTGTTCCACGATGTCAGCTATGACGATGCACAGCTGCCACCCTCGATGTGGTCCATCGAGATCGCTAGCAGCGGCGCAATCACAATCTCGTTCACCGAATCCGTGCCGGCCATCTCCGACTACCTACGCTCAAGTCTGTGGATCGTGCCGGTCGGTGCCGCACCGCTACCCGTCTGGCAGCCGCGCATCGACCTGACGATCGCGCCCCGCGCTTCGATCTTCTACCACGATGAGGTGACCAATGCGCCGTACATCCTCGCCGTCGACAGCGTGAACTATCGGCAACCCACCGAACTCCGGACAATTGCCGTCACTGCCGCGGGGCGGGCGTCGCTTAACGTGCAAAGCGCCGGTATTAACTCGGCGCCTGAATTCGTCTCCTTTGCGACCGCAGTAAGGCACAACACGCTCGCGGCGACGCGGCAATCTGCATCCGGCAACATCACCGAGTCAATTTCGCAGACACGACAGTTCCTCTCACCCCTGGCTGCCGGTGATAGTCATTCGGTCGGCTTTCAGGGAGATGCGCCGGAGGCCCCCTGGCAGCTGTCGTTCGATCACGTCGTCAATGCACCAACCTATGCGGCACCATCAACCACCGTGCCGCAATGCCGCAGTCTCGACTGCATGGACTTCGCCGATGGCAAGTACCAGCATCTGTCTTACGAAATCGTGTTGGACGTCGCTGTCAGTGAAATCCGGGTGGTCATGACGCCCGTGCCGGAATTGCCGGCATGGGCAGCACTGATCGCTGGACTGACCTTGATGGGCGCGGTGATCAGCCGTCGACGGCCTGGCGACACGCAGCCATGGCCCGCCTAGGGCTCAAGCTTCGGTTGTGGAAGCCTATGAACTTGCCGGCAATCTGCTGTGGGGCAACGCCTTTGAAATTAGGTAGCCGCCGTGGCTGAGGCCTCTGAGGGCAATCGTGCTCGCATCAAGTTCCGGCATCCTGAAGTCCGCGAGGTTGCTGCTTCCCTTGAACTGAGCGCCGAGTTCTGCGGCGTACGCGATGACTGCAACAATCGTGAACAAGAACATCTGCAATTGCGCGTTGTTCGATGAAGATTCTCCTCTCGTGCGAGTACTTCAATCGCTCCGTCTCCCGGTGAGGGCCGATTTCGACGCACGCTGACCGTCGCACGCGAGCGCAGGCCGCACGGGATCGTCCGCGTCGCGGCACCGTTCTTGCTTGGAGTGTCAGTCTGGACCCGGCATCAGCCGTACTTTGCGAAGGTCAGTTGGTTTCTCCATCCTTGTAGTCCATTGGTAGTAGTGCCAAGTGCATATTGATTCTGATAGGGTAACCGTGCGGGTTTCGTCCCGGCGCTGACTCAGCGGCGTGCCGGTTTCCAGCCATCAGGAGAGTTCCCATGAGTGCAATCGTGAAGTTGTCCGTGCCGCGCAAGGCCCTGTACGTCGGAAGTTATGCCTATGTCGGAGTGCGCATCGAGCCTCCCGGCGCGATGACCATGGAAGACCTGGAATTCACAGTGCCGGCCGGGCCGGCCGGTGGGGCGATCTCGCTGTCGCGCGACGCGAGCTATGACCCGGGCAAGCCCACCGTGATGCTGCTGGTTGGCTACACACCGGGCAGCTACGAGATCGAGGCGCGTGATCGCACCAGCGGCACGTTGTTGGCGCGGGCAAGGTACGCGGTCACGACCGACTGGGGCAATGCGGATCGTGGTCCCGGGCAGGTGTACGAGGGGACGGTGCTGGACGACAACATCGGCCTGGCGCCGGGCGGGGGAGCGATCGGGCCGCAAAGCGTAAACATCTTCCCTGCCTTGGGTGTCCGGCGCCTGGCCATCTTGTTCGTCGACACCGCCACTCAACGCTATCCAACCGTTGTCGCCGACATGGACGTCATTCGCCAACAGTGGCAAGAGGAAGTCATCGACGGCTATGTCGTGGGTGGCATCGCCTACAGCACGAAGCGCTACTACGAGGAGGTATCGTACGGAAACCTGACGCTTTCCGGAACGACTTACGGACCGGTAAATCTACCGGGTGCGTGGGACTCGTATTTCGCTTCGAACGGCTTGGCCGGGCCGGCCGGGTCGCGTGTCGAACTGTTCCTGCCGAAGTCAGCCCTGGTCTTCCAGCAGGCCTGCATCACCGTGGCCGATGGCCTGATCGACTTCAGGCAGGTTGATATCGTAATTATCGTGGTCCGTTCCATCGACAGCGTGACGCCACCTCGCAAGATTCGCGCCAACGCGACGCTCGGCAAGCGGATGTTCGTCACCTCGCACGGCCCTTTGCCGCTGGCTACCATCGTCATGCCCCATGACGAAGGGACCTGGGATATCCCCAATTTTCAATGGCACCTTGGAAACGGGCAGATCTGCAGCGTGGTCGCCCATGAATTGGGGCACAGCCTGGGGATGGGCGACTTGTATGCGCCGGATGTCCCTGACCCCGCGGGCGGGACGCGAAATCCATGGGGTTATGACCTGATGCACAACGCCGAAGGGCTGCCACACTTTGCTTTGGCGCACCGGCTCATGCTGGGTTGGGTGCCGGCGGCCTGGGTCGAGGCGGTGAACCATCCGCCGGTAAACGCTTCGCTGACGCTGTCGCCGATCGAACTTGGCCAGCCGCCAGTCGGTTCGAAGATCGGCGCCGAAGTCCGCATCGCCGACGGCTGGAACTACTACTTCGAATACCGGGACGGACAGATAGGGCACATCGGGGATGATCTTTGGAGGCACGGCCTTGCTCTTCCGCCGCATGTCGTCGGCAGAAGCATTGTAGGGACCGACGTGGTCGACCCGAAGCGAATGCAAGACTGGCCCGACAAGCGGCCTTACCTGCTGAGGGTTCCGCTCGACGCTGACGATGACGGCCCGGTGCTGCAGACTGGACAGGACTTCAAGGATCCGCAGTACCCTGACCTCAAGGTGACGTTGGGTAGCGTTGCCGCGACCGGCGCCCAGATCCGCGTCGAATACGGGCTTTCGGGCCAGCCCGACCCGTCGATCCGGCCCTGGCCGGCGGGCCCGAATCGCCCCTACCAGAGCCCGGACATCGAGGTGCGCAACGTCGCCAACGCGGGTCGCCCGGACCGATTCAACCTGCCCTGGCTGGATCACGACAACACGGTCGTCGCAACGGTGACGAACGCCGGCGATCTCGACGCCACGAACGTCACGGTGAATTTCTATCGTCGCATCTACAACGCCGGCGGGGTGCTCAACGAAACCTCGATCGGGTCCGACAGCAAGGGAGTCCCGAAGGGGCAGTCAAGGGAATTCTCCTGCCAATGGCGGCCGACGGTGCTGGGTGGCGACTGGCATTACTGCATCGTGGTGCGCATTCCCCCGTACTCATTCACCACGCCCCTCGGCCAGGTCGTGCGCGAAACCACGGGCCTCAACAACGTGGCCCAGTCCAACTATTCCGATTTCTTTTCCGGCACGATGTCGCCCCCCAGTCGAGAAACCAGCACCTTCACCGTCGGCAATCCCTACCCGGTGCGCACTAGCCTGACTTTGCAGGTAAGGCAGACCAACCCGCTCTACCGGACTTACCTGGACCATCGCAACCTCACACTGGATCCGGGCGAAACGCGACGCGTGCGGGCGATGTTCGAGTACATGATCGATCCAGACACTCCGCTTCGTGACCGACGCCTGCGCAACCTCGTCGCCGAACTTGGCGGGCGGCCCAACCACGTGGCGCTCTACAGCCTGATCGAGGACCGGCGCGATCCGCACGTGCATACCGACAAGTGGCTGGGTGGCGCCGAGGTGCGGGTCCGCACCGGCATCGTGACGCGGTTCGAGAAGTTCGAACTGCGCGGACGTACCGCGAGCGGCTCCGTGGTTAGGTCAGGGGACGGCAAGCCGGTTCGTGATGGCGAGGTCGTCGTTGTGCTGCGTTATTCCGGAAAGCGTCGCGAGGACTATGCGTGGGCGAAGCTCCAGGGCGGACGATTCTCCGTCGATCTCGCCTTCGAGGGTCGCTGCAAGTGGCTGGAGGCGGAGTATTTTCCGGGGCCGGGGCTGGGCGAATGTCGCAGCGAGCGCATCGACTGTGAGGGAAAAAAGGCTCCAGTCAAGCCGCCGGCGCAGGCTCGCAAGTAGCTCCGACGCCGCCGCGCCGGAATTGGCAGCCGGCAACGACTGCCGATCAGGCGCCGCCCGCACACAGCAGCACCTCGCCGCTGATGAAGTCCGACTCCGGAATGCAGAAGAGGTAGATCGCTCCGGCGGCGTCGCTCACCTGGCCGACCCGGCCGAGCGGCGTGTGCGTGCGCAGTTGCTCGACCTGCTCATGGGTAAGCCCGACGCGCAGTTCGCGGCCCTGCACGGGGATGCGCGGCGGCTCGCCCGCGTAGGGCTGCGTGAGCCGGGTTTCAATGTGCCCCAGCGCGACCGCGTTGACGGTGGTGTTGTAGCGGCCCCATTCCTGCGCCAGCGTCTTGGTGAGCCCGAATAGCGCGGACTTGCCGGCCGCATAGGCGATCTGGGTGGCGGCCCCGCGCAGCCCGGAGATCGACGACACGTTGACCACCTTGCGACATTGCGGCACGCCACGGTCGGCGATGTCGCGCTCGCACTGCGACTTGAGCACGGGGTAAAAGGCGCGCAGCACGCGGAACGGTACGGTCGCATGCATGTCGAGCATGGCCTGCCATTGCTCGTCGCTGTGTTTGTGCATCGCGCCGTTCCAGATATAGCCGGCGTTGTTGACGATGATGTCCAGCGCGCCGAAGGTCTCGACCGCGCGCGCGACCAATTGCTCCGGGAAGTCGGGCTCGGTCAGGTCGCCGACGCAGGCGCTTGCTGCGCCTCCGCCAGCCACGATGGCCGCGACCGTCGCCTCGGCAGCGGCGGCATCGATGTCGTTGACCAGCACGCGGGCGCCATCGACGGCGAGCTTCGCGGCTGTTGCCGCGCCGATGCCGCGCCCGGCCCCCGTGACCAGCGCAACCCGACCCGCCAGCTTGTTCATCGCGCACCTCGCTTGCTTGGCTGGATCGGGCCAGTCATGCCTTGCTCAGCGTGACGCCGGAATCGAACAGTGCGTCGATCTCGGCTGACTGGTAGCCGGCTTCGGCCAGAATCTCGGCGCTGTGCTCGCCGAGCCTTGGTTGCAGGCGCCGGATCGAGGAGGGCGACTTGCCGAATCGGGTCGGTGGATCGGGCATGCGCAGACGGCCTTCGGTGGGATGCTCGACCATGTGCCAGAAGTCCGTGGCGGCCAGTTGTTCGTTCGTGAGCAGGCTTTCCATGGTGCTCACAGGCATCACCGCCACGCTTGCCGCTTCCAGCGCGCGCTGCCATTCGGCGGTCGTGCGCGTGACGAGGATCTCGGCCAGGATCGCGTACACCGCCTCGGCGTTGCGCATGCGCGCCGACAGGGTCGAGAAGCGCTCGTCGTCCATCAGTTCGGACCGGCCGGCAATGCCGAACAACGCGCGCCAGTTGTCGTCGGTGTAGGGCAGCACGGCGAGATAGCCATCCTTGGTGGCATAGGGACGCCGCTCACGTGTCAATATGCGCGGGTAGCCGAGTTGATCGATCGGCGGATCAAAGCTCGCCCCGTAGAGGTGCTCGACCATGATGCAGTCGACCATGGTCTCGAACATCGGCACCTCGACCTCCTGGCCGCCGCCGCCGCGCTCGCGGTACAAAAGCGCGGCCAGGATCGAAGACACCACGTTGTAGGAGGTGGTCTTGTCGGCGATGACCGTCGGCACGAAGCGCGGCTGGTCCGACACCTGGCCCAGGAGGTCGGCCAAGCCGCTGGCCGCCTGGATGACGTCGTCGTAGGCCGGATGGTCCGCCAGTGGTCCGTCGCGGCGAAAACCGTAGGTTCCGCAATAGACCAGGTTCGGGCAGCGCGCCTCGAAGTGCGCATAGTTCACGCCCAACTTGCCGGCCACGCGCGGCCGCAGGTTGTGCAGGAACACGTCGGCGGTGCCGACCACGCGGGTCAGCGCGTCCAGTCCCTCCGGCCGCGTGATGTCGAGGACGATGCTGCGCTTGTTGCGGTTGGAGGCAAGAAAGAACGACGCCATGCCGTCGTTCCTGCGCGGGCCGATCTGGCGCGTGGTGTCGCCCTGTGGCGTCTCCACCTTGATGATGTCCGCCCCCATGTCACCGAGGATCTGCGACGCCCACGGCGCCAGGATCACGGTGGACAGGTCCACCACGCGGATGCCGTCGAGCGCACCGCGTGCCATCGCTATTTCTTCTCGTCAGGCAACCGGATATCGAAGCGCTTCAACAGCGTCGACATGCGTTCGAACTCCGAGCGCCATGCCGCGTCGTCCTGGGCGGCGGTTCCAGCCGCGCGAATGTTGAGGCCGGCCCGGTCGATCTTCATGCGCAGGTCCTCGGTCTTGGCGGCCTGCAGCACGGCGCGGTTGAGCGCGGCGACGATGGGCTCCGGCGTCTTGCCGGGCGCCACGACGCCGAGCCAGGGCTTCCAGTTGTTGGCGGCCATGTACTCGGGGAACCCGGCCTCCGCGATGGTGGGCGTATCCGGCAGCTGGGGCATCCGCGTGGGCGACGCCACCGCAATGGCGTGGATCTTGCCGGCCTGCACATGCTGCAGCATGCCGGTAAAGGTGAAGGTGCCGACGTGGGCGCGGCCGGAGAGCAGTTCCAGCACCGCGGGCGCCTGTCCCGGGAAGGCAAGTTCGATTGCGCTGCCCTTGTTCATCTTCGCAAAGGCCAGAAAGGCGAGCCCGGTGGAGGTGAGCTGCGGCGTGCCGATCGAGGCAAACGCGACCTCGCCCGGCTTCTGCAGGCGTGTAGCGAGATCCTTCATCGTGCGGATGCCGGACGCGGCGCTGGTGAAAAAGATGACGTCGAACTCCACGAACTGGGAGATCATGCGGAAATCCTCAAGCGCGCGGTAGCTCACGGACTTGTCGAGCAGCGGCAGCGTGACCAGTTGCGTCGCGGCGGCCACCAGCAGGGTGTGCCCGTCGGGCTCGGCGCGCGCCACCAACTCGGTCGCGATCTTGCCGGAGGCGCCCGGCCGGTTTTCCATGACCACAGGCACGCCGAGTATGTTGCTCATGGCATCGCCCAGGGCGCGGAAGGCAACGTCGGTCGGTCCGGCAGGCGGGTAGGGCATGACGATGCGGATCGGCCGGTTCGACAGTGACTGCGCGACTGTCGCAAAAGCGCAAACGAGGGTGGCTGCGCCAAGCGCCACGGCCAGGATGCGATGCACCAGGGACTGCTTGCGGCTTTTCATTTGTCTTCCTCCACTTTTCAGGATGTCGAAACGTTCCAACCCTGCGCCTGTGCCGCCTCGGCGCGGCAGCGCTCCGGGCCGCCCAGAACCTGTCGGTCGAAAGCGATGCGCTTGAACCAGTAATGTAATCCCATCAGGTCGGTGAAACCCATGCCGCCGTGGACCTCGGTGGCAGTGCGCGCCACGTTGCGCCCGACCTCAGACAGATGGGCCTTTGTCAGGCAGGCGAGCGTGCGCCGTTCTTCCGCCTCGCCCTGGTCCTGGATGGTGGCGGCGTACCAGATAAGCGCGCGGCATGGCTCCAGCTCCGCTGCCATCTCGGCGCACATGTGCTTGACCGCCTGGAAGGCGGCGATGACGCGTCCGAACTGCTCGCGCTCGAGCGCGTAGGCAACTGCCTTGTCGATCATGCGGCTGGCCGCGCCCAGGGTGTCGGCGGCCAGCATCACTCGCCCGGCGTCAAGCACGCGCTTGGCTGCTGCCAGTGCGTCGCTACCACCGGCAAGCGGTTCGCTTTCTGCTCCGCTGAGGTGCAGGTCGATCAGGGGTCGCGTGCGATCGAGCGTGGGACGCGGGACCGTCTTTACACCAGGCGCGTCAAGCGCAATCATGAAAGCCGCGCCATCGGCAGCGTAGAGGAGGGCATGGGTCGCCCCCGCAGCGTCGAGCACGCTATCGACCTGCCCGGATATGCGCCCGGCCGAGAGCTCGAACCGCGTGGCCCCGGTGGCGCCGGAAAGCGCGCCGCAAGCAATGGCGATGCGCATCTCGCCACCGGCGATCCGTGGCAGCCAACGGCTCTGTTGCTCCGCACTGCCGACGATGCTGATCGCCAGCGGCGCCATCACGCAGGGCCCGACAAAGGGGGCCGGCGTCGCCGCGTGACCGAGGGCCTCGGCGACGACTGCGGCTTCAAGCAACCCCAGGCCGGAGCCACCGAACTTCTCGGCGATGACGAGCCCCGGCAGGCCCAGGCCGCAGAGTCCCGCCCACAGCGCCGCGTCGAATCCGCTGCGCCCGGCTGCCACGGCGCGCACCCGGTCCAGCGGCATGGCGTCTGCCAGATAGCCGCGCAGCGATGCGTCGATCAGGCGCTGTTCTTCGCTCAGGTCGAATTCCATGGCGTCAAGCCTGCTTGGCGGGTTCGGGCGCCGCCGCTTCGCGCGGCATGCCCAGCCCCCGTTCGCCGATGATGTTCTTCTGGATCTGCGCCGTGCCGCCGCCGATGATGAGCCCGATGTCGTACATGTAGTCGATCTGCCAGGTCGTCGCCGGGTCATCCTGTGTCGCTTCATGCGGGTCGTAGTAAAGGCCCGCCTCGCCCAGCACGTCGACGGCCAGCGCGCTCAGCCGGTGGTTGAGCGCGGTGCCGTAGAGTTTTTGCACCAGGCCGGGAACGCCGGGTTCGGCCGCGCGCGCGGCCAGGGTCAACAGTCGCAGGTGGTGGTACTTGGCCGCCAGCACTTCGGCCTGCAGCCGCAGGAGGCGATCCCGATATTCGGGGATGTCGATCACCGCCATGCCATCGATGCAGGTCCCGCTCATCAGCTTCAAGATATTGTGAAAGCGCTGCAACTGCTTGTTCGGGTCGCCCAGCATCACGCGCTCGTGCTTGAGCGAGGCGATCGCCACCGCCCAACCGTCGCCGCGCCCCATGACGGTCGCATCCAGCGGCACGCGCACGTTCTCGAGAAAAGTCTCGTTGAATTCGGCGCGCTCGGTCATGGTCACCAGCGGCTGGACGCGAATACCGGGCGAATCCATCGGCACGATGAGGTAGGTGAGCCCGCGATGCTTGCGTGCACCAGGCTCGGTGCGGCACAGGAGCAGCATGACGTCCGCGTAGTGGGCCGAGCTGGTCCAGATCTTGTGGCCGTTGACGACGAATTCCCCGCCCTCGACAACCGCCCGGGTACGGGTGTTGGCCATGTCGCTGCCGGCGCCCGGTTCGGAGTTGCCGATGCACCAGATCACTTCACCGCTCAGGGTGCGCTTGACCCAGGTCTCGCACTGCGCGCGCGTGCCGAGTTCCAGGAGCGATGGCACCACAATCAGAACGCCCTGGTTCAGGAGGCCCGGCGAGACGCCGCCCCTGGACAATTCGTCGGCGATGATCGCGGTTTCCAGCACGTCGGGCGCGGCGCCGAAGCCGCCGTACTCGCGTGGCACAGTGCGCGCGATATAGCCGCGCTCCAGCAGCAGGCCCTGCCAGTCGAGCGCCTGTGCGTCCGGCCGCTTGCGCCCGCCGCCGAAGCGCGGCGAAAGGTGGCCCTTGTCGCGCACGAAGGCGCGCACCTCCTGCTGCAAGGCCTGGTGTTGCGGGGAATAGGTCAGGTCCATGGTCGTGTTGTTTCGTTGCGCTTCAGATCACGCGCCTGGCACGCAGGTTTTCGATCACGGCTGCACCGTAGCCCAGTTCGGCGAGTATGGCGTCGGTATGCTCGCCTAGAAGCGGGGCGCGGCCCTTGATCCCGGCCTCGGTCACGGACATGCGAAACGGCGTCGCCGCGAGCGGCGTTGCCCCCGCGATGCCGGGATAGTCGAGTCCCTTCATGTAACCGGCAGCCTGCACATGCGGATCGTCGAGTGCCTGCTGCGGGGTAAGTACCGGCCCGCACGGAATCCGGCGCGCTTCGCAGGCGTCGATCGCCTCGCGCAGGCTTTTCCCGGCGCACCATTGCGCCATGCGTGCGCACAGGATGTCGCCGTGCTCGCCGCGGCGGATGTCGTTTGCAAAGCGCGGGTCGTTGCGCCAGCCCTCTTCGCCCACCATCTCGGTCCAGCGCTGCCACAGCGCGTCGCCGACCACGGATGCCATCAGCCAGCCGTCCTTGCATTTGAAAACGTCGACCGGCGCGGCAGCAGGACTGCGGTTGCCGGTCGGCGCCCGGTTGACGCCGGCCACCGCCTGCTCCATGAGCTGCATGTTGAAGAAGTTGAGCGCGGTACCCAGCAGGTCGGCGCTGACCTGCTGGCCGCGGCCGCTGCGCGCGCGTTCCATCAGTGCCGCCATGGTGCCGACCGCGCTTGCCAGCGCGGTGCCATAGTCGACATAGGGCGCGATGCTGCGTTGCGGCTGCTGCGGACTTCCCGAAAGATAGGTTGACCCGCTCATCGCCTGTGCGATGCCGTCAAAACCAACGCGGTCGCGGTAGGGCCCGATTTCGCCAAAGGCGGTGACGGTGGTGAGGATGATGTCGGGCTTGATCGCGCTCACGGCGTGGTAGTCGAGGCCCATGGCGTCGATGGCGGCCGGTGGCTGGTTGACCATCACCACATCGGCAGTGGCGATGAGCTTGTGCGCGATCTCGCGGCCTTCGGGCTTGAGCGGATTCAAGGTCATGCCGCGTTTGCCGCGATTGGACTGCAGGTAGCAGGGGCCGCTGCCGTCTTCGGCCAGGGGCGTGATGAAGCGATCCTCGCCGCCGCCGGGCTTCTCGATACGGATGACCTCCGCGCCGAGGTCGGCCAGGATCGCGGCACAGTAGGGAGTTGCGACATAGCGGCCGAAGTCGAGCACGCGAACGCCGTCGAGAATCCCTGCCACTTGAGCTCCTGTGCCCGCCATTGGTCTTATGGTTCCGCCCTGCCTACTCCGGGCGGATGTTGTTCTCGCGGATCACCGTACTCCAGCGCGTGATGTCCTCGGCGATCATCTCGCCCAGACGGCGCGGCGTGGCGGCGGCCGCACGCACGCCGAAGCCGGCGAAACGCTCGCGCATCTCGGGCGTCTCCAGCGCGCGGCCAAACGCCTCGTTGAGCCTCGTGATGACGTCTGCCGGCGTGCCCGCCGGCGCCAGGAAGCCGAAAAAGACCTCCACGACATAGCCTGGCAGGACGCTGGTGGCTGTCGGCGCACCCGGCATCAGCGGCGTGGGCTCCGTCGAGGTCACGGCAAGCAGCTTGAGTTTGTTGCTTGCGATGAACCCGTTCATCGCGGTGGATCCGCTGGTGATCACCAGACGGACTTCGCCGGCCAGGAGCGCCGTGGTCATCGGCGCCTGCCCCTTGTAGGGAATGTGGTTGGTCTTGATCCCCGCCATGCGCGCGAAGAGCGCGCCGGCCAGGTGACCGGACGAGCCGATCCCCGAGGACGACAGTTCGATCGGCGGGTCCTGGCGCCGCGCCCAGTCGATGAACCCGCGCAGGTCGTTCACCGGCACCGTGGGATGGGTGACGATGACAAGCGGCGCGGTTGATGCCAGCGCGACCGGGGCAAAGTCCTTCATGCCGTCGAAGCCGACGTCCTTGACCACGAACGGTGTCACCGACAGGATGCCGTTGTTGAAGAACAGCAGGGTATGGCCGTCGGGTGCGCTGCGCATCGCTTCGCGCGTGCCGATCAGGCCCGCGGCGCCGGCGCGGTTCTCCACCACGACCGGCTGGCCGAACGCCTTCTGTATGGGCTCCTGCAGGGCGCGCGCCATCAGGTCGGTGGGCCCGCCGGACGGATAGGGAACGATGAAGCGGATGGGTCGCGACGGAAACGTCTGCGCGCTGGCGACAATCGGCAAGGCTGCTGCGATTGTCATGGAAAGGCAAAGCAACAGGCGTCGCATGGCATTCTCCTTGTGCGTGGGCAGGGGCCCCGCTGGGGGCGGCCGATGGTGCGTTGCCAACGCGTTCGACCGATGCTAATATCGCTGACCATTGAATGGTCTGACCATTGCAGATTAGGGAATCCTAGCCGCCATGTCAACTCCGATCGCGGCGCGCGTGCCGGCCAGGAGGCGCGCGCTGCCGCCCGCGATGCCGGACGCGCAGGACGCCTTCGCGCCGATCCGCACGCGCCGCACCTTCGAGGAGATCTGCCAGCGCATCCGCGAACAGGTCGGCGCCGGGGTGCTCAAGCCCGGCGACAAGCTGCCGGCCGAGCGTGAGCTTGCCCAGCAGTTCGGCGTCGGCCGCAGCGCGCTGCGCGAGGCGCTGCGCAGTCTCGAGATCGCCGGCATCGTGCGTCTGGAAAAGGGCGTCAAGGGCGGCGCCTTCATCCGCGACGGCGACAGCGGTCGCATGGACGAGCTGGTGCGCGACATGCTCGCGCTCGGTACGGTCACCATCGAGTCGCTCACCGAGGCGCGCCAGCATGTGCAGGAGCTGGTGGTGCGCCTGGTCTGCGAACGCGCCACCGCTGCCGATCTGGCGGCGATCGAGCACTCGATCGACCGCCTCGAAGAATTCACCCGCGCGGGCCGGTTTCTGGAGCGCGTCGAATGCTCGCGCGAGTTCTTTCACCTGCTCGCGGTTGCCACCCGCAATCCCATGCTGTCCATGATGGTGGCTTCGCTCAACGAGGTGCTCATGCGCTTTGTCTACGCGCGCATCGCCGCGGGGGGCAAACCGCAGCCGCGGCTGGTGGAGAAGCGACGCGCCTTCCTGGCGGCGCTGCGCGCGCGCGACGTCGCGCTGGCAACCGATTTGATGCGCTCGCACCTGGAGTCGGTGCACCGGTATCTGCTCAAGGACGAGCCGCGGGCGACGCAACCGACAGCGTCGAGGCGGATCGCCAGGAAACACCCGATCAACTGAGACAGGAGAGACAAAATGGCCCAAGTCCGCAAGCCACGCGGCATGTTCTGGGAGGACTTCGAAGTCGGCATGGAGATCGTCACGCCGCGGCGCACCGTGACCCTGACCGACATCGTCAACTTTGCCAGTGTCACCGGCGACTTCAACGCACCGCATTGCGACCATGAGTTCTGCAAGACCCAGCCCTACGGCGAACCGATCGCGCATGGGCCGCTGGTCTGGTCGATGGCCGGCGGCCTGGGGTACGCAAGCGGCATCAACGACGGCACGGTTGTCGCCATGCTGGGCGTCGACAACTGGCGCGTGCGCCTGCCGGTCAAGCACGGCGACACCATCCATGTGGTACAGAAAGTCACCGACAAGCGGCCGACCAGCAAACCGGACAAGGGCATCGTGGTATTCGACCGCGAGATCCGCAATCAACGCGACGAAGTCGTGCAATCGGCGATTGCGACCAACATGTACCTGCGGCGGCCCGCGGTTCCCGCATGATGCGGCCTCTACGCAACTTCGGCCCGCCAGACCTCTCGGGCCGGCCATGACACGGCGCGGCATACGCGGCGCGGTGGCCGTCGCCGGCATCGCCGAGACCACTTACTACAAGCACGGCAAGTCACCCGACCCGGAGTTCGTGCTGGCGTTGAAGGCCATCCTGGGTGCGGCCGCCGACGCCGGCATCGACCCGCAGGACATCGACGGCTTCGCGTCCTATTCCAACGACCGCAGCGACCCCTCACGCATCGCCGCGGCGCTCGGCATTCGCGAATTGCGCTTTTCCAACATGCACTGGGGCGGTGGCGGCGGCGGCACGGCCGCGGCCGTTGCCAACGGTGCGGCGGCGATCGCTGCGGGCTTCGCAGACTGCGTGGTGGTGTTTCGCGCCCTGGCCCAGGGCCAGTTTCGCCGCTTTGGCGAGGCGCTGCCTGACAGGACCGTCAGCGGCAATGCCGCCTTCCTCTCGCCCTACGGGGTGATGTCGCCGGCGCAGCATTATGCGATGCGCGCGACTCGCTTCATGCACGAGTACGGTGTGCGCAATGACGCCCTGCGCGCCATCGCGATGGCCTCCTACGCCCATGCACAGAACAACCCGCGCGCCATCAAGTACGGCCAACCTCTGGATGAGGCCACCTATGACCAGAGCCGCTGGATCGTCGAGCCGGTCAACCGGCTCTTCGACTGCTGCCAGGAGAACGACGGCGCGGCGGCGCTGATTCTGGTCCCCGCCGAGCGCGCGCGCGACCTGCCGCACAAGCCGGTGTACCTGCTGGGCGCCGCGCAGGGATCGGACCACCGTTGCGGCGCGCCGGTCATGAATGCCACCAACTTCGCCTCCTCCTCGTTCACCACGGTCGGTCGCCGCGTGTTCGAGTCGGCCGGACTCACGCCCAAGGATGTGGACGTCGTGCAGAGCTACGAGAATTTCACCACCGGTGTCATGATGGCGGTCGTCGAACACGGCTTCTGCGAACCGGAAGAGACCAACGACTTTTTCACGCTGGAAAACCTGCTTGCGCCGACCGGCAAGATGCCGCTCAACACCTCAGGCGGCAACCTGGCCGAGTGCTACATGCACGGCCTCGGATTGCAGTTGGAAGCCGTACGGCAGATCCGGGGCAACTCCAGCAACCAGGTTCCCGGCGCCAAAGTGGCGATCAACATCGCCGGGCCCATGGTGACCCCGGTGAGCAGCGTCATCGTCGGTTGCGAGGAGGCACTGGCATGAATAGCACCTCCTATCTGCCCTCGGGAATGCCGGCGCCTGTGCCCGCTGCCGACGGCCTCGACGCTCCGTACTGGGAAGGCGTGCTTCAGGGAAAGCTCAAGGTGCAGCGCTGCAGCCATTGCGGCACCTGGCAGTGGGGGCCGGAGTGGCTGTGCCATGCGTGCAACTCCTTCGAGCTCGCCTGGGAGGAGGTCCCTCCCCACGGGCTGATCTACAGCTGGCAGCGGCCCTGGCATCCGGTGCATCCGGCGTTGCGCGGTTTCGGACCCTACCTGGTGGTCATGGTCGAACTGCCGCACGCAGGCGGTATCCGCATGGTCGGAAATCTCCTGGGACCCGTTGATCAGACGGTGCAGATCGGCGCGCCGGTGACCGCGGTGTTCGAGCGCCACGACGATGCGCTAACGCCGTATGCGTTGGTGCACTGGCGCACGGCCGGCTGATATCCCCGCAGACGCGCCTCGTTCAATCCAGGGAGACCGCCGCCATGCAAGCGACAACGATTCTTTCGCGCGACTGGATCGCCTATCACGCGCAAACCGCGCCGGACCGCGAAGCCCTGCACGACCTGGCCTCGGGGCGGCGCTTCAGCTATCGCAGCATGGATGAGCGCGTGCGCCGGGCGGCGCTTTACCTGCGCGACAGCCTGGGGGTGGGCGAGGGCGCGCGCGTCGCGGTGCTGTGCCACAACGACAGCGACGTTTTCGAGATCCAGTTCGCCTGCCGCCGACTGGGGGCCATCTTCCTGCCGCTCAACTGGCGTCTGACGGTTCCCGAACTGGAGTACATCTGCGCCGACGCCACGCCGCGGGCGCTTCTCTATGGCGCGGAGTTCGCCGAGACGGCCACGGAACTGGCGAAGCGCTGTGCGATACCGAAGGCAGCCGCGATGGACAACGGCAGGGACAGCGACTACGAGCGCGGCGTTTCCGGCGCAAGCGGCACGCTTGTTCCCGCCGAGCCATCGCTGGCGGATACCTGGACGATTCTCTACACCTCGGGGACTTCCGGTCGGCCCAAGGGCGCGCTGATCACCTATTCGATGGCGCATTTCAATGCCGTCGATTGCGCGATTGCCGGCGACCTGACCACGCGCGCCAAGAACCTGGTGCTCCTGCCGACCTTCCACACCGGCGGCCTGAACGTGTGGGCCAATCCGTTGTTCCAGGCCGGGGGTTGCAATGTCGTGCTGCGCAGCTTCGACCCCGCGCTGCTGTTGCGCACGCTTGCCGACAAGGATCTCCTGATCACCCATACGCTCGGCGTGCCGACCAATTTCCTGATGATGTCCCAGGAAGCGGACTTCGCCGCGGCCGACCTCTCGCACGTGGTGTGCCTGTGCGTGGGCGGCGCATCCGCCCCGGAGGCCCTGATCCGCCGCTATGACGCTGTCGGCGTGCAGTTGCGCGCGATGTACGGCATGACCGAGATCGGCCCGCTGGGCCTCAACCTGCCGAGCGCCAAGCGCCTCGAGAAGATCGGCTCCTCGGGCCTGCCGACGCTGCACACGCAGATGAAGGTGTGCAACCAGGACGGCAGCCCGACCCCGCGCGGCCAGGTCGGCGAACTCATGATCCGCGGCCCGTCGGTGACGCCGGGCTACTGGAACAAACCCAGGGAATCGGCCGCCGCGTTCGACGCCGACGGCTGGTTTCACACCGGCGACGCCGCGCGCCAGGATGCCGACGGGTTTTTCTTCATCGTCGACCGCTGGAAGGACATGTTCATTTCCGGCGGCGAGAATGTCTACCCGGTCGAGGTCGAAAACGCGATCTACAAGCTGGCCGGTGTCCTCGAGGTGGCGGTGATCGGCATCGCCGACGAAAAATGGGGTGAGGTCGGGCGCGCCTACGTGGTGCCGCGCGCAGGCATGGGCATCGACCAGAATGCCGTCGTCGAACACTGCCGCACGCTGCTGGCGCGCTACAAGGTGCCCAAGGAGGTGCGTATCGTGACCGAGCTGCCGCACAACGCGACCGGCAAGATCCTCAAGCATCAGCTGCCGCGAAACTAGGAGAGTTGTGATGGGGCCATTGCAAGGCGTCCGTGTCATCGAGTTCGAGGCCATCGGTCCTGCGCCGTTTGCCGGCATGCTCCTGGCCGACATGGGGGCGGACGTCCTCATCGTCGATCGCCCGCAGGCGGCCGATCTCGGCTTGAAGCGATCACGCAAGGTGGCGCTGACCAATCGCGGCAAGCGCTCGCTGACCCTCGACCTCAAGTCGCCCGAGGCCGCCCAAGCGGCGTTGGCGCTGGCCGAGCGCGCCGACGTGCTTCTCGAAGGGTTTCGTCCCGGCGTGATGGAGCGTCTCGGGCTGGGGCCGGAGGTGGTCCTGGCGCGCAATCCGCGGCTGGTCTACGGCCGCATGACCGGCTGGGGGCAGGATGGTCCGCTGGCGCCGCGCGCGGGGCACGACATCAATTACGTCGCGCTTACCGGCATCCTTGCAGCCATTGGTCGCCCTGGCCAGGCGCCGGTGCCGCCACTCAACCTGGTGGGTGACTTCGGCGGCGGCGGCATGCTCATGGGCTTTGGCATCGCCTGCGCGCTTTTCGAGGCCAAGCACTCGGGCCAGGGTCAGGTGGTCGACGCGGCCATGGTTGAGGGCGCCTCACTTCTGGCAACCAGCTTCTCGGGAATGCTTGCATCCGGCGCGTGGCGCGAGGAGCGTGGCACAAACATTCTCGACACCGGTGCCCCCTGGTACGAGGTCTACGAGACTGCCGACGGCCACCACGTATGCGTAGGCGCGATCGAGGCGCGGTTTTATGACGAATTGCTGCTCCGCCTTGGCCTTGCGGGTGCGGGGTTGCCCGCGCAGCATGATCGTGCCGGCTGGCCGGTGCTGCGCGAGCGTTTCGAGTCGGCCTTCAAGTCGAAGACGCGCGCCGCGTGGGAAGAGGCATTCGCAGGCGCGGACGCCTGCTTCGCCCCCGTGCTCACCTTTACCGAAGCGCGGCGCCATCCGCACAACGTCGCTCGCGCGAGCTTCATCAAGGTGGCCGGCATCGACCAGCCGGCGCCGGCCCCAAAACTCTCGCGCACGCCGCCGCAGGTGCAGAGCGCGCCGCCCGAGCGCGGCGAGGGCGGTGCCGCGGCGCTCAAGGACTGGGGATACTCGCCAGACGAGGTGCATCGGCTCAAGTCCCTGGGCGTCGCCTTCAGCGCATGACAGCCAGTCCTGGTGCGGCTCGCGCGCAGTCGCCACCGATGCCCAATTCGCCCTTGACCATTCTTTCGAAATGGACTCGGCCGGAGCCGGGGCCCTTGGTCGATGCTCTCGCCGGAGCAGACCTGCGCGTGCTGCTCATGGTTCTTCACCACCTCACGGGCGAGGCGCGCTGGCTGGAACCGCCTTTGGTCCCCAAGCGCGACGTCAACCTGATCGCCGACGAGAGCGCCGGCTTGGCGCCCGAAGCGGCACAGGCGATTCGTGCCGCCGCCCTCGAGGTCTTGTCGCAGCCGACACTGCATGCCGCGATCGCCGACCCCGGCGACGCGCTGATGGTGCGGATGATGAGCGCCTGCCTGGGAGAGAAGGTTGCGCCCGAGTACGCACCGATGATGCGCGAGGAGATGGGCCTGTGCACGCGCCAGGTCCAGTGGGAGGGCCCGGCCGCCGCACGCGCTGCGGTTCGACGCCCGGTGCTCATCGTCGGCGCAGGCGCCAGCGGCATCACCCTGGGCGCCAACCTGGCTTGCCTCGGCGTGCCCTTCGTGGTTCTGGAAGCTGCGGATCAAGTCGGCGGCACCTGGTACCGCAACACCTACCCCGGCTGCGGCGTGGACACGCCCAACCATGCGTACTCGTTCTCGTTCACGCGCCCGCACCGCTGGACGCGTTACTTCGCCGGCCAGGCCGAGATCCGCGACTACCTGATCGCAAGCGCCGCGGAGAACGAAGTCACAAGGCAGGTCCGCTTTCGCACACGGATGACAGCTGCGCGCTGGGACGAAGCAGCTTCCACCTGGCGGGTGCAGGTCGAAGGGCCGGACGGCGCGGGCGAACTCGAAGCCGGCGTGCTCGTGAGCGCCATCGGCCAGCTGAGCGACCCGTCGCTGCCGGCGCTCGCGGGCCTGGACGACTTCCGCGGCCCCTCATTCCACTCCTCCCGCTGGCCCGCCGATCTCGACCTGGCCGGCAAGCGGCTGGCGGTCATCGGCACAGGCGCGTCTTCGATGCAGATCGTGCCTGCGGTGGCCGATGAGGTCGCGGCTCTCACGGTCTATCAGCGCAGCCCGCAATGGGCGCGGCCGATACCGCGCTACAAGGACCCGATTGGCGCGGGTGCGCAGTGGCTGATGGCGCATGTGCCGTTCTACGCGGCGTGGTTTCGCTTCACCATGCTGTGGCGCTATGGCGACGGGCTCCTGCCCACCCTGCGCAAGGACCCGGCGTGGCCGCACCCCGAGCGCTCGCTCAACCGCGTCAACGACCGCCACCGCGAGCAGATGACCGCGCACATCGTCGCGTCCCTGGGGGATCGCGCGGACCTGCTGCCGAAGTGCATGCCGACCTACCCGCCCTATGGCAAGCGCATCCTGCTCGACAGCGGCTGGTACGAAGCGCTGCTGCGACCCAAGGTCGAGCTTGTCAGCGACGACATCGCGCGCATCCGTCCGGACGGCATCGAGACAGTCGACGGGCGGGTGCGCACGGCGGACGTGATCGTGCTGGCCACCGGTTTCAAGGTCGCGCAACTGGCGGCGCGCCTGGGCATCCGCGGTCGCGGTGGCCGTCTGCTCAGTGAAGCCTGGAAAGACGACAACCCGACCGCCTACCTTGGCATCACCGTGCCCGGGTTCCCCAACTTCTTCTGCATGCAGGGGCCCAACACCGGGCTGGGACATGGAGGTAGCGCGATCTTCCAGGCGGAGTGCCAGGCGCGCTACATCGCGGGCAGCATCGTGGCGATGGCGCAGCAGAGGATCGCGTCCATGGAGGTCAGGCAGGAGGTGCACGACGACTACGTGCGCCGCGTCGATGCCGAGCACGAGGCCATGATCTGGACCCATCCGGGCATGTCGACCTACTATCGCAACAAGGCCGGTCGTGTGGTCTCGGTGATGCCCTGGCGCCTGGTTGACTATTGGTCCATGACTCACGAACCGCACCTCGATGACTACGAACTTGCCCACGCCGCCGGGACCGACAGCGGCGTCACTCCATGACCGCCGACAGCGCCACCCAGGGTGTGCCGCACCCGGACGACCGCGGCACCGCCACCTGCCGCATCGAGGCACGCGCTGGCGGCGAGGTCGCGTGGATCACCGTCGCGCACGAAGGCAAGATGAACGCGATGGGCACCGGCATGATGAATGTGCTGATACGCATCTTCGCGGACCTCGAAGCGCGCGCCGACTTGCGTGTGGCCATCCTCACCGGCGCGGGGACGCGCGCCTTCGTCGGCGGCGCCTTCGTGCCGGAAATGCACGCGCTTGACGTCCAATCCAGCCGCGTCTTCATCGATCGCCTGCATCATGTGCTGCTGGCCGTGCGGCAATGCCCGGTGCCTGTGATCGCACGGGTCTCCGGCTATTGCCTGGGCGCCGGCACGGATCTCGCGGCGGCCTGCGATTTTCGTGTCGCCGACAAGAGCGCCGTGTTCGGCATGCCGGAAGTGCGGGTCGGTATGCCGGCGGTGATCGAAGCGGCGCTGTTGCCGATGCTGATCGGCTGGGGCAGGACCCGCGAGATGCTCATGACCGGCGCCAACTACAGCGCCGCGCAGGGTCGCGAGATGGGGTTCTTCGAGACTGTCTGTGAGGCGGATGCCATCGACGCTGTGATCGAGGAGAAGATCCGGCACATCTTCGCCGGCGGACCGCTGGCGGTACGCGCGCAGAAGCGCCTCATCAATGCGTGGGAAGAGCGCTTTCCGGCTGATGCGATCCGGCTCGGGCTCGACTACATGGAGCGCGCCATCGAGACCGGCGAACCGCAACGCATGATGGCGCCGTTGCTCAAGCGGAGCTAGGCCCGGTGCCGAGGGGCGCCCATTCAGCGCAGCCCGTTCTCGACTGCCATGGCCGTCTGCAGCAGCGCTACGTCATTCCCGCCTGAGCTGCATAGCTGCAAGCCAACCGGCAGGTGCGCGCCGAGATGCTGGATGGGTAGAGAGATGCCGCACTGGTTGAAAAGGTTGCACGGCCGGGTGTTTTGAGTCGCCAGACCGTTCCAGGCCGCGACATCTTCTACGGTGGTGTAGCGGGAAACCGGCTCGGGCAGGACCGGAACGGTCGGCATGATCCACGCGTCAACGCCGCGCGCCCGCTCGCGGATCAGGCCCTCGAGGACCTGTTGACGCGTGACCATGCGTACATAGTCGTCCGCCGGCACGCTTAGCGCGGCTTGCAGCCGCTGTGATGCGACACGGTCGAAGCGCTCCCATTGCTCGCTGACCCGCTTGCGCCCGAGGAAGGCCAGCAGGTCGACCGGCACCAGGCATCGAAACACTGCATCGATTTCAGAGGCCTCCGGCAGGTCAACCTCGAGGATTGAGGCACCCGCGTCGCGCAGCCGCGCAAGCGCCTTGTCAAAGCAGGCGCCTACCACCGGGTCAAGATTCTTCAGGAAATGCGCTCCCGGCAGCGCCAGACGCAGCCCGGAAACCGGGCGCGCTAACTGGCGCGTGCGACCGCCGAGAGCTGCTTCCACCAAGGCTGCGTCGCCGACGCTGGAAGTAAAGATGCCGACGCTGTCCAGCAGCGGGGAGAGCGGAAATATTCCGTCTCGCGGCCAGTGCGTGGTACTCGCCTTGTAGCCAACCACGCCGCACAGCGCTGCCGGCCACCGCACTGAACCACCGGTGTCGGAGCCCACGGTGAATCCCGCAAGTCCGGCCGCCATGGCCACGGCGGATCCGTGACTGGACCCGCCGGTCATGCGTGGCTCCTGCATGTCGCACGGGTTCCAGGGGGGAGGCCGGTTCAGGTTGTAGCCACCCAAAGCGAATTCCGAAGTGCGCGTCTTGCCCAAAATCACACAACCGACGCGATACAGTGCGTTGACAAAGCCACCTTGCGGCGGCACCAGATCCCCGACCTCGACTGCGCTGCCGGCATTGGTCTGCATACCGTCAACGGTAAACAAGTCCTTGACTGCTACCGGCACACCCATCAACGGGCCTAGGTCGGCACCGGACTGCCGCAACAGATCGATGCCGCGCGCCTGCTTTAGCGCGCGCTCGGAATCCAGGTGCGTAAAGGCCTGCAGTTTGGGTTCGAGCGCGGCAATGCGTGCCAACGTCGCTTCCACGAGGCCGACCGAGGTCAACTGCCCTCGCCGCATCGCCTGTGCCATTGCATCCAGCCCTTGTGCGGGAGGCAAACCCATTTCAGTCATGGCCACGTCGATGCCGGATTGGTTGGGTCATTGTGCTGGCTTCAGGTGCGTCGTGGCACCGCTGCCATCAACTGGCGGGTGCAAGGGGGCCGTGGAGTGCCGTACGCCTGCGGCTCGGGCTCGACTGATTGGAAAACGCCTGTGCCGAACAAGCTCAACGGCCACCGCGCAGGCGCGGTCCCCAGTCGCGCTCCACCGCAGCCATGTCCGCGGCGACGCCGGCAGCATCCTTGAATGCAACGTTGAAGGCCAGTTGATCCTCCATCAGCTTCCTGAATGCGGCATCCGCCATCGCGGTTCGCACTGCGACTGCGATCTCGTCAACGGCCGCCGCCGGCGTGCCCGGCGCTGCCCACAGGCTGAAGCTGTTGGACAGGGTCTCGCCAATGCCGAGCTCGACAAAGGTTGGCACCTGCGGCGCCCGCGCCTGGCGTGTCGCAGCGGAGACAGCAATGCCGTAGGTCGCACCCGAGGCCATTTTGGCGACGCCGTCGCCGTAGGTGACGATCTGCATGTCGACAGTGCCACCCAGCAGCGCGGTATGCGCAGGCGCGGCGCCGTTGAACGCTGCGTAGACACCGGTGATGCTGGCGCGGCGCAGCATCTCGTCGACGGTGTATTCAATGAACCCGCCGGCCGAGGGCCCGCCGATCTTGATGCCGCCGGGCGTGCGCTGTGCATGCGCGCGCACCTTGGCCCAGGAATCCAGGCCGGATCCGGCGCGCGTTTGCAGAAAGTTGTACGGCGTCTCGGCGATCTGGCACACCGGCACGAGTGTCTTCCACGGGTCGTAGTCGAAGCTCCCGGAGGCGACGAAGCCGACCCACGCCACCGCGGGCATCAGCAGGATGGTGCTGCCATCCGGCGCGGCACGGCGTACCGCGTCGGTGCCGATCTTTGTATTGCCGCCGGCGCGATTCTCGATGATGATGTTGCGTGACAGGATGGTGCCGAGGGGAACGCCGAGCGCGCGCGCCTGCGCATCGACGCCGCCGCCGGCAGCGTAGGGCACGACGATGCGCAGCACGCGGCCCTGGGCGCGCAAACTGCCGGACGCGGCGAGGCCGACCGACAAGGCAAGCGAAGACTGCAACAGGTCACGGCGCTTCATGGTTTGACTCCCAGGTCATTCAGGGTGGGCGCATACGCCCAGGGATCGAGATCGAACACGGTACCAAGGACGGTCAGCACGGCGCGGTGCAACGGCACCGCAACAGAGCGTGCGCCGGCCAGGCGCACCAGCGGCGCCAGCGCAAAGGGCAGATCCGTGCGCGCCCAGCCGGCCGGCGCACGTGCCGGAAGGGCGCCGAGTCCGGCGTAGAAGGGACAGTCGGAAATCGCCTCGCGCAGGGTATTGCCGCGCGCGCCGTACAGAGCTCCGATGGTGTCGCGCAAGCTGCGCCAGCGCACGCCCCAGGCCGCACAGACAGCAGCACGCTCGGCGTCGAGCGCCTCGGCAAGGCATGCCGCGCTTTCGGTATTGCCTTCGCCGTAGAACGCGAAACCCGCGCCGGCCGTTGCGGCGCGGTCCAGGGCGGCGAGGTTGGCCAATGTGGCCCCGGGATGGATCATGAGATTGATGCTTTCCAGCCCGGTCTCGAGCGCGTTGTCGGCCGCCTGCGCACCCGGATAAAGCTTCTCCAGGGTGGCAATCGCCTGTCCACCTACGCAGGCGAAGCGCAGGCCGCGGCGACGCGCGTGCGCGGTGACCGTTCCTTCCGCGTACGCAGCAGCGTGTGTCGGCGCGCTGCTGTCGGCGAATACCACGCCGCGACCCGGCATGGCTGCGCCCAGACGGGAGGCCGGCCAGTACCCATGGCTTTGCAGGTGCACCAGGGCGCCGGCCGGCAATGCGTCGGCGAACGCCGACACCTGCGGCAGAAGATCGGCAGCCGGGATATCGATCACCGCGGCATCGGCACCTGCGAGCGCAGCGGCGGGGCTGCCTGCCGGGCGCACCGGCGCAAAGCCGTTGCGCCCAGCGTCGAGCAAATGACCCTCGCGAACCTCGAGACCGCCACGAGCGGTGACCTCGGTCGGTGCCGGCCACCACGCCACCTCGAATCCGCGCATGGCCAGATCCGCGGCGACGGCGGGCGCGATGTTGAGACTCGAATGGCCGATGACTGCTACTCGCATGCCACGATTCTACCGAGGCAGTTTGGCAACCTCGCTGAGGCATCGCGATATCGCACCACGTTCCGCCCCACGGAGTTTCCGGGCCAGCGCGGCGGTTCGGTTCAACAACTGCCGAACGCCGAGGGCGGCAGACCCGCCGACCCCTGCCCGGGAATCGATAAAACATTGAAAACAATGGATTTTGCGCGTGCATCCGGGTAAACTCGCGTTCTTTTGCGCCGCAACATTCGCCTCTTGGCGATGTCCGGCCCGCAGCCTGTGGCCCCCAGCCCGGGCCGGCCCTTCAGGCGCACGTACCCAAGGCAGGTTTTCCCCATGTCCCGCAATCTTCGCAACATCGCCATCATCGCCCACGTCGACCACGGCAAGACCACGCTGGTCGACAAGCTTCTGCGCCAGGCCGGCACTTTCGCTGCCCATCAGCACATCGAAGAGCGGGTCATGGATTCCAACGACCTCGAGCGCGAGCGCGGCATCACCATCCTGGCCAAGAACTGCGCAGTCACCTTTGAAGGCACGCACATCAACATCGTCGATACGCCCGGGCATGCGGACTTCGGCGGCGAGGTCGAGCGGGTGCTGTCGATGGTCGATAGCGTTTTGCTTTTGGTCGACGCGGTCGAAGGGCCGATGCCGCAGACGCGTTTTGTCACGCGCAAGGCGCTGGCGCTGGGATTGAAGCCCATCGTCGTGGTCAACAAGATCGACCGCCCCGGCGCGCGCCCGGACTGGGTGGTGAGCCAGACCTTCGACTTGTTCGACAAGCTGGGTGCGACCGAGGAGCAGCTCGATTTTCCGGTGGTCTACGCGTCTGCACTCAATGGCTGGGCGACGCTGGAACACGCCCAGCCGCAGCCCGACATGCGCCCGCTTTTCGAAGCCATCTTGAAGCACGTGCCGGTGCGCGCGGCCGACCCGGATGCACCGCTGCAACTGCAGATCTGCTCGCTCGATTACTCGAGCTTTGTCGGACGCATCGGCATCGGGCGTGTCGCGCAGGGGCGCATCCGTTCGGGCCAGCAGGTGGTCGTCATGCAGGGGCCGGAAGGCACACCCAAGGCGGCCAAGATCAACCAGGTACTGGTTTTCAAGGGGCTGGAACGCACCGTGGTCGACGAGGCGGAGGCGGGTGACATCGTGCTCGTCAACGGCGTCGAGGATGTCGGCATCGGCGTCACCATCTGCGACCCGGCCAGTCCGGTCGGGCTGCCGCTGCTCAAGGTGGACGAGCCGACCCTGACCATGAACTTCCTGGTCAATACCTCGCCCCTGGCCGGGCGCGAAGGCAAGTACGTGACCAGCCGCCAGCTGCGCGAGCGCCTCGAGCGCGAGCTGCAGTCCAACGTCGCGCTCAAGGTCGAATTCACCAGCGACTCGGATACCTTTGTCGTCTCCGGGCGCGGCGAGCTGCACCTGACCATCCTTTTGGAGAACATGCGCCGCGAGGGCTACGAGATGGCCGTGGGCCGTCCGCGCGTGGTCATGAAGGATGTCGACGGCGAGCGCCAGGAACCCTATGAACTGCTGACCGTGGACGTCGAGGACAGCCACCAGGGCGCGGTCATGGAAGAGCTTGGCCGGCGCAAGGGCGACCTGAAGGACATGCAGGCCGACGGCCGCGGGCGTACGCGCCTGGAGTACCGCATTCCGGCGCGCGGCCTGATCGGTTTCCAGGGCGAGTTCCTCACGCTCACGCGCGGTACCGGGCTGGCCAGTCACATCTTCGACGACTACGGTCCGGTCAAGGGCGACATGGACGAACGTCGCAACGGCGTTCTCGTGAGCCAGGACGACGGTGCCGCGGTCGCGTACGCGCTATGGAAGCTGCAGGACCGCGGTCGCATGTTCGTAGCTCCCGGCGAGGCGCTCTACGAGGGCATGGTCATCGGCATCCACAGCCGCGACAACGATCTCGTGGTCAACCCCATCAAGGGCAAGCAGTTGACCAACGTGCGTGCCTCGGGCACCGACGAGGCCGTGCGCCTGGTGCCGCCGATCGAGCTCACGCTCGAAAAGGCGGTGGAGTTCATCGCCGACGATGAACTGGTGGAGATCACACCCAAGTCGATCCGACTGCGCAAGCGTTACCTGAAGGAACACGAGCGCAAGCGCGCGGATCGTCAGGCGGCCTGATTCGCGAGCCTGCGGCCGCCGCCGGCCTCAGCGCGGCGGTTCGCCTGCTTCGAGGGGCCAGAGCAGGAAGATTTCGCCGGTCTGGCGCATGCGCCCGGCCTCGCGGCCTGCGTCGTCGCCGTAGCCCCAGAAAAAGTCACCGCGATTGACGCCGCGTATCGCGCCGCCGACGTCCTGGGCCAGCATCAGGCGTTCCAGCGGGCGTTGGCTCAACGGGAACGTGGTCGCCAGCCACACCGGTGCGCCCAGCGGCACGAAGGCCGGGTCGACCGCCAGGGTGCGTCCAGCGCTCACCGGTATGCCCATGGCCCCCGGTGGCCCCTCGCCGGGGTCGGCGGCGATTTCGCGAAAAAACACGTAACTCGGGTTGCTGTTCAGGAGTTCGGTCACCCGCGACGGGTTGGCGCGCGCCCAGGCCTTGATGCCCTGCATCGAGGCCTGCTCGAGCTTCAGTTCGCCGCGCTCGATGAGCGCGCGGCCGATGGAGCGGTAAGGATGGCCGTTCTGATCCGCGTAGTTCAGGCGCACGACGCGACCGTCATCCAGGCGCACACGTCCCGAGCCCTGCACCATGAGGAAAAAGAGGTCGATTGCGTCATCGACGTACACAATCTCACGGCCGGCGACGCGCGCCTGCCCGGCTTCGATTTCGGCGCGCGAAAAATACGGCACGACGCGCCGCCCCTCGATGCGTCCGCGCAGGCGCTGGCCTTTCAGGTCCGGACGCAAGTCGCCCAGGTCGATGACGAGGAGGTCCTCCGGGGCGGCGTACACCGGGTGCACGAAGGGCGGCTTTCTGGTGCGGCTTCCGGTCAGGAGCGGTTCGTAGTAGCCGGTGATGAGTCCGGTCAGCGGCTGCACGCGCTCATCGACGCGTCGCCATGCCGCAAAGCGCGTCTCGAAGAAGGCGCGTACCGATTCGCGTGTGCGTGTCTCGGCTGCCGTGCACAGGGCCTGCCAAACGCTCTGCCGACGCAGGACGCCGCAACTGGCCATGAAGGCGCGCCAGGCTTCGTCGTGCGAGTCGCTGTTCCAGCCGGGCAACTGTGTCAACGCGACCCTCTGCCACGCCGGTCGCGCTGGCGGATCGGCCGGCGGCTTGTCGGCCGGGCGCTCGCAAACGCAGGGAGCGCAAACCGGCGCCGGCGTCCCGGAAACCAGTGCCGGAGTTGGCACCGGACAGGCAGCAGCGCTGTTGACAGGGAAAGCCGGAGCGGGGGAGGCAACCGGTTTGGCGGGTGACGGCGCTGTCGCGGGTGACGCACAGCCCGCGACAACCAAGGCCGCAGCTAGAATTCGCGCGGCGCGCAGGACCACGAAGTGAGGCAAAGCATGCTCGAAGGCGGAATGTGGATCATTTTACTGGAGATGCTTCTCGCCTTGGCGCTTGCGATATTCATCGTCTGGTGGACCTGGCCGAAAAAGCCCAAGCCGCCCGCAAGCCGCGACCCGCGCGACGATCAAGGCAAGCCTTGATCGCGCGCTCGGCCTCAGTGCAGGGTGCGCGGCATCGACAGCACGAATTCCGCGATCGGCGCGTCAAAATGCGTGCCGTCTTCGGCCACCATCTGGTAGGTGCCGCGCATGGTGCCCACCGGTGTGGTCAAAGGTGTCCCGCTTTGATACTGGAATTCCTCGCCGGGCTTGAGCAGGGGCTGGTTGCCGACCACGCCCAGCCCCTTGACTTCCTGCGAGCGACCTTCCGCGTCGGTGATGATCCAGTGGCGGCTGATCAGCTGCGCGGCCACCGCGCCGGTGTTGCGGATGGTGATGAAATAGGCGAACACGTAGCGTGGCACCGACTCGTCGGTCTGATCCGGAACGAACTGGGTGCGCACGTTGACGCTGATGTCGTACTTCTTGCGATCTGCCATCCTCGGATTGCACACCAAAACGCTCCCACATGCAAGGACGCATCGGTGGTAGGGCCCACACCTGCGGCGCAGGTATGATTCGCCCGCGCCGCACGCAGTCCCGCAGCGCGCCTTTTTTCGCCCGCTCCGTGATGCACTTCCGCGCCCGCTTCGCGACCATCCTTGCCACCGTTGCCCTGGTCGCCGGGTGCGCGCTCAGCCCTGCGCCTGACGATGACGTGCATCTGGCCGACGTGGCGCCCAGGGAACTGGCGCCGTTTTCCGCAGCGCGTCCGGGAGCGCCGCCGCCGCCGGGCTGGCGCAAGTGGCACCTCGCACGCTTCAAGAAGCCCACCCGATACGACCTGATCCACAAGGATGGCGCCACCGTGGTCGAGGCGCGTGCCGACGCTTCGGCATCGGCCCTGTTGCACGCACTGGACAACCTCGATGTGCGCAACTACCGGCACCTGTCGTGGCGCTGGAAGGCCGAGAACCTGGTGCGTGACCAGGACAACACCCGCGCGGCGACCGAGGACGCGCCGGTGCGCCTGGTGGTGCGCTTCGATGGTGACCGCAGCAAGCTCGATTTCACTGAACGCATGTTCATGGCCCAGGTCAAGGCCGTGACCGGGCAGGAACTTCCGTACGCCACGCTCATGTACATCTGGGCGCGCAACAGCGAGCCGGAGACCGTGATCACGAGTCGCTTCACCGAGCGCATCCGCATGATCGTCGCGACTTCCGGCCCGTCCGGGGTCGGCATGTGGCAGTCGATCAAGCGCGACCTCTACGCGGATTTCCGGCGTGCCTACGGCGAAGAACCCGGGCGCATCACCGGCATCGGCATCATGACCGATACCGACAATACCGGCGACAACGTGCGCGCCTGGTACGGCGACATCACGCTCAAGAAATAGCCCGGCAGTAGTCGCCCGAGGCGTGTGCATGCTGGTCCGAAAACGGCTGGTCGGCGCTGATGGGACGCGTTACATTGCGGGCATGTCAACGCTGCCCGATCTAGATCCGGAAACCTGTTTTCGCGCCTTCGAGACGCGTGATGCGCGCTTCGACGGGCGCTTTTTCGTCGCCGTGCGCACCACGCGCATCTTCTGCCGTCCGGTCTGCCCGGCGCGCACGCCCAAGCGCGCGAATGTCGAATTTCATGGCAGCGCGGCCAGCGCGTTCGCATCCGGCTTCAGACCCTGCCTGCGCTGCCGGCCGGAACGGGCGCCGCGTCCGGCCGGCGAAACGGCGGGAGCCGCGCTGGTCGCCCGGGCGCTCGCCGAAATCGACGCGGGCGCGCTCGACGATGCGTCGCTGGAAGCCCTGAGCGCGCGCATCGGCGTGACCTCGCGGCACCTCAGGCGGCTGTTCGGCTCCTACCTGGGCGCTGCGCCGAACGCGGTGGCGCAGACGCGTCGCCTGATGTTTGCACGCCAGTTGATCGACGAAACCGACCTGCCCATGACGCGAATTGCGTTCGCGGCCGGGTTTGCCAGCGTGCGTCGCTTCAATGCCGCGATCGCGCAGGCCTATCGTTGCACGCCGTCGCAGTTGCGGCAGCACCCCGCAACGCGTCGCGCGGGGGGCGGCGGGACGATCACCCTGCGCATCGCTCCCATGGATGCATCATCCATGGCCGCTCTGCTGCGCTTTTACGCAGCGCGTGTCTTTCGTGGTGTCGAGGCGGTTGACGCGACTGGCTATGCGCGCAGCGTGCGCATGGGCGAATGCGTCGGCTGGTTCGCCGTGCGTGCTGCGGACGACATGCTCATGCTCGACTCGTCGCTGCCCGATGCCTCACAGCTGCCGCGCCTGGTGGCACGCGTCAGGCGCATGTTCGACCTGGCCAGCGCACGTGGCGCGATCAGTGCCCACCTGGGTGCCGACGAGGGCCTGGCTGCGGCGCTCGTCGGCGGCGCGCCACGCGTTCCCTGCGCGTGGGATGCGTTCGAATTGGCGGTGCGCGCCGTACTGGGCCAGCAGATCAGCGTGGTCGCCGCGACCACTTTGGCCGGACGGCTGGTTGACCGATTCGGCAGCGCAGTCGAGTCCGGCGATGCGCGCCTGGCGCGGCTGTTCCCATCGGCCGCCGACCTGGCCGGCGCCAACATTGCCGACCTGACCGCGCTTGGCATCGTGCGTGCGCGTGCGGCGACCATCATCACGCTGGCGCAGCACGTGAACGCCCATCCCGCGTGGCGCGACACCTATCCTGGCCTGGACGGTTTCTGCGTCGAATTCACCGCCTTGCCAGGCATCGGCCCATGGACCGCGCAGTATGTGGCCATGCGCGGATTTGCCGACCCGGACGCGTTTCCGGCCGGCGACCTGGGTCTGTTGCGCTCGGCCCGTGCCCTCGGGATCGCCGACACGGCACGCGAGCTCGAGCGCCGCGCCGAGCGCTGGCGCCCGTGGCGGGCCTATGCCGCGCAAGCACTTTGGAACCACTCTGCAAAGGATGCCGCATGAACACGATCGACCTGACGCTGGAACGCGTCGCCGCGCCCGATGGAGCGCCGTTTGAAGAGCTTCTGGTGGTGACCGAGCGCGGTACCTTGAAGGCGCTCGACTTCGGCGGCTATGAAGCGCGCATGCATGCGCTGTTGACCCGACGCGTGCCGGGTTACCGCCTGGTCCCCGGCAGGAGCGAAGTACCGCATGCGCTGAACGCCTATTTCGCCGGCGACCTCAAGGCGCTCGACGCACTGGCGGTTGCGCCCGGCGGTACCGAGTTCCAGGATGCCGCGTGGCGCGCCTTGCGCAGCATTCCCGCCGGAAGTACCGCAACCTATGCCGAGCAGGCACAGCGCATCGGCAGGCCGGCGGCGGTACGCGCCGTCGGCGCCGCCAACGGTCGCAATCCGATCGCCATCGTGCTGCCCTGCCACCGCGTGGTCGGCAAGAGCGGTGACCTGACTGGATACGCCGGTGGAATCATGACCAAACAGTGGCTGCTGGAGCACGAAAGACGGCACACAAGCCATTGACGCCATACGGGAGGACGCGGTGTTGCGATAATGCGCCTGCACCGCGACTGCATTCCGGTCCGTTTTCTGGAGAGTTCATGACCACTGCCCCGTTCCCCCTTCCTGCGCGCTACGACCACGTTGGGAGCTTTTTGCGGCCTGCCTACCTGCTCGAGGCGCGTGAGAAAAAGGCCGCGGGCGCGATCAGCGCGGACCAGTTGCGCGCAGTCGAAGACCGTGCCATCGCCGAGATTGTCAAGTTCCAGGAAGACGTGGGCTTGAAGAGCATCACCGACGGCGAGTACCGGCGCACCTATTTCCACATCGACTTCCTCGAGCGTTTGGGCGGGGTCGAGACCGACATCCCGATCTCGGTGTTGAAGCCCGACGGCACCACCGAACTCGCGCCGCCTGTCATGCGCGTGGTCGACAAGGTACGCCACAAGGAGGACATCCAGCGCGCCGATTTCGAGTACCTGAAGAAGTGTGTGCGCCCCGGCGCGCGGCCCAAGGTGTGCATTCCCTCGCCGACCATGCTGCACTTTCGCGGCGGGCGTGCCGGCATCAGCAAGACGCACTACCCCGAGCTGGACCCGGATTTCTACGACGACGTGGCGCGCGCCTTCGGCGACGAGCTGCGCTCGTTGTCGGCGGCCGGCTGCGACTACGTGCAGTTGGACGACACCAACCTGGCCTACCTGTGCGACGAGCGCATGCGCGAGGCGGCGCGTTCGCGCGGCGACGATCCCAACGAACTGCCGCACCGCTACGCGAAATTCATCAACAAGGTCGTCGCGCAGAAACCGGCCGGCATGACGCTGGCCATGCACCTGTGCCGCGGCAATTTCAAGAGCACGCACGCGGCCGCCGGCAACTACGAGCCGGTCGCCGAAGCCCTGCTGGCCGAGATGGACATCGATGCCTATTTTCTCGAGTACGACGACGACCGCTCCGGGGACTTCCGGCCGCTGCGCTACCTGCCCAAAGGCAAGACTGTCGTGCTGGGGCTGGTGACGACCAAGATCGGCCAGCTCGAACCCAAGGATGCGCTCAAGCGGCGCATCGACGAGGCGGCCAAGTATGCGCCCCTCGAGCAGCTGGCGCTCTCGCCGCAGTGCGGCTTCGCCTCGACCGTGCACGGCAACAACATCGCGGTGGAGTCGCAGCGCCAGAAGCTGCGCCTGGTGATCGAGACCGCACAGGACGTCTGGGGCTGATCGCGCCCGCGCCGGCCGTGGCGCGGTTCCGCGCTGCGGCCGGGCGTCGTATCAGGCGACCGGAGTCAGCCAGTCCGAATGTCGCGGGTCCGTTCCGCGCACGCAGTTGAAAAAGCGCTGTTGCAGGCGCGTGGTGACCGGTCCGCGACGACCGTCGGCTATGCGCCGGCGGTCGACCTCGACAACTGGCGTCACCTCGGCAGCCGTACCGGTGAAAAAGACCTCGTCAGCGATATAGAGCTCGTCGCGTGTGACGCGGCGTGTCTCGACGGCGAGTCCTTCTTCGCGCGCCAGGGTGATGATGGTCTTGCGCGTGATGCCTTCCAGCGCCGACGCAATCTCGGGCTCGACGAGCACACCGTCGCGTACCAGAAAGACGTTTTCGCCCGAGCCTTCGGCAACGAAGCCGTCGGTGTCCAGCAGCAGGGCTTCGTCGTAACCGTCGGCGCGGGCCTCGCGATGCGCCAGGATCGAGTTGGCGTAGGTCGAGACTGACTTGGCGCGGCACATTTGCACGTTCACGTGATGGCGCGCGAAGGACGAGACCTTGACGCGTATGCCGCGCTCAAGCGCGGCCTCGCCCAGGTAGGCGCCCCAGTGCCAGGCAGCGATGGCCACGTGCACGCCGGCCCCTTCGGGGTCGACTCCCATCTTGCCGTCACCCAGGAAGGCCAGCGGGCGCACATAGGCTTGTCCGAGCGCATTGGCGCGCACGACCTCGACCTGCGCGTCCGCGATCTCCTGGTGCGAGTAGGGTAGCTCGATGCCAAGGATGTGTGCCGACTGCATGAAGCGGCGAGTGTGCTCAGGGAGCCGGAATAGGGCGGGACCGCCTGGCGTCGCGTAGGCGCGCACCCCTTCGAACACACCGAGTCCGTAGTGCAGGGTATGGGTGAGCACATGCGTGGTCGCGGATCGCCAGGGGCAAAGCGTACCGTCGAACCAGATCCAGCCGTCGCGATCGGACATGCCGGGGTTGCCGCTTAGCTGCGCGGCGCTCTCAATGGCTTGCATGGAATTCCTCCAGGTTGTATCGGGATGGTTTGCTGACGCGCTGGCCCGCGCAACGCGATCGGGGTGCGCAGACGGTGCGATACGGGCGGAGGGTAGGGCCCTGGGAAACGCCCGGGTGGGGCGTTGCGACATCATCGATTTCCCCGTCCCCGGCGACAAGCGAAAGCTTTTGCTCCTTCGCGTGAAAGCGATTCACGTCGGGCGGACAGGCTAGACTCCCGGCTCCCTTCGGTCCGAGTGGCAAGCGGTGTCCTCCCCCTCCGGCATCTTTGCTCCCCCGCGCGCGTCACTTGAACTTCATGGCCAGTCGGGCGAGGTTCGCGCCGAGGGCAAGTTGGTCAGAATGGAGCGTTCCGGGCGCCTGCCGGACCGCTGCGTCGCCTGCAATGCACCGGCTGATGGTCCACGCCTTGCGCGCACGCTGAACTACCTGGCTGCCTCCTGGCGCGTGGTGCTGATCACCCTGCCATTGTTGGTGCTGTTTTTCGGGGATCCGTTCGGTATTCCCTTCGCGTCGGCTCTGATCTTTCCCCTGGCTGCAATTTGTTTGTTGACCTACCTGTTGCTGCGCCGCCGAGTCACTGTCGACCTGGGCATCTGCGCCAGGCATCGGCGTCAGAGAACCGTGTTGTACTTTGCGGCTTCGGCCTGCCTGGGTGTGGTCCTGATTTACGTCCTGCTGGTTTTCCTGGCCCGCGACTGGTCGGGCGGCGTGGGACCACTGGCGCTTGTCGCCCTGCTCGCGATGCTGGGTCTGGCAGTGGCGGAAGCCATGTCGGGCGCTCGCCGCATCAGCGTTGTGCGCCTCGACGCCAAGCACGTATGGTTCAAGGGCATGGGTGAAGCGTTTCGCGCCTCGCTGCCGGATGAGTCACAACCAAAGGGCTAAAATTCCCGGCTTGTCCGTCCCGCCCGCCACAAATCACACGCGCACCGCGATCGCGGTCCTTGCGCTGTGCCTGATCCTCAACCTGATCGGCCGCGGTGTCGCGGACACCTACGTCGTCTTCCTGCTGCCGCTCGAGAGCGATCTGGGCTGGACGCGCTCGCAGATGACCGGAGTCTATGCGGTCTACCTCATGGTCAACGGCCTGACCGCGCCGATGATCGGCCTCTTGTTCGACCGGGTCGGGCCGCGCCTGATCTACACCCTGGGCATGGCAAGCCTGGGCGTCGCCTATCTCCTGGCCTCGCGGGTCGAGTCCATGTGGCAGTTCTACCTCACCGTGGGGGCGTTCACCGGGATGGCGGTTTCCGCATTGGGCATGGTGCCTTCGTCGAGCCTGATCTCGCGCTGGTTTCGCGAACGCCTGTCCACCGCGCTTTCGGTAGCGTTTGCCGGCCTTGGGTTGGGGGCTTTGATCATCGTTCCTGGGACGCAGGCACTGCTGCAGAACATCGGCTGGCGCGAGACCTACCAAGTCATAGGCATCGCACTCCTGGTCCTTGTGCCGCCGCTGGCATTTCTGCCTTGGAAGCGCATCGAAGCGGGAAACCCTGACTATCGCCGCGAGCGCAAGACCGCAGTCGCCGGCGAAGCTGACTGGACCTTGCAGCGGGCCGCGCGCACACCGGCCTTCTGGGGGCTGATGTGGATGTTTTTCATGACCTCGGTAGGCATGTTCGCGGTCACGGTGCAGACGGTGGTCTATCTGGTCGACCAGGGCTATGCGGCGCTGGTCGCGGCCAGCGCCTTCGGTATCGCCTCGATGCTCTCTGTCTTCGGCATCATTGCGACGGGGATTCTGGCCGATCGCTTCGGTGCGCGACGCGTCGCGACACTCACCTATGTGGGCAGCGCACTGGGCATCATGGTGATGCTGGCGATTTCGTGGCATCCGCTGCCGGCACTGCTGGTGATCTATGTGATCGTTTTCGGATCCTGCCAGGGTGCGCGTGGCCCGATCATCTCGTCGATGACGACGCGCCTGTTCGCCGGCCCGCAGGTCGGCTTGATCTACGGCATCATGTACGCCGCCAATGCCTTCGGCGCCGGGCTGGGTTCGGTGCTGGCGGGACTGCTGCACGACGTAACCGGGAACTACCGCATCGGCTTTGTGTTTTCGTTCCTGTGTCTTATCGCCGCCGCGCTGCCCTTGTGGCGCATTCCCGCAATGCGTGACTTTCGCACTCGTGGTGGCGCCGGTCCTGCG
>JBJXGS010000195.1:0-42903 GCA_046160545.1 Burkholderiales bacterium
TCAAAGACGATGCGGGCGATCGGCGCGGCAGACTGCGATCCGAAGCCGCCGTTTTCCACCAGCACGGCCAGCGCTACCCTGGGCCGGTCCGCCGGTGCGTACGCCATGTACCAGGAGTGGTCACGCAGGTGCGCGGCGACGCGTTTGGCATCGTAGGTCTCGCCGCGCAGCGAGTAGACCTGCGCGGTGCCGGTCTTGCCGGCGCTGGTGTAACCCGCGCCGGCGAACGCGCGCGCCGCCGTGCCGGAAATCGGCACGCCTGCCAGGCCGCGCTTGACCACCGCCAGATGCTCGGGCTTCAGGTCGAGCATTGCCGGCTTGCCGGTCTCACGCGGTTCGGGGGTGCGATACCGCCCGCTCTTCGCGTCCTGGATGCGGCGCACCAGGCGCGGGGTCTTCACCAGTCCGTCGGCGGCCAGCACGGCGGTGGCGTGCGCCAGTTGCAACGGCGTGTACGAGTTGTAGCCCTGGCCGATCCCTGCCGAAATGGTCTCGCCTGCGTACCACTTCTGCTGCTCGGGCCGGCGGTAGCGTTTGGCCTTCCAGGCCGTCGAAGGCAGGATGCCCGGCAGCTCGCCCTCGATGTCGATCCCGGTCAGCGAGCCGAAACCGAATGGCGCCAGATGCCTGGCCATGAGGTCGATGCCCATGTCGTTGGCCAGCATGTAATAGTAGGTGTCGGATGACACGATGATCGACTTGAGCATGTCGACCGTGCCGTGGCCGCCCGCCTTGCTGTCGCGAAAGCGGTGGCCGCCGAACATGAAATAGCCCGGGTCGCTGATGGTCTGGGTCGGGGTGCGCTTGCCCGAGATCAACGCCGCCATGGCCATGAAGGGCTTGAAAGTCGAGCCTGGCGGATAGATGCCGCGCAGCGGGCGATTCAGCAGGGGCTTGTCGGGCGATGTGTTGAGCGCGTCCCAGTTGACGCTGTCGATGCCGTCGACGAAGAGGTTCGGGTCGAATGCCGGCCGGCTGACAAAGGCGATCACCTCCCCGGTCGACGGTTCGATCGCCACCACGGCGCCCTTGCGGTCGCCCAGGGCCGCTTCGGCGATTCTCTGCAATTCGATGTCGATGGTCAGTGTGATGTTGTTGCCGGAGACCGGCGCCACGCGCGAGAGCGTGCGCACCGCCCGCCCGCCGGCATCTACCTCGACCTGCTCGGAGCCGGTTGTGCCGTGCAGTTCCCGCTCGTAGGACTGTTCGATGCCGATCTTGCCGATGTGCTCCGAACCCTTGTAGTTGGCTGACCAGCCACGCTCTTCGAGTTGATCCTTGTCCTTTTCGCTGATGCGGCCGATATAGCCGACCACGTGCGCGGCCACCTCGCCCTGCGGATACTGGCGAAACAGGCGCGCCTTGATCTCCACTCCCTTGAAGCGCCAGCGATGTGCTGCGAAACGCGCCACTTCTTCATCGGAGAGACGGGTGCGAATCGGCAGCGAGTCGAAAGTCTTGGACTCGGCAAGCAGTTTCTGGAAGCGTCGTCGGTCGCGCGGCTGGATCTCGACAATGCCCGACAGCGCGTTGACGGTCTCGTCCAGGTCGCGTACCTTCGAGGGCGTGATCTCCAGCGTATAGGCCGAGTAGTTGCGCGCCAGCACCACGCCGTTGCGGTCGACGATCAGTCCGCGGTTGGGCACCACAGGCAATACCGAAATGCGATTGTCTTCGGCCGCCGCCTGGTACTCCTCGTGCTTGACCACCTGCAGCACCACGAAACGCGCGAACAGTATGCCGAAGGCGAGCAGAACCGCACCGGCGGCGACACCCAGGCGCACATGAAAAGCGCGGATTTCGGCTTCAGCGTTCTTGAACTCGGCGGCGTTCTCGCCGGGCGGGCTGGGCGCGGCGCGGCTGCGAAACAGGCGTCGTGCGGCGTTCCTGCGGAAAAACAAGGTTTTTGCCTCGCGCTACAACCTCGTGTGTGATCGCCGAATTCTAACCCTGGGCCCCAGGTACGCCCTCGTTGCGCGGCGAGCATGGCGATCGCTGGTCCTTATAATCCGGCGCCTTTGCCCGGGGGCTTGAGAGGACCGATTCCGCGATGCAACTTCTTGTCACTGGCGCCACGGGATTCCTGGGAGGCGCGGTCCTGGCTGAATTGGTCTTGACCCCGGCCTGGGACGATGCGCGCTTCATGGTGCGCGCTGCCGACGTGGCAGGCGCGCTAGGGCGTCTACGCGAGACCCTGGCGCGCTTCGAGGTCGCCCCCGAGCTGATCGAACGTCTCAATCCGCGCCAGATCGTGCTCGGCGACCTGGCTGATCCTGACACTATCTTCGAGCGCGCCGACCTTTCCGGTGTGACCCACGTCATCAACAACGGCGCGCTGGCGACCTTTGGCAACCATCCGCGCCTGTGGGAGATCAACGTCGAAGGTTCGTTCCGCTTCATCGCGCGCCTGGCCGAGGTGGCGCGCCTGGCGCGCTTCGTGCATGTCGGCACTGCGATGTGCGTCGGCCCGGACGCGCCGCGACCGGTTCCGGAGGACTGGCCGGCGGCGCCTGACGCGCATCACCTGGTGCCATACACCGGCACCAAGATCGCCATCGAGGAAAAGCTCAGGAAGGAGCTGCCACAACTTCCGCTGGTGCGCGCTCGACCGACGATCGTCGTTGGCCACTCACGCCTGGGCACGCGCCCGTCGGCCAGCATCTACTGGGTGTTTCGCAGTGTCCAGCTGCTCGAGAAATTCATGGTTGCGCTGGAGGATCGCATCGACGTCGTGCCGGTCGACTGGACTGCGCGCACGCTCCTCGAACTGGCCACCCGTCCGTCATTGCGGCACGACTTCTATCACCTCTCGGCGGGTCCGCAACTGGCCTCGACCTTCCGTGAGCTTGATGCGGCGATGGCGCGCGGGCGCGGTACGCAGCCGCGCGCCGCGTTCTACGAGCGGATCCCGGCCGACGGGCTCGATGCGCTGATCGGTACCTTTCGCGAGCGTCTCGGACCGTGCAGTCCGCGCATCATGCTGCGCGCACTCAAGCTGTACGGGGTGTTCGCGGCCCTCAACATGACCTTTCGCAATGACCATCTGCAAGACGAGGGCCTCGCGCCGCCGCCGCCGTTCGCCAGCTACGCCGAGGTGTGCGCCGCGACTGCGGAGTCGAGTACTGTCGCAGAACAGATGATGGCCGACTTCAAGTAGCCTGGATCGCGCCGTCCGGCTGGCGCACCGACGCCTGGCGTGCCGGGCGAAAGCGCATCAAATCGGCCGGTTCTCGTCCTTTTCCACAGGGGCGCGCTGCGGCGCGAGGTAAATGAAGGTGATGAGGGGCCACAGCAGCGTCGCTACAAGGGACGATGAAAAATAGGCCAGGCCCGGGAATGTGCCGCCGGCCGCCAGGCGTACCAGCAGTACGACGATCTGGGCCGACAGCAACAGCGGCAGAACGTGCAATACCTGGCCCGACTGGCCGAACCAAAGCACGCGCCGGTGCATGGTGATGGCCGAATAGGAGAGGATCGAATAGGCCAGCGCATGTTCGCCCAGGAGGCTCGCGTCGTTGACGTCAGTGATGAGCCCGATAAGCCATGCGACGGTCAGGCCGACACGGCGTGGCTGGTGGATGCTCCAGAACACCAGTGTCAGCGCGACCCAGTCAGGGACGGCCATCGCCCAGCCGCCGCGCGGCAGCGGCAGCAGATTCAGCATCAGCGAGGCGATCAGCGTGAAGCCGATGAACCATGGATTGACCGGCAGGAGGAGGTACTGTTCCGGTTGGCGCGGCGCGGGCATGGGGTGTGCGGATCAGGGTTTGCTTGACGGGGTCGCCGGCTTGGCGGCGGGCGTCGCCGGACCGGCCGGCGCGGTGGCGCCGGGTGAAGCTGGCGCGGCATCGCCGCTGCGACCGGGTTCTTCGTTGCGCAATTTCTTGCGCTTGCCCTTGACGGCCTTGACTTCTTCCTCGGCAGGGGGCCGCGGCGGAGGCGGCTTGGCCGCGGTCAGCACCAGGACATGGCCATGGCGGTCAACGCCGGCTGCGGGCTTGCAGACGATCCGCGCGAACGCATAGCCGGCTTCGCGTTCGACGCGCGCCACGCGCGCCACCGGCAGGCCAGGCAGGTACACGCCGTCCAGTCCCGAGGTGACCAGAGTATCGCCTTCGCGCACGTCGGCGTTGGTGGCCAGAAAGCGCAGTTCCAGCGAGCCGCCGTCGGGTCCGCCGGGAATGCCGTAGGCCACCGCGCGCAGGCCGTTGCGCACCACTTGCACGGGGATCGCCTGGTCGCGGTCGGTGAGGAGCGATACCTCGGCCAGCATCGGGAAGACGCGCGTCACCTGCCCCATGACCCCGGCGGCGTCGATGACCACCTGGCCCGCCGCGACGCCTTGCGCCGAGCCTTTGTCGATGATGACCTTGCGCGAGAAGGGATCGCGCGCGTCATAGAGCATCTCGGCGGCGACCGAGGTCGCGGCGACGCGTTCGCGCATCGCCAGGAGCGAGCGCAGATTGGTGTTCTCGTTCTCAAGCTGCGCGTTGCGCATTCCACTGCGGGCGGCCTCGAGGCGCTCACGTTCAAGCCGGTCGCGCGCTTCGATCAGGCCGCGTTGGGACTCCAGGTAGCCGCCCAGGCCTGCCGCTGCTTCGCCGGGCGCGCGCGCCGCACGTTGCATCGGATACAGCACCACCGCCAAGGCGAAGCGCACCTGCTCGAGCAGGCGAAAGCGCGCGTCGGTGACAAGCAGGATCAGGGACAGCAGGGCGAATGCAGCCAGTCGCGCCAGCGCCGAGGGCCCCTGCTTGAAGAAAGGCGGCGGCGAGTACTCCATTTACGGCGCAATGGTCGGCATGTCTGCCGGCCCGGCTCAATCGTTGGTGAAGATGGAGCCCAGCTTTTCCATGCGCTCGAGCGCGATGCCCGAACCGCGCACCACGCAGGTGAGCGGGTCCTCGGCGACGATGACCGGCAACCCGGTTTCTTCCATGAGCAGGCGGTCCAGGTCGCGCAACAGCGCGCCACCACCAGTCAGCACCATGCCTTTCTCGGCAATGTCGGCGCCCAGTTCCGGGGGCGTCTGCTCGAGTGCCGACTTGACTGCCGAGACGATGGAGTTGAGCGGGTCGGTGAGCGCTTCGAGGATTTCGTTGGAGGAGATCGTGAAAGAGCGCGGAATGCCCTCGGCCAGGTTGCGGCCCTTGACTTCCATCTCCTTGACCTCCGAGCCCGGAAACGCCGAGCCAATGCGCTTCTTGATGGTCTCGGCGGTGGTCTCGCCGATCAGCATGCCATAGTTGCGGCGGATGTAGTTGATGATGGCTTCGTCGAACTTGTCACCGCCGACGCGCACGCTACCCGAGTAGACCATGCCGCCCAGCGAGATCACGCCAACCTCGGTGGTGCCACCGCCGATGTCGACCACCATGGAGCCGGTCGCGTCCGAGACCGGCATTTCCGCGCCGATGGCCGCCGCCATCGGTTCCTCGATCAGGTACACCTGCGAGGCGCCGGCGCCGAGCGCCGACTCGCGAATCGCGCGGCGCTCGACCTGGGTCGAACCGCAGGGGACGCAGATGATGATGCGCGGCGACGGCGAGAGCAGGCGCGACTCGTGCACCTTCTTGATGAATTGCTTGAGCATCTGCTCGGTCACGGTGAAGTCGGCGATGACGCCGTCCTTCATGGGCCTGATCGCAGTGATGTTGCCCGGCGTCTTGCCGAGCATGAGCTTGGCTTCCTTGCCGACTGCCTGGATGGTCTTCTTGCCCGAGGGCCCGCCTTCCTGGCGGATCGCCACGACCGAGGGTTCGTCCAGGACGATGCCTTTGCCGCGCACGTAGATCAGCGTATTCGCTGTCCCCAGGTCGATGGCCAGGTCGTTGGAGAAGTAGCTGCGCAAAAAACCGAACATTGACTCGCTTTCAATGGCCTCCAAACGCGCAGATTGCACGTTCGAGCAACCAAAGATTCTACCTTATAATCCAAGGTGTTACCCCGCTTTTCGCAGGTCGCTTGAGGGCTTGCGACAAAGCATTTTTTCCCAGGCGATCCGCCCGAGCACGCGCAACACCGGCCAGCGGTTGCCGCGCTCCAGGTTCCTCGCCCGTCCGTTCCGTCCCACTATCGCGCTGCATCTCCCATGGCCCTGACACTCGAGGATGTAGCGCGTATCGCGCACTTGGCGCGCATCCACATCACACCCGATGAGGCGCGTGCCACCCTGGCGCAGTTGAACGACATCTTTGGCATGATCGAGCGCATCGGGAAGGTCGACACCGTTGGCATCGAACCCATGTCGCATCCCCTGGGCGGCTCGCAGCGCCTGCGACCCGACCGGGTCACCGAGACCGACATGCGCGAGGCTGCGTTCAAGAATGCGCCGGCTGCCGAAGACGGCTTGTTCCTCGTGCCGCGCGTGATCGAATAGCCATGTTCGAACGCGGCGTCGCCCAGTGGTCGCGCGCACTCGCAGCCCGCGAAGTGTCGGCCGTCGAGCTGGCGCGGCTTTACCTGGATCGGATCGAGAAACAGCGTGCGCTCAACGCGTTTCTGGATGTACGTCCCGAAGTCACCCTGGCCCAGGCCGCCGCCGCCGATGCGGCGCGCGCGCGCGGCGAGATCACGCCGCTGACCGGCGTCCCGGTGGCGCACAAGGATGTGTTCGTCACGCGCGATTTCGCGTCCACCGCATCTTCGAAGATGCTCAAGGGCTACATGAGCCCGTTCGATGCCGGCATTGTCGAGAACATGGCGCGCGCCGGGATGGTGACGCTCGGCAAGCTCAATTGCGACGAGTTCGCGATGGGTTCATCGAACGAAAACAGCGCCTACGGCAATGTCGGCAACCCGTGGGACAGCGCGGCCGTGCCTGGCGGCAGCTCCGGCGGGTCGGCCGCAGCGGTGGCCGCGCGTCTGGCGCCGGCCGCGACCGCGACCGACACCGGCGGGTCGATCCGCGAACCGGCCGCGTTCACCGGCATCACCGGCATCAAGCCGACCTACGGGCGCGCTTCGCGCTGGGGCATGATCGCGTTTGCCTCCAGCCTCGACCAGGCCGGTCTCATGACCCAGACCGCCGAAGATGCGGCGCTGATCTTCAACGCCATGCTGGGATTCGATGCGCGCGATTCGACCAGCATCGAGCGCGCCGGCGAGGACTACACGCGCGACCTTGGCCGATCGGTCAAGGGGCTGACCATCGGCGTGCCGCGCGAATTCTTCGGCGGCGGATTGAAGAGCGATGTCGAGGCGCCGGTGCGCGCCGCGCTGGCCGAGTACCAGCGCCTGGGAGCGCGGCTGATCGACATTTCGCTCCCCAATGCGGAACTCGGCATCCCGGTGTATTACGTGGTGGCGCCGGCGGAGTGCTCGAGCAACCTGTCGCGTTTCGATGGCGTGCGCTACGGGCACCGCGCAGCGCAGTACACGGACTTGATCGACATGATCAAGAAGTCGCGCGCCGAGGGGTTCGGGCCGGAACCGCGGCGGCGCATCCTGATCGGCACCTACGTCCTCTCGCACGGCTACTACGACGCCTACTACCTGAAGGCGCAGAAAGTGCGTCGCCTGATCGCCGACGAATTCGCGCGCGCTTTCACGGAATGCGACCTGATCGCCGGGCCGGTCACAACCAGCGTCGCATTCAACTATGGCGAGAAGGCGGCCGACCCGGTCGAGATGTACCTCTCGGACCTCTACACCATTCCGGGCTCGCTGGCCGGACTGCCCTGCATGAGCATTCCGTGCGGATTCGGTGCCCGGGGTCGCCCGGTGGGGCTGCAACTCATGGCCAACCATTTCGACGAGGCGCGCCTCCTGGGCGCGGCGCACCAGTTCCAGCTGGCAACCGACTGGCACGCCCGCCTGCCACAGGGAATCGACTGATGGCCAAGCTCGACGACATCCACGGCAAACTCATCGAGGCGGCGCGACTCCTCGACTCGGCCGCGCGTGAGATGCGCGATGGTACGGGCATGCCTGCGGAGCAGATCGCCAAGATCGGCGCCGCCATGGCCGAGGTGATGATGGTGCGACACCAGATCTACATATTGCGCCCCGACCTCATGCCCGGATACCTGAAGGGCCCGGAGGACAGGGACCAATGAGTCGCGTCGGCTGGGAGGTCGTGATCGGGCTGGAGACACACGCCCAGCTGGCGACCGAAGCAAAGATCTTCTCCGGGGCGGCGACGCGCTTTGGCGCCGCGCCCAATGCGCAGGCCAGCGCGGTCGACATGGCGCTGCCCGGCGTGCTTCCGGTCTTGAACGCGCGCGTCGTGGAACATGCGATCTGCTTCGGGTTGGCGGTCGGGGCTGCGATCGCGCCGCGCTCGGTGTTCGCGCGCAAGAACTACTTCTACCCGGATCTGCCCAAGGGCTACCAGATCAGCCAGTTCGAGATTCCCGTGGTATCCGGCGGCGGCCTGGCGATCAAGGTGGACGGCGCCGAGAAGTTCGTGCGTCTGACGCGCGCGCACCTGGAAGAGGACGCCGGCAAGTCCCTGCACGAGGACTATCACGGCATGTCGGGCATCGATCTGAATCGCGCCGGCACGCCTTTGCTCGAGATCGTCACCGAGCCGGACATGCGTTCGTCTGCCGAGGCATCGGCCTACGCGCGTGCCTTGCACGGGCTGGTGGTCTGGCTGGGGGTGTGCGATGGCAACATGCAGGAAGGCTCGTTCCGCTGTGACGCCAATGTCTCGGTGCGGAAGAGCGGCGATGCGAAGCTCGGGACCCGTTGCGAGATCAAGAACCTCAATTCATTCCGCTTCCTGGAGCGCGCCATCGAATTCGAGATCGACCGGCAGATTGAGCTGATCGAAGGCGGCGGCAAGGTGGTGCAGGAAACCCGCCTCTACGATCCGGACCGGGACGAGACACGTTCCATGCGCAGCAAGGAAGACGCGATGGACTATCGTTATTTCCCGGATCCCGACCTGCTGCCGCTGGCGATTTCCGAGGAGGACATCGCGCGGGTGCGTGCGGGCATGCCGGAGTTGCCGCAGGCCAAGCGCGCGCGATTCACGGCGAACCTGGGTTTGTCGGACTACGATTGCGCGACCCTGACAGGCAGCCGCGCCCTGGCCGAATACTTCGAGGCCGCGCTGGCCGCGGGAGGTGAGGCCAAGAGCGTCGCCAATTGGGTCACCGGAGAACTGCTGGGTCGCCTGAACGAGGCCGGTCTTGACCCCGGCGCCAGTCCGATCGCACCGGCAATGCTGGCCAAACTCGTCGTGCGCATCGGTGATGGCACGATTTCCGGCAAGACAGCCAAGGAGGTCTTTGCCGACCTGTGGGGGTCCGGCGGCGAGGTCGATGCGATCATCGCCGCAAAGGGACTGACACAGATTTCGGACGCGGGCGCGCTCGAGGCGGTCGTCGACCAGATCATCGCCGCCAACGCGCGCTCGGTCGAGGAGTATCGCGCGGGCAAGGAACGCGCCTTCAACTCACTGGTGGGCCAGGCCATGAAGGCGACCCGCGGCAAGGCCAATCCGGTCGCCGTCACCGACCTTCTGAAGCGCAAGCTGGGCGGCTGACCGGGTTACCTGCCGCAGCCGTTGCACGGCGCGCCGCTACTGCTTCCGGGTCGTGCGATCCGCTGGCGCAGCCGCCGTGCCCCCGCCGACGGTCAGCTCGATGTAGCGCTTCTTTTCCTCGTCGAACTTGGCGTTGACGAGGTTGACCTCATCCTTCTTGGAGGCGAAGAGCAGCTTCTCGCCGCGCAGCGCCGCCTCGTTTTCGTCCAGGCGACGCTTGAGGTCGCCAGGCAGGGTCTTTTTCTTGTAGAAGTCGGCCTCGGAGCGGTTCTCGCTGGCCTGGCGTTCGAGGACCGAGATGCGCCGCTCGGACTCACGCGCTTCGCGTTCCACCTGGGCCAGCGCGCGCTGGCGTTTGACCTCAAGGTCCTCCAGGCTGGCGTAGGTAGACAGCAGCGCCTTGTCCTTGCGCACCTGCTCGCGGCGACGCTCCTCGGCCTCGGTCTTTTTCTTGTCTTCGGCTTCCTTCGCGGCGATTTGTTCGGGAGTCAAGGGCGCCTCGATCTTCTTGATCGTCGCGCCCTGGCCGGACAGCACACGGCCTTCGCGTCCCTGGCATTCGGGTAGCGGCCGGTCGGAGGTGATGGTCTTGCCGCTCGCGTCCTTGCAGGTGTAGATGCGCGCCTGCGCCGACGCGCCGCTCGACGCGAACGCTATCGCCGCGCTGACGAGAAGGCACAAGGGGGCACGATGCATCACGAGACTACCTCCGCAACACCGTAAGCCGATCGATAGGCAGCAACAGCTGATCTGAATTGTAGCAACGCAGCATCGCCGCTGCCATCCAGAAAGCCGAGCAGGTCGGCCAGACTGGCTATGCTTAAAACGGGTACCTGATAGTCGCGGTTGACTTCCTGCACGGCCGAGAGCTCTCCGCGGCCGCGCTCCATGCGGTCCAGCGCGATGGCTACCCCTGCCACACTGGCGCCGGCAGCGCGGATGTACCCGACCGATTCGCGAACCGAGGTGCCGGCCGAGATCACGTCGTCGATGATCAGGACCCGGCCGGCCAGTGGCCGGCCGACGATGACTCCACCCTCGCCGTGGTCCTTGGCTTCCTTGCGGTTGTAGGCAAACGGCACGTCACGGCCCAGTTCGGCCAGTGCCACTGCGGTGGCACTGGCCAGGGTGATGCCCTTGTATGCCGGGCCGAACAGCATGTCGAATAGAAGACCCGAGGCGAGTATGGTCTTCGCATAGAATCGCGCGAGTTCGCTTAAGGTCGCGCCGTGATCGAACGAACCGGCATTGAAGAAATACGGCGACATGCGGCCCGCTTTGGTGCGGAACTCACCGAAGGTCAGGACCTTCGCGTCGAGGCAAAACCGGATGAAGTCCTGACGCAGGCTGGTCTCGGTCAAGGTCGTGCCACACCACACGGGATTCGATGCACCGAATTATCTCACTCAACGTGAACGGCATACGGTCGGCGGCGAAGAAGGGCTGCTTCGACTGGCTGCCGCAGCAGAAGGCGGAGGTCCTGTGCGTACAGGAACTCAAGGCCCAGGAACCCGACATGACCGACGCGTTTCTGCGACCGGGCCAGGGCGCCGGCCGCATGCATGGGCATTTCCACTTCGCCGAGAAGAAGGGCTATAGCGGCGTCGGCCTGTACAGCCGCGCCAAGCCGGCCAAGGTGGTGGTCGGTTTCGGCGCGCGCGAGTTCGATGCCGAGGGACGCTACGTGCGCGCCGATTTCGCCAGCCACTCGGTGATCTCGGTCTACCAGCCTTCGGGGTCGTCCGGGGAAGAGCGGCAGGCGGCCAAGTTCCGCTTTCTCGACGTTTTCCTGCCGCATTTGAAGAAGCTCAAGAAATCCGGTCGCGAGTTCGTCCTGTGCGGTGATTTCAACATCGCGCATCGCGAGATCGACCTCAAGAACTGGAAGTCAAACCAGAAAAACTCGGGCTTTCTTCCCGAGGAGCGCGCCTGGCTCACGCGGGTGTTCGACGAAGTCGGCTTCGTCGATGTCTACCGCAAGCTCTACCCGGAGGCCGGTGAGACCGCCTACACCTGGTGGAGCAATCGCGGCGCAGCCTACGAAAAGAACGTCGGCTGGCGCATCGACTATCAAATCGCCACGCCCGGTATAGCCGCTCGGGCCAAGCGCGCCGCCGTGTACAAGGAAACGCGTTTTTCCGATCACGCGCCGCTGATCGTGGACTACGACCTGTAGTGCCGGCTTTCAGAGCCGAACTGGCAAAGCCAGCGATCGAATCGGATGGATAGCCCTATGCCTTTGGACAAGCCGTTTTCGGTGGCCTGTGAGCGCAACCGCGATCCGATTCTCGAGGTGCTGCGCGATCATTTCGGCGCGGTCAAGAGCGTGCTCGAAATCGGTAGCGGTACCGGTCAGCACGCGGTGCACTTCGCCGCGGCGCTACCGCACCTGACCTGGCAATGCAGCGATCGGGCCGAGTACCTGGGCGGTATACGCCTCTGGCTTGACGAAGCCGCGCTTGCGAACACGCCTGCGCCCCTGGCGCTGGATGTGGGCGGCGTTTGGCCAACAGCGCGCTTTGACGCGGTTTTCAGCGCCAATACCCTGCACATCATGGCCTTCGCAGAGGTCGAGACCTTCTTCGCCGCATTACCCGCGGTCATGGCTGGTGACGCACTGCTCACGGTCTACGGCCCGTTCAACTACGATGGTCGCTTTACCAGCGACAGCAATGCACGCTTCGACGAGTGGCTCAAGGCGCGCGGTGCACACCAGGGCATTCGCGACTTTGCTGCCGTTGACGCACTGGCGCGCAAGGCAGGCTTGACGCTCATCGAGGATCGGGCCATGCCGGCCAACAATCGCGCCGTCGTCTGGCGTGCCGGCCGGCGCGCGTAGCAGCCTGCCGGCCGGGCACTATTGCAGAGGTTCCTAGTTGCGGTAGGGGCGCAGGGCGCGCCGGTCGATCCGGTCGCGCCACAGCCATTGAAGCCAGCGCAATCCAAGGTGCGCCTGTTCCCCGCGCGCTGCAATGGCCTCGCGTCCGCCGAGGCCAAGGAGAATCGTCGGTGTCGCCGGCGGAGTCCAGGCTTCCGGTACTTCGCCGGCCAGCGCGCGCAACAGCGCTGCGAATAGTGCCCTGCCCTGCTGCAGGGCTTCGCCACTCGACCGCAGGTGAGGATGCACGACGCAGCTCGCGCAGTCGCCGGCGGCAAAAATGCGCTTGTCCGCGGTCGAACGCAGGCGCTCATCTGTGGTGAGCAGGCCGCGCGCATCAACGGCCAGGCCTGAAGCGGTGAGCCAGCGCGGCGCACGCGCGCCGGTGGCCCACACCGTCACGTCGGTCTTCAGGCGTGCGCCGTTGCCCAGCCGAACGCAGTCCTGTTCCAGCGCGATGGCGGGCGCCCCGCGCAGGATGCTGATGCCGCGTTCGGCGCAGATGCGCTCCACTGCCGTCGCGAGCGCCTCAGGGTATGACGCCATCAGGCGCGCCGCCTCGGTGACGATCGAGAATCCGCAGGCCGCGAACTGCTCGCGTGTCAGTTCGCGGCGCAGGCGAAACTCCATGGCAAGCAGCAGTTCGACCGCTGCGGCTTCGCCCCCGACCATGGTCAGTTTGGCAAGCTTGCCTTCGCGCGCCAGTTCGATGATGCGCTCCCAGCCTTGCAGAAGGATCTCGGAGGGGCGCGCCACCAGTCCGAATTCGCGCAGACCCGGAACTTCGCTCGTGGGCATGGCAGGCTCCACGTCAAGGGACACGAAGTCGTATTCGAGTTCGCGACCGCTGCGTGTGACCACACGCCTGCGCACGGTGTCGAGGGCCACTGCATCATCCTCGGAGACCTCTATGCGCGCCCGATCGGCCAGGCGCCTGAGTTCGATGTGGCATTGGGCATGCGTGTAGTGGCCTGCGAGCAGTCCGGGCAGCATGTCGGTGTGGACAACCGGTTGTGTCGACCCGACCAGTGTGACAGCGGCATTGACCGGCGGCGCAAGCGCGTAGCCACGCAGCACTTGCGCATGCGCCAGGCCATTGCCGATGAGCACCAGCTTTTTCACACCGACATGCTAGCAGGAGGATTCAGCGATAGCGTCGCGCCAATGCGGCCGGGTCGGCGCCCAGCGCGTAGGCCAGGCGCAGGGCCCACATGAGGACGATGGTGCGCCACACGCCGCGCGTCTCCCAGCGCCGTGCCGATGTGAGCACTTTTTCGCGCAGGCAGGTCGGACGCGCCAGCCGCTTCAGCGCACGCGACATCGCGATGTCCTCCATGAGCGCGATCGGTGCGAAGCCGCCAGCGGCGGCAAAGGCGGCGCGGGTCATGAACATGCCCTGGTCGCCGGTGGCGATCCCGGTCGCGCGTGAGCGCAGGTTCATCATCCAGGCAACCACCCTGAGCATGGGGCGCGGGCTGTCGAGCGCGACGTCGAAGCGGCCCCAGGCAAATCCGCCGGCGCTTGTCGCGCGCTCGATCGCCGCCACCGCGTTGACCGGCAGGCGTGTGTCGGCGTGCAGGAACAGGAGCATGTCGCCGCTCGCCGCCGCAGCGCCGGCGTTCATCTGCAAGGCACGGCCGCGCGACGCCACGATCACCCGGTCGCACAGCGGCTGGGCGATTGCCGCGGTCGCATCGGTGCTGCCGCCGTCGGCCACCACGACTTCCGTGCCGGTCTCGCGCAACGGCGCGAGCACCGCCAGTGTCGCGGCGATGCCGGCAGCCTCGTCAAGCGCCGGCACGACGATCGACAGGCGCACGGGCTTACTTCGCGTCGTTCAGAGCCCAGTCGTAGTCAAGGAACTTGATCGGCGCCTTGCCATCCGCGATCAGTTTCTGTTCGTCGGGCTTGTCGGCAAGCAGGTTGGCGTAGCGGGCGAAGTAAGCCTCGCGCGAGGCGATCGGCGCTCCATCCTTGCCGATGCCCTTGTAGTTGCTCTGCCAGTCAATCTTGAACCAGTCGAAGATCTTCGAGACCTCGAGTGAGCCGCCGGCAAAGCGGTTGCGCGACCGGTCCGACAGGAAACGCCGCGCCTGCTCCTCGAGCTGCGCGTCCAGGCGCTCGGCAACGAAGGCCTCCTCGCGCAGCATCGGGCAGCCGATCGATGCGCAATTGACCGCGTAGTGCACGCGCGGCTCGTCGTAGACGCCGGGTTTGCGCAGGATGTTGTGCTCGACCTCGTCGAGAAAGGACTCGCGCCCCAGGAGCGTGAAGAACTTGTCCTTCCAGGGGTTGCCGATGACGTTGCCGAAATCGCGGATCGACTTGAGGTTCGGGTACCTTTGCAGGATCTTCACGACCGTAAAGGCGTTGTAGGCGTTGATCAGGAAGGCCATCTGCTGCGCCTTGGACCAGGCGCGGAAATCGGCCTCTGCCACCTTGGATAGGCTGTCGGTATAGGCCTTGAGCGCAGCCTCATCGGCCTTGAAGCCGGCGTAGCGGGCCTTGCTCGCCTTGCCCTGCTCTAGGACGACGACATGCTTTTTCAAGAGCGCGTCCCAGGCCTTGTGCGAGTGATCGAACTGCGCTTGTGCGCTTGCCGCGGCGAAAGTCATCGCTACTGCGGCCAGGATTGTGCGGATGAGACTCATGATGTGGCTCCCAAAATGGGGTCTGACCCCATTTGTTCAGTTCGAAAGGGGTCTCGCCCGGATAAAGCTTCAATGATGCTCTGGCTCATAGGCCGGGCGTTTGTCGCTGCCCATGCCGGCAAGCTTGCCGAGCACGGCGCCAAATCCGCCGGCACCACGCCGCCAGTCCTGGAACGCCTCCAGGAATGCATGCTGGCCGCGCGTGACCGTGCTGCGCTTCCACACCCCGGCGGCGAACTTGTTGGCTTCGGCGAGCGTCGGATAGATGTGGATGGTGCCAAGAATCTTGTTGAGTCCCAGGCCGTGCTTCATCGCGGCGACATATTCGGCGATCAGGTCGCCGGCATGTTCGCCGGCAATCGTGACCCCGAGGATGCGGTCCGACCCGGGCGCGGTCAGCACCTTGACGATGCCGTGCGCCTCGCTGTCGGCGATGGCGCGGTCGAGATCGTCGATGCCGTAGACGTGCGCCGTATAGGCGATGCCCTTTTCCTTGGCCTCGAGTTCGTTCAAGCCCACGCGCGCGACCTCGGGCTCGGTGAAAGTGGCCCAGGGAATGACCGAGTAGTCGGCCTTGTATTTCTTGAAGGTGCCGAAGAGCGCATTGACCGCGGCGTACCAGGCCTGGTGCGCCGCCGTGTGGGTGAACTGATAGGGCCCGGCGACGTCCCCGCAGGCATAGATGTTCGGGTACAGCGTCTCAAGGTACTCGTTGGTCTCGACAGTGCGCGTGCGCGTGGTCGGGATGCCTAGCTCCTCGAGTCCATAGCCAGCGATGTTCGGCGTGCGCCCGAGGGCGCAGATCATCTCGTCGAAAACGATCTTCACATCGGCGCCCTCGTGCTCGGCGATGAGGATCTTCTCGCCGTTCTCGACGCGGAACTCGCGGGCCTTGTGATTGACCAGTACCCGGATGCCCTCGGCGCGGAACTGGCGCATGACCATCTCGGAGACCTCAGGATCCTCGCGCAGCATGATGCGCGGCGCCATTTCGACCTGGGTCACCTCGGCGCCGAAGCGCGCGAAAGCCTGCGTGAGCTCGGAGCCGATCGGCCCGCCGCCCAGTACCAGGAGGCGACGCGGCAGCGTGCGGATGTTCCACACCGTGTCCGAGGTCAGCGGCTTCATGTCGGCCAGGCCCGGGATCGGCGGCACCAGCGGCCGGGCGCCCGCGGCGATCACGATGCTGCGGGTGGTGAGCACGCTCGATTTGCCGTCGGCGGTCCTGACCTCGACTTCCCAGGGGGAGACGATCTTCGCTTCTCCCTGCACCACGTCCACACCCAGCCCCGTATACCGCTCCACGGAGTCGTGCGGCTCGATCGCGGCGACGATCTTCTGCACGCGCTCCATGACGTCGGCAAAGTCGAATTGCGCATCGGCGCCCTGCATGCCGAACTCGCGCGCGCGCTTGACGTGCGAGAGGAATTTGGCCGAGCGGATCAGCGCCTTGGACGGGACGCAGCCGAAATTCAGGCAGTCGCCGCCCATCTTGTGCTTCTCGATGAGTGTCACCTTGGCCTTGACCGCGGCGGCGATGTAGGCCGTCACCAGGCCACCGGAGCCCGCGCCGATGACCACCACATTGCGGTCGAACGAGGCGGGTTTGCGCCCGGCCCACTGCGCATAGACCTTCCTGGCCTTGACGGCGTCGACGATCTTCTTGGCGATCAACGGGAAAATCCCCAGCAGTACGAATGCGCCGATCAGGCCGGGCGAGAGGATGCCCTTCAAAGAGTTGATGCCTGCCAGCTGCGTACCGGCATTCACGAAGACGAGGGTGCCGGCCAGCATGCCGACCTGGCTCACCAGGTAGAAGACCCAGGTGCGCATGGGCGTCAGACCCATCGCCAGGTTGATGACAAAAAAAGGCACCGCCGGAATCAGGCGCAGGGTGAAGAGGTAGAAGCCGCCTTCCTTGGCGACTCCCTGGTTGATACCGGCCAGGCGCGCACCGAACTTGGCCTGCACCCAGTCGCGCAGCAGGAACCGGCTCGCCAGAAAGGCCAGCGTCGCACCTATGCTCGAAGCAAATGAGACTACGATGGTGCCGATGACCAGCCCGAATATTGCGCCGGCCACCAGCGTCATGAGCGCCGCGCCGGGGAGCGAGAGCGCCGTGACGAGCACGTAAACCGCGAAAAACGTGGCGATGGTCGCGCCCTTGTGGGCGGCGTAATAGTTGCCAAGCGACGCCTGCTGCGCCTTGATCGATTCGAACGTCAGGTAGTGATGGCCGCCCAAGGCAAAGAAGGCGGCGACGGCTACGGCGATGACCAGGAGGACGGCGAGTTTTCCGGATTTCATGGAGGTCTTCCCGGGCTGTACGCCCTAGAGCGGTCAGGCGGCCAGCGGCAGGCGGTTCTGGTCGTACGCGGCGAGCCCGGCGCGATGCGTATCGATGCCGGCACGCGGCGCATGCCCAAACGCGTAGCCAGGCCCCGCGACGATGCGGCGACGATACGAAACCGCAGCCGGGGATCCTGCCGGCCACAGGCGGTCGAAGTGCGCAATCCAAGCGGGGCTGTCGTAGAAGAGCGGCAGCGCATCCACATAGACCCCGTCGATGCGCGTGCCGTAGAGGGCGGCCGCCCACGCTGGGGCAGGCGTGGTGGCGATGCGAGTCACGACGCCGAAGGTGGTGCCGGCGAAATTGGGCATGCCTGCCGCGCCATTGTTGATCAGCACCGACGGTCCGGCGTTTGCGTCGAAAACCTGCGCCAGCGGCAGGCAGGTGTGACTCGAAGCGAAGACGCGCGCCCGCGCAGCGTCGAACATGGTGCGCACCTTCGCCGCGTCAATCGCCTCTGCGCCGAAATTCCAGCCGGCCAGGCTGTCGGCGTCGCCGTGGACGATTGCCACGCGCAGAGCGCCCACCTGCGCCACCAGATGCATCGGCAGCGCGGCCAGCCGTCGACTCAGGTCGCCGTGGCGACGCGCCGTGGCGGCGAGCACCGCCATGATCGCGTTGGAGCGATCCACATCCGCGTCGTCGACATGGTCGGGATAGCCGCAACCGCAGCCGGCGGCCGCATCCTCGGCAAGCAGCTCGGTCTCCACGTTGCCGCGCAACGCATGATGACGCAGCACTTCGCGATTGATCTGTGCGAATCCGGCATCGTCGATGTCGAACCAGTTGAAATCGCCGTTGAAGACCGCCTGTGCCCCGGGTTCGCGCGCCAAGAGTTGGAGAAATGCCTGAAGTGCGAACGGATTTCCGTACAGGCCGCCTGCTACATACAGTGCATCAGCGCCGAAGTCCGGTGCGCGGTCGAGCGCGTTGGCGCCATAACGGTAGGCCAGCGGGCAAGCGCGCCCGGGCTTGGCGACATGGCCGGCGGACATGAAACTTGCCCGGCCTAAGCCAACGCACCGCCGCACGAGCTGCCCTGCCCGGCGGTGCAGCCATAGCAATGCTCGCGCACGACGATGGGGTTGCCATCAAGGTCGGTCTCGAGCATGTCGCTGATGTGGACACGTCTGCGCCCGGCGACTTCCAGCGGCAGCCCCAGCATCTGGTTGAAGTCGCAGTCGTACAGGTAGCCGCGCCAGTCCACTGAAACGAGCGAGCGGCACATGACCTGGTCCAGGTTCTGCTCGCTGTGCGCCGAACGCAGCAGGTTCATGTAGTCGTTGAACTGGCGCTTGGAGATCAGCATCGAGCCGAAGCGCTGGATCGGCATGTTGGCCAGGGTGTAGAGCTGGTTGAAGACCACGCCGAAACGCTCGCCCAGAATGCGCTTGTAGTCGGCCTGCAGTGCCTCCTGCGGCGGTGGCAGCGAGGGGCCCTGCGGGTTGTAGACCAGGTTCAGGGCGAGGCCGGTGCCGGCGTGCCCGTAGCCCAGGGCGTTCAGGCGCTTGAGACCAGCGATCGAGCTCTCGTAAACGCCGCTGCCGCGCTGCCGATCAACCAGTTCCTCGGTATAGCAGGGCAGCGATGCGACGACTTCGACCGCGTGTGCAGCCAGGAATTCGGCCAGGTCTTCCTGCCCGGGTTCGGCAAGGATGGTCAGGTTGCAGCGATCCAGGACCTTGACGCCAAGCGCGCGGGCGCGCTCGACCAGGTAGCGAAAGTCAGGATTGAGTTCCGGCGCGCCGCCGGTCAGGTCGAGGGTACCGACCGAGCGCGCCTTCAGGTAGGCCAGCACGGCGTCGATGGTCGCGCGGCCCATGACCTCGGTGCGCGTGGGTCCGGCGTTGACATGGCAATGCACGCACGACTGGTTGCACTTGTAGCCCAGGTTGACCTGCAGTGTCGATACCTCGCGCCTGTCGATCGGCGGGAAGGTGGTCTCTTCTAGGCGTTCCAGCGTGGCATGCATTTCAATTGCGCTCCGTTTTACTTCCAGTGGTCCGCAGGTTCGGACCACTGGGCGGGTTGATGACGGCTACCCCTGCCTTCATCGTCGAACCACCGAACCCTTCTCGACCTTTACGGCATGACGCTCCCGGCGGATGCATCCGGGTCACTTGAATACCGTGAGCACCCCAGTGTAACCATAGAGGCGATTGCGCGCGATCTCGCCATTGGCGTAGAAGCCTGCCAGCGGTACCTCGCCCAGGTGTTCGCGCAGAAGGGCCAGTTCCGCGCCTTTGCTGCCGAACATGCTCGCGCCGCGTCCGACACAGGCGTGGTACAGCGCCGCGCGGGGTGGCGCGGTCAGCCCGTCCTTCAAGTCGTAGATCATGCGCACCAGATCGTCGCGCGCCGAGCCGCGGTCGCGCCGGCAGAACATCATGGTGGTGCCCGTGGCGGGGACGTCGCCAATCGCGACCAGGCGTTGTTGCGGGTCGATGCCGACCAGGTTGCGCACCAGGTAGTCCTCGCCGCCACCGGAGGCTTCGGCGCCGGTGACCACCAGCCCGACGAAAGTATCGCGCGCCGCGCTGCGCAGCCCGTCCATCCCGCAGCCCAGGTCGGCGAGCATGACATCGAGTGCCGGACGGTCATCAAGCGTGGCGATGATGTTGCGTTCCGCGCGGGTGATGGTGTGGCGCGGGCCCAGCGGCGTGCATCCCTGGGTCAGGCGCGTCGCGACGGCCACTTCCGAAGACAGCACGACTCCGGAAATACCGCCACTGACGACCTCGTTGGCGATCTGCACGGTCGCCTCGCGCGATGAGGACAGTCCGCCGGCCAGGTAGCCGCTGGAAACCTTGCCGGCCATGTCGACGATGAGCTCGTCAATATCGGGCGTCGCGGGGTCGGCGTGCACCACGGCGAAATAGGCCGCATCCGCACCGCTTGGTGACTTGTCGCCCAGTCGCGGTGCGCGCCGGTTGCCGGAAAAGACCGCATGCGCGCCGACGGGCAGCGAGCCGGTCAGGATCGAAAGTCCAGGCTCGTCAAAATATTCGACCCCGGTGGCGCACACGCCGATGCCGACCGAGCCGATCCAGTCGGTGATGCCGGTGTGGTTGCGCGCCCGGGCGAGGATCTCTGCTGCATGCGGGGCAAGGGCCTCGGTCAGATACAGGAAACCCAGCGTGCCACCGGGCTTGACTGCCGCGAGCGCGCGGTCGGTGGCCACTTTCCAGTCTGCGTCGCCGGCGTGGCCGCACTGCCAGGCAAGGCTCACGGGCGCGCGCGCCTGCGCGAGCCTTTGGCCGGCTTCGCGCCGGCGGTGGGCGCCATGGCCTGCATGTTCTTGACGAACTCGCCCTGCAGGGACTGGACCCAGCCGGCCGGGTCTGCCCACGGCGCGGCGGCTGCGGCGGTCTCGGCGGCCGCAGATCGGGCCGTAGCCGCGCCGGCCTGTGGTGCCGCGGCGCCGCCGGGCATCATGCCGGCGCTGGCCTGGCGCATCGCCTCGGCCGCACGTGCGACGATGTCGGCGCCGGGAGCCGCATTCAGGCCGCGCAGGGTGGCCGCCTGCATCTCCAGGGCGGTGATCTGCATGTTGAGCACGCCAAGGTTCATTTCCAGCCACTGGCGCACCTGGCGCAGTTCTGCGACGCGCCGCTCCAGGTCTGCCGGCGCGAAGCTCGGCATTGACGGCGCGCCTGGGGCACCCGCGGGAAAGCCGGGCACGCCCATCTGGCCCCACAGGCTTTTGACGAACTCGAACGGATCTGTCGATGTTGACACTGGGATTGGCTCGCAGCGACGGTCTGCGACGATTGTACGCGTCGCCGAATCTCCGCTGCGTGGGTTGCTAGCCGGTGCGCAGGCTCGCGGCGGCGGCGTCGACGGCCGCACGCACGCGTTCCAGGTCGAGCGCGTGCCAGCGCGCCAGCACACGGCCATCGGGGCGGATCAGGTAGTGCGCTGCGGGCAGCGCGCCATAGAGCGGGAACAACCTTCCGCTACGGTCCCAGGCATTGGCCAGTGCATTGCGCGTCGGTGCAATCCAGAACCTGGCCAGCGGCACCGGCAGATCGGAGGTATCGAGGTCGGGGCGCTTAGCACACAGCGACACCAGCGAAAAGCGCGGTCCCAAGAGGTCGCCGAGTTGCGCAGGCAGGCCGTCGCGCTCGATCGGGCACTCCGGCGGCACCGCACCTGGCGGTGGGCCGGAGACAAAGGCATCGCTCAGATCGGGCAATCGGGGTCGAATTTCGGCGCGCGCCTTTCCTTGTGGCTGGCCACACCCTCGTGCACATCGGGCCCGGCAAAGCCCATGAATTCCAGCGCCAGCGAAGAATCGAAGGTCGGGCCCATCATGCGCAGCCAGTTGTTGAGCGAGTACTTGGTCCAGCGGATCGCCGTCTGCGAACCGCGCGCCAGGCGGTTGGCAACCTCGAAAGCTCGCGCGACCAGCTGATCCTCTTCCACCGCCAGCGCCACCAGGCCGAGGCGTTCGGCTTCCTCGCCTGACATGGGTTCGCACAGCATCAGGTAGTACTTGGCCTTGGCCATGCCGCACAGGAGCGGCCAGATGATCGCCGCGTGATCCCCGGCTGCCACGCCCAGGCGCGTGTGCCCGTCGACGATGCGCGCATTCTTGGCCGCGATCGGGATGTCGGCCAAAAGCCCCGCGACCAGGCCTGCGCCGACGGCGGCGCCGTGCATGGCCGAGACGATCGGCTTGTCGCAGTTGATGACGTTGTAGACCAGGTCGCGCGCTTCCTTCCAGACGCGGGCGCGGGTCTTGAAATCGTTGGCCATGTCGGTCACCAGGCCGAAATCGCCGCCGGCGGAGAATCCCTTGCCGGCCCCGCGCAGGATGGCGACGCGCGCGTCCGGGTCATCCGAAATGTCGCGCCAGACCGTGGCCAGTTCCTTGTGCCCGGCGTGGTCAGCAGTGCCCAATTTGCCCTGCGCCGCCTTGGCGCCCCCCATGACGACTTCGAGCACGCCATCAGGGTGGCGGTTGACGGCAAGCGAGGTGTAGTGATCGTAGGATTTGGGCATGGCGGGTGTGTCGCGTGGGGAGAATCGCAGAAGTGTAGCTGAGCGTTTGGCCGGCCGGACTCAGACCAATCGGTCGGCCAGCGCAGCGTGCAGCGCCAGGAAGTCGGGAATCACCGCCGGATCGCGCCGCCCGAGCCCGCATTCGGCAGCAATGCCGAATCGCTTGACGACGCGGGAAGCCGCTGCGATACGCCTGGCCGTTCCTGCCGCACCGTCGGTGCGGTGCACCAGGCCGAGGTAGAGCTCGGTGCTCTCTGCCAGTTGCAGTCCAGCCAGCGGTGCGTAGTAGGCATCGTCATCACGTGCCCGCGGCACCGGCAGGTGCAGCCAATCGAGCGTGCGGGAAAGGTGCGTCGCCAGGTGGTTGGCCACCAGCACAAGCTTGCCGGCGTCGTCCGGTTCCTTGAAATGCTTGTGCCCGGAGTCTCCATAGCAGAGGTGAAAGCCCATCTCCACCGCGGAGGGCACCGCGTTGCCCCAGCGCACCAGGCGCACGAGGATGTCCGCTTGCGGCGACGCATAAAAGGTCGGCATCACGCCCTCGAGGATCGCGAACTCGATCGCGGTATCCCACTGGATGGCGAGTTCCTGCGCCGGGATCGCCGTGGTGATGGTGGCCAGTTCGGCCAGGAGCGCACGCTCGTAGGGCGCCTCGAGGGCCGCCATGCAATCCTCGCGCACGTAGGAGTGCAGCGGTGCCAGTGGTGTCGGCAGGCACACCAGGAACTTGATGTGGGCAGGGATGCTGCCGGCAGCCTTGTCGCGCGCGAAGGCCGCGTAGGACGCCAGCGCCTCGCGCGCGTAGCCGAGCGCCGGGAAAACAATCGTCGCCGGATCGACCGCGGGCTTGATGTGGAACTTGGGGCGGCGAATGTAGCCGGTCGCAGCCTCTTCGGCATCCAGCACGTCCATGCCGGCGAATACCGCGCCCTGCCATGCGATCCAGTTGGTTCGCGCGCCGGTTTCCCCGTCGGGAAGGCGCTTGATGTGACGACCCAGATGCTCACACACGCAGCTGAAAACGGCAGCGCGATCTGCAAGGGGAACGCTACCGACCAGATGTACGCCGCAGGGCTTCATGGCACGTCCCTCCTTGAGGCAAGCCCGTCAACGCAGCAAATCGTCCCTGAACTTGGGATGGGCGATTGCCGCCAGGCGTTTCCTGCGCTCCTCGAAAGGCACGCCCTTCAAGCGCGCCACGCCCCACTCGGTGACGATGCAGTCGACGTCCGCCGACGTGGTCGTGACCGGGCCGGACAAGTTGCGGACGATGCGGCTGACCGAGTCAGCGCGCGTTGTCGAAGGCAGCGCGATGACCGAGATGCCACCCGGCGACGCCGCCGCGCCGCGCACGAAGTCCACCTGCCCGCCGAAGCCGCCGATATATGCGCCGCCGGCGACCTCGGCGTTGACCTGGCCGGTCAGGTCGACTTCGATCGCGGAGTTGAGGCTGGTGAATTTGGGCATCTGCGCCAAGGTGGCGATGCCATGCGTGACCGTCGCCGGGCGCAGCAGCAGGCGCGCATCGCCATCGATACGCCGGTAGAAGTCCGCGGTCCCGACCAGCATGCCGACGGTCGATATGCCAACGTCGAAAGGCTTTAGCGAATTGTCGAGCGCGCCGGCGTCGACCAAGGCCATGGCCGTCTCGGTGAAGAGTCCCGAATGCATGCCCAGGTGCCGATGCGACTTGAGCGCGGTGAGGATCGCGTCGGGCAGCGCGCCGATGCCCATTTGCAGCGTCGCACCGTCCTCGATGAGCCCTGCCACATGCGCGGCGATGCGCGTCTCCGCCGCGCCGGGCGCGGCCGGGACCACCTCGATGAGCGGGGCATCGGTGGGAATGATCGCGTCGATGCGAACGTCCGGATCGAGTTCGCCGCCGGCGATGCGCGGGCTGGCCGGGCTTGTTTCCAGCAGCACGCTGCGCGCGCCGCGCGCGGCGGCGCTGACGTAGCCATCGAAGGTGACGCCGAGCGTGAACCCGCCTCCCGGCAGGCGCGCCGCGTGCGACAGCACCACGTCGGCCTTGAGCGCGCCGGAGGCAAACAGCCCCGGCAGTTCCGAGTAGTGACAGGGTATGACGCTCAGGCGACCGGCGCGCGCCAGTGCCGCATTGCGCCCGACTCCGCCATAGGACATGAAGCGCAGCTGGACCGGCGCGTCGGGACCGAAGGTATCCCCCATGGTCACGCCCAGGAACAGCGTGACCGGGCCGATTTTTTCAATCTGGCGCAAAAGGGTACGCGTCAGCGTGGTCGGCTCGGCCGGGCCCTGGGCTACGACGATCAGGTCGCCGGCGCGGATGAACTCGGTCAAGTCGAGGGAGGCGGGATCGATTTCGCGCATGTTTTTTCTCACCTTGGCGGGACTAGACGACACCGGAGGCGGCAAGCTCGCGTGCCTCCCCTTCCGCAATGCCGATACCGGCGAGCACTTCCAGCGCATGCTCGCCCAGCTCGGGCGCCACCAGGCGTGGCACCGCCGGTTCGCGGCGAAACTTGATCGGCACGCCCAGGTGGCGGTTGCCATCGGCGTCCTTGAGCACCATGCCGCGTTCGCTGGTGTTGGGGTCGTCGATGCTTTGCTTCAGGGTGCGCAGCGGCGCGTAGCAGACGTCGATGTCCGACAGCCACTGCAGCGCTTCCTCCTGGGTGCGCGCACCGAACCACTCGCGCAGGAACGCCTTGACCGGCTCCTGCACCGGGCCCGGCGGCTCATGGATCATGGGGATCAAGTCGGGCCGGCCGGCCTTGTTGAGGAAGTTCTCGCAGAACTTGTGCTCGATGCCCGCCAGCACGACATGCTTGCCGTCGGCGCTGTCGTAGATCATGTTGAAGGCCGCGCCGCCCCAGCTGCGCCCGTGCGTGACCACATGGTCGCGGTCCTCCGCGAACACCGGGCCGATGGCGTTGGGCGTCCATGCGAGCAGGCAGTCGTGCATGGAGATGTCCAGGTAGTCGCCGATGCCGGTCTGGCGCTGACGCAGAAGCGCCATGAGAATCCCGGACAGCGCCATCAGCGAGCCGCTCATGTCGGCGGCCGGCACAGGCGGGTTGGTGGGTTTTCCGTCGCGACCGCGATTGAAATCCATGACCCCCGCCATGGCCTGCATGGCCATGTCGTGCGCCGGCTTGTCGCGATAGCGGCTCTTCTGGCCGAAGGCCGACAGCGAGGCATAGACGATTTGCGGTGCGCGCGCCCACACCTGGTCGTAGCCGATGCCGAGGCGATCGACCACGCCCGGGCGGAAGGATTCGACGAGAACATCGGCCTTCTCGCACAGGCGCAGCAGGATTTCGCGTCCGCGCGCGTCCTTGAGGTTGAGCTTCAGGCTTTTCTTGCCGCGGTGCGTGTTGCGAAACCACACCGACTGCCCGCCCTCGAAGAGCCCGAGTTCGCGCGCCGGCTCGCCGGAGAAGGGCTCGATCTTGATGACCTCGGCGCCATGGTCGGCCATCATCATGGCGAGGTGCGGGCCGGGCAGGAATTGCGACAGTTCAACGACCTTGATGCCAGTAAGTTTCATTGCGATTGCCGACGGTTTTTTGTGACGGGACGAAGGGTCGCGCAGGCGCGACTCAGATTCGATTGCGTTCGATCAGTTGGCGCGCGATGATGATGCGCTGCATCTCGTTGGTCCCTTCGCCGATGCACATGAGCGGCGCGTCGCGCAGCAGGCGCTCGACCGGGAATTCGGTCGAATAGCCGTAGCCGCCGTGAATGCGCATGGACTCGATGGAATTCTCGAGCGCCGATTCGGAGGCAAAGAACTTGGCCATGCCAGCCTCCATGTCGCAGCGCTGGCCGCGGTCGTAGGCGCGCGCGGCCTGCTCGACCAGGAGCCTGGACGCCTCGCAGCGGGTGGCCATCTCGCCCAACTTCAACTGGATGGCCTGGTGCTCGCAGATCGGCTTGCCGAAGGTCTTGCGCATCTGCGAATACTTGACCGCTTCCCTGAGTGCGGCGTTGGCGATGCCGACGCCGCGCGCGGCCACGTTGATGCGGCCCAGTTCCAGCCCGCCGGCCGCGAGATAGAAGCCATCGCCCTCGTCGGCCAGGCGATTGGCCGCCGGCACGCGGTAGTTTTCGAACACAAGCTCGGCCGAGTCGATGCCCTTGTAGCCCAGCTTTTCGAGCTTTTTGGAGTGCCGGAAGCCCTCGCCCTTTTCCATGATGAACATCGACAGGCCGCGGCGCGGATTGTCCGGGCTGGCCGAGGTGCGGGCCAGTACGGCAAAGGCGCTGCCCTCAATGCCGTTGGAGATCCAGGTCTTGGTGCCATTGACGAGGTAGTTGTCCCCCTGACGCTCGGCCTTGAGTTTGAGTGCGGACAGGTCGGTGCCGGCATCCGGCTCGGTCAGTCCCAGTCCGCCGCGCAACTCGCCGGTGACCATGCGCGGCAGCAAGCGCTCCCGCTGTTCGTCGTTGCCGTACTTCTCGACCAGACTGGCCATCATCAGGTGCGAGTTGAAGATGCCGGTCAGGGACATCCACACTTCCGAGATGCGCGTGACGATGCGCGCGTAGGTCGAGGCCGACAGGCCCATGCCGCCGTACTTCGGGTCGATGACTGCGCCGAACAGGCCGAAGGCCTTCATCTGCGCGACCATGGCGTGCGGGTAGACGTCGTCATGCTCCATCTTCATGACGTGGGGCTCGACGTCCTTCTTCAGCCAGCGGTCGATCTGCTCGAGGAGGGCGGCTTCGACCTCGGGGTCGGTTTCGCGCGGTGCGCGGGTGGGAGTTTTGAATGCCATGAATTGCTCCAATTAACGGTGTGCGCCGTCAGACCGGCGCCGGTACCTGCGTTGCGAAATGCTCGGCGATTGCCTTGCGCGTCGTGATCCAGACACCGGGCCGCGCGCTCACGTGGGCCAGGAACTGGTCGAAGGCACCGATCCGCCCCGGCCGGCCGACGATGCGCAGGTGCACGCCAAAGGACATCATGCGCGGCGCCTCGCGACCTTCTTCATAGAGCCACTCGAAGGAGTCGATCGCGTACTTGAGCCAGGCATCCGGCGAGAGCGCCGGGTCGGTCCAGAATTTCATGTCGTTGGAATCCAGCGCATAGGGGATGATGACCATCGGCTTTTTCCCTTGTGCAGTCTCGACCACATCCCAGAACGGCTGGTCGTCCGAGAAATCGTCCATGTGGTACGTGAAGCCTTCTTCAAGCAGCAGGCGTCGGGTATTGGCCGTGAACAGGTAGCGTGACAGCCAGCCGACCGGCGCCGTGCCGGTGGTGGACTTGAACGAGGCGACAGCCTTGCGGATGAAATCGCGTTCCGCCGCCTCGTCCATGTGGTACTGGTGCACCCAGCGGTAGCCGTGCGAGCACACCTCGTGTCCGCCGGCGACGATCGCGCGCGTCAGTTCCGGCGCGGCTTCGAGCGCCACCGCCGCGGCGGTGAAGGTGGCGCGCACGCCGTGCTTGTCCAGGAGCTTCATGACGCGTGGCGCGCCGGCCTTGATGCCGTACTGGTAGTTGCTCTCGTTGCCGTAGTTGCGCACCGGGCGCTTCAGGGTGATGCCCAGTTCGTCCACCGGCTCGGGCCCGCGGTCGCCGCGCGCGATCGACGCCTCGGCCCCTTCTTCGACGTTGACAACCACCGACAGCGCCAGGCGGGCGCCATCGGGCCAGGTCCAGGGGGAGTTGCTCATGAGCGAGGGGGAGGGTGAGGGGGTGGAGGCGCACTGCGGGCCAGCAGGCCGCGCGACATGGCGGGCCATGGCCACGCCGAAGCACTGAAAAGATGTCCGGACAAATTCTATCCGTCGCGCGCTGGCAGGGTCAAGTCGAAGAACCCGAGCCATAGTCAACGGCGGGTCTTGTAGAGTACATGCCGGGCGGGAACTGCCGCCGATGACCGGGACTTGCAATGGACCTCACCTATTCGACCGAAGAACTCGCCTTTCGCGATGATGTGCGCACCTGGCTCAACGCCAACCTGCCTGCCGACATCCGCGACAAGGTGACCTCCTACCGCCACCTGTCGCGCGAGGATTTCGTGCGCTGGCACAAGATCCTGGCCACCCGCGGCTGGTCGGTCCCGCACTGGCCAAAGGAATGGGGTGGCACCGGCTGGAACATCACCCAGCGCTACCTCTACGAAGAGGAGTTCGGCCTGGCCGGCGCGCCGATGCTGCCGCCCTTTGGCCCGGTCATGTGCGCCTCGGTACTGTTCAAGTTCGGCACGCCGGCGCAAAAGGAGCGCTTCCTGCCGCGCATCCGCGACGGCGAGGAATTCTGGGTGCAGGGTTATTCCGAGCCCGGCGCGGGCTCCGACCTGGCGGCACTCAAGACCAGCGCGGTGCGCCGCGGCGACCACTATGTCGTCAATGGCCAGAAGATCTGGACCACGCTCGGACATTACGGCGACTGGATCTTCTGCCTGGTGCGCACCGACCCGACCGTCGAAAAGCGCCAGGAAGGCATCAGCTTTCTGCTCATGGACATGAAGACCCCGGGCATCACGGTGCGCCCGCTGATCCTGATGGACGGCGGGCACGAGGTCAACGAGATCTTTTTCGACGACGTCAAGGTGCCGGTGTCGAACCTGGTCTACGAGGAAAACAAGGGCTGGTCGGTCGCCAAGTACCTGCTGGGCCACGAGCGCATGGGTAGCGCGAGCGTCGGCGCCTCGCGCCGCGAACTCGCGGCGCTCAAGGCATTGGCGGCGCGCGAGGAGCGCGACGGCAGCTCCCTCATGGATGACGCGCGCTTTCGCGACCGTGTCACGCGCGTCGAGATCGAACTCACGGCGCTGGAACTGACCGCGATGCGCTTTCTGGACAAGATGCGCAAGACAGGAATCCCGCCGGGGGCGGATGTGTCCATGCTCAAGATCCGCGGCACCGAGATCCAGCAGGCCATTACCGAACTCATGATGCAGGCCGTCGGCCCGCAGGCGCAACCCTTCGCCGGCGTCGACGGGGGCGCAGTCGACCCGGTGGTCTCGCGCTACTCGCCGCGTTACTTCAATTACCGCAAGACCAGCATCTACGCAGGTTCCAACGAAATCCAGCGCAACATCATCGCCAAGATGACGCTGGGTCTCTAGAAGCAAAGGATCACGCCATGGATTTCGACGTTTCCGAAGAGCAGCAACAGCTTGCCGACTCCCTTACCAAATTCCTCGCCAACGAATACGACTTCGAGGCGCGCAAGGCCGCCATCGGCTCTGCTGCCGGTGTCGGTGAAAAAACCTGGGCGACCTTTGCCGAATTGGGCGTCACCGCGATTCCGTTCGCCGAGGCCGACGGCGGCTTCGGCGGCGGCGCAGTCGACCTGATGGCCGCGATGGAAGCCTGCGGCGAGGCCCTGGTCGTAGAACCCCTCATCGACACGCTGGGTCTGGCCGGGCGCCTCGTCGCCCGGGCGGGTAGCGATGCGCAAAAGGCCGCGGTCCTGCCCGGTGTCATCGACGGCAGCACCATCATGAGCTTTGGGTACCTGGAGCGGGGCCGTCGCTATGCAAGCGCGCCCAAGGCGGTAAGCGCCACCCGCGACGGCGCCGGCTGGAAGTTGGACGGCGAGAAGGTCGTGGTCATCGGCGCGCCGCTGGCCAGGACCCTGGTCGTCTCGGCCGCAACCGGCAAGGGCGCAAGCTTGTTTCTCGTTGACCGCAATGCGCCTGGCGTGAGCGTCAACGCCTATCGCAACGTCGACGGCACGCGCGCCGGCGACATCAAGCTCTCCGGCGTGAAGCTCGGCCCCGAAGCCCTGCTGGGCACCGAGGGCGGCGCCCAGGACGCCATCGATGAGGCGCTCGACTTCGCGACCGCGCTCTTGTGCGCGGATGCAGTCGGTGCCATGAAATACGCCTGCGACGCGACCCTCGAGTACCTGAAGACCCGCAAGCAGTTCGGCATGCCCATCGGTGCTTTCCAGGTCCTGCAGCACCGCATGGTCGACATGGTGATCTCCTGCGAGCAGGCGCGCTCCATGGCTGTCCTGGCCGCGTGCCGCGTTGATCAGGCGACCGATCCGAAGGAGCGCATGCGCGCGGCCTCCATGGCCAAGGTGCGCATTGCCGACGCTGTCCGCCATGTCAGCCAGGAGTCGGTGCAATTGCACGGCGGCATGGGCATGACCGAGGAGATGAAGGTCTCGCATACGTTCCGGCGCCTGACCAACATCGCGCAGCGCTTCGGCGACGCGGATCATCATTTGGCGAGGTTGGCAGCGCTGGGGTAATGGGCGGGGTCGGCGCGCCCCGGGTCAGCCAAATCTGTACCGGGATACCCATGATCCGCGTTTCGCGAGCCACGACGGTTGCCGAGATCGAAACAGTCCGGGCGCTGATGCTCGAGTATCAGGCCAGGCTCGGCGTCGACCTGTGCTTTCAGGGATTCGAAGCCGAGGTCCGCGAGCTTCCGGGTTCGTATGCGCCACCGCGTGGCCGGCTTCTGTTGGCCATGCAAGAGGGAGTGGCGGTCGGCTGCGTTGCTCTTCATGAAGCCGGCTGGCCGTGTGCGGAGATGAAGCGCCTCTTCGTGCGGCCCGCGGCACGCGGCCTCGGTGTGGGCCGCACGCTCGTCGAGGCTGTGCTGGCAGAGGCCACTTCAATCGGCTACGTCGAGGTCGTGCTCGACACCCTGCCATCGATGACCGAGGCGCAGCAGCTCTACACGCAGTTCGGGTTTCGCGACATATCTGCGTACCGTCCGAATCCCATACCGGGCACGCGCTACCTGGCGAAGTCCCTGGTCGTGGCCCAGTAGCGATCGCCGGTGCCGTTGATTCAGTTCATCAGAAAAACGCCCTTGCCCTCGTTCTGCTGATCGAACAACTTGTACGCCTCATCGGCCTCATCGAGACTCCATCGGTGGGTAAAGAGCCGATCGACATCTATGCCGCGGTCGGCGACAAAGTCGTTGCATTCCTTCTGGCCGTGGGTCGAGAAGGTCCAGGAGCCGATCAGCGTGACCTGGCGCCTAAGCAGGTCGGGGCTGACATCGAGGTCGACGTTGCCACCTTCGCCGACATAGCAGGCCTTGCCCCAGGTGCGCACGCACTGCACTGCCTGGCGCCGCGCCTGCGGGGAGGAACTCGCATCGATGGACGCGTGGGCACCGAGGCCGCGGGTCAGGTCCTTGATGGCTTTAAGGGCATCCACCTTTGCGGGGTTGATGACTTCATCCGCGCCGAATTCCTTGGCGCGCGCCAGGCGTTGCGGGCTCACGTCCAGCGCGATGACGCGGGCGCCCATGGCGGCGGCGAGTTGGGTGGCCGACAGGCCGACCGGGCCCTGCCCGAAGACCGCGATGGTCTGGTCGCCGCTCAACTCCAGCCGTTTCAGGGCGCCCCATGCGGTGCCGGTTCCGCAGGCGATCGCGGCGCCGGTTTCGTAGGACAGTTCATCGCGCAGCGTCACCAGGGTCTTGGCCGGCACCTTGATGTACTGGGCGTGGCCGCCGTGTCCGGTGACGCCGTAGACCTCGGCTACGCCGTCGACGCACAGCTGCATCCAGCCCGTCGAGCAGTGCGGGCAGATGCCGCAGCCGCGGTAGTGATGCACCATCGCGCGCTGACCCAGCCAGGCCTGTTTCGCACCGACGTTTGCGCCCAGGGCCACCACCTCGCCGCAGGGCTCATGCCCTGCGATCCTGGGCTCGGTATCGCCCAGACCCAATGCGCGCTGCGCCTCACCGGGCGCGGAGCGGTAGAACTTGAGGTCGCTGCCGCACATTCCGGAGGCCTTCATCCGCAACACGACGTCGTCCGGCCCGGGAGTAGGGTCGGGGAAGTCCTGCATGGCCAGTGTGCGGTTGCCGGTGAATACGACGCCTTTCATTGATCTCTCCCTGGAAGAAAATTCGACCGATGTTGCGCAATTATGCGGATTGACGACGATTACCGGCGTCCGACCGCGCAAGCCCGCATTGCATGCCCGGCTTTGCAGGGTAGGATACTTCGCGCACCTGGGCTCGCGATTTTGCCGCCGTCGCGCTTGGCTTTAGGTGCCCGAGGTATCGCAACATTAGCAGCGAATTTCGAGGTCCGCTGGCATGGATGGCAAAGAGCAGCTCAATGAGAAAGATCGCGTGTACCTGGAACGCGCGATCGCCCTGTCCCTGGCAGCACGCCAGGCGGGCAAGCACCCCTTCGCGGCGACGGTGATCGCACCGGACGGTGCGGTACTGGCCGAGGCCGGCAACAACAGTCTGCTGCCGGATGGTGATCCCACCCAGCATGCCGAGTTGCGCGCCGTGCAGATGGCCGCGCGCGTAGCGAGCTCCCAGACATTGGCCCACTCCACCCTGTACTCAAGTGCGGAACCCTGCGCCATGTGCGCTGGTGCCGTCTACTGGTGCGGCGTCGGGCGGGTGGTGTACGCCTTGTCGGAACAGCGCTTGCTGGAATTGACCGGCAGCCACCCGGAGAACCCGACTTTCTCGTTACCTTGCCGGGAGGTGTTTTCCCGCGGGCAGCGCCACGTCGAGGTGGTGGGCCCCTGCCTGGAAGAGGTTGCGGCCAAAGCGCACGAGGGCTTTTGGCGCGGCGATTAAGACCTGCTGCCGCGCCAAGCGCGCGCCCCACGCTCAGCTGCGCTGACGCAGGATGCCGGCGAAATAGGCGGTCAATTCCGCACGTGCATGAAGCGACTGGATCTGCCCCACGTGCTGGTCCGGGCGCACGATGACCACGCAGCCGGCCTGGCGGTCGATGGCGCGCATCGTGTAGATGTCGTTGCCGCTCCTGGCGTCGGCGCAAAAGACCTTTTCGTAGTCGCACAACCCGTAACGCCCGACGCGCGGTCGCAGCAGTGGCGGCATGGCGTTGAAGTCGAGGTCGCGAAAGGCCTGCTGGAACACCGCGCGCGTGTCGATCACTGCATCGGCGTCCTCGCCGGGCGCGGTATGGCGCACGCGCGGCGAAGCCGGGTCCTGCTCCAGCCAGTCGCACAGCGCCGCGACTGCGCCGCCGGCGCTGCCCGCGTCGCCTGCGGGCGCGAATATGAAGATGCGAAAACGCGCGTCGGCATCGATGCAATGCCCCAGGTGCATGGGCTTGGCGTCGGCCAGGCGGATCACCGGCGCCGAATGGAAGCGCTTGCCGATGTCGAACCCGCGCGCCAGATGCTGGTGCGCGGGCGCACCGGTCAGCCTGCCGGGCTCGTACTGGATGGTCAGCCCGCAGGTGAACGGCAGGTTGTTGATGAACTCGCGCGCCACGCGCGGCAGGCCTTCGGTGGCGTCGTCTTCGGCGCGCGCGCCGACCACGCGCGCCCATTTGTGGTCGAACTCGACCAAGCCCTTGGCGGCGGCACGGCGTTCGCCGGAATAGGTGTGCAGGAGCGACGGGTCGGCGCGGCCGGTCAGGACCGAGATCAGTTTCCAGCCCAGGTTGAAGGTGTCTCCCATGGAGACGTTCATGCCCTGGCCCGCCTTGGGGCTGTGGGTGTGGCAGGCGTCGCCGGCCAGCATGACCCGCGGCGCGCGCGTCGCCACCTGGTCATGCGGCACGTCGTCGAACTTGTCGGTCAGGCGATGGCCGATTTCGTAGATCGACCACCACACTACCTCCTTCACGTCCATGCTGAACGGCCGGAAGATGCGCTGTGCCTTGGCGATGATGTCTTCGGCACCCATGCCGCGCTCGGCGACGCGCTCGTCCTCGCCTAAGGCATCGAGCTCGACGTACAGACGCACCAGGTGTCCACCCTCGCGGGGCAGCACCATCAGGATGCCTTCGTCGCGCGAGCGCACGAAGGACTTCATGCGCCAGTCGGGAAAGTCGGTGACCGCAAGTACATCCATCACACCCCAGGCCTGGTGCGCTGCGTCGCCGTGCAGCTCGCCGCCGATGGCGCGGCGCACGTTCGAGCGCGCGCCGTCGCAGCCGATGACGTAGTTGGCGCGCAACTTCGATATCTGGCCGGCGCGCTCCGGCGCGGTGTGTTCCAGGGTGACCGTCACCGGGTATTCGCGGGCGGCCGGGTCCACCGCCAGGTCGACGACCTTCAGACCATAGTCGGGCACCAGGCGCGAGGGCGCGCGGCGCATGATGTCGAGGAACATGTCGTGCACGCGCGCCTGGTTCAGGAGCACGTGCGGCATTTCAGAAATGCCTTCCGGCACGTCCTGCACGCGCGCGGCGCGTTCGATCGCGCCTTGTGCGCCAGGTGCCCAGAAGGTGGTTTCGTTGATCCAGAGCGCCTCGCGCATGACCTTCTCGCCAAAGCCGAATGCCTGGAACATCTCCATCGAGCGCACGCTGATGCCGTCGGCCTGGCCCTTTTCCATCGGGCCCAACTTGGGTTCGACCAGCATGGTGCGGATCTGCGGCACCCGCGCCAGCTGCGCTGCCAGGCACAGGCCCGCTGGCCCGGAGCCGGCGATGAGCACGTCGACTGTCTGCGGCAGACCATCGCCCGCGCGCCAGTGGTCGGGGAGCGCCGGGAAGATGTCGGGGTCGCCCGGGTTGAAACCGTTGACGTGGTATTGCATGGCGTTTCCTCATTGCCGCGGCGGGCTGGCGATTGACAATCAAGTATGCTTGCATATGATATGTATACATACTATAATTGTCAAGTGCGGTGCGGGCAATAGCTTGCCGGCACGCAACCGATGGAGGCTTGCATGGAAAGGACAGCGATGGCCGGGCACCTGATCCGGCGCCTGCACCAGCAGTCAACCCAGGTCTTCCAGGCCGGGACGCAGGCGGCCGGGTTCGACATGACCTCGGTGCAGTTCGCCGCGCTCGACGCGATTGCCGATGAGCCCGGCATCGATCAGGCCAGGCTGGCCGCGAGCATCGGCTTTGATCGCGCCACCATCGGCGGAGTCATCGACCGGCTGGAGTTGAAGGGGCTCGTGGAACGGGCCGTGAGCGAGGAGGATCGCCGCGCCCGCCGCCTCACCCTGACAGCGGCGGGAAAAAAGCTATTGGGCGCCAGCCGGCCCGTGGTCGAGCACCTGCAAGCGGGGATCCTTGGGCCCTTGTCGCGCGCGGAGCGCGCGCTGTTCATGAAGCTGGCGCGCAAGGCCCTGAGCCTCGCTTGAGGGCGCAGGTGCGGTGGCCTTCACGTCACCGCCCGCTTGCGTCAACGGTTTATTGCAACCCCTGGGTGACCCGTTCGGCGGCCAGGGCTTCCTTTCTGGCCTGCGGTGCGCGCGAAGATGCTACATCGAAGATTACGCGCTTGAGCTCGCCCTCGAAGGCGAACGGCGGCGCGTAGTCGTGGCAAACCGGGGCGATCGAGCGACCGACGTCCATGCCGGTCGAGGAGACCATCACCGCCATTTCGGGAATCACCACGCTGCCGCACTCCTGCCCATCGATCAGGAGCGTTGCGGTGCCGCTACGGCCGTCGCGCTCGACACGCACCCCGGCTGTGCACGGCCCGGAGGGCAGCGGCCGCGTGGAGCGCACCTGGGTATGGGTGTGAAAGTAGTTGTAGTCGAACACCAGATGACGATCCTTGACGAAGAGCACGTACCCGCCGTTGGCGCTGCCGCGTGCGACGATGGCGCCGCCGCTGCCCTTGAGCGTGCATTCGGCGGTGACTACAAAGGGTCGGTTGCCGGTCGGCGGCGCCACATCCGCCGAGTGGCGCGACAGCGGCGGGTGATACTCAAAGCGCGTGCGCCGAGCAGCATTGCCGCGAAACTGCGCGGTCTTGAAGAGCGCGCCGCCACGGCGGTCGTCCAGCGGCAACACGCCATGGCGGCCGGCCTCCGTCCACCACAGGTCAACGAGCGAGCGCAGGCGCTCCGGGTGCTTGTGCGCCAGGTCGTGCGCTTCCGACGCGTCGGCGTCGGCGTGATAGAGCTCCCAGGGCTCGGTGTCGTAGTCGGCGTCGGGGGCGTGGTAGCACACCGCCTTCCAGCCCGCGTGCCATATGCCACGGTGCCCGAACATCTCGAAGTACTGCGTCTGCTTTCTGGTCGGCACCCCGGCCGCATCGTCGGCCAGCGCATAGGCCATCGAGGTGCCGGTCATCGGCTGCTGGGTCACGCCGGCTACCGTTTCCGGGGCCTCGATGTCGATCAGTTCCAGCAGTGTCGGCGTGATGTCAGAGACATGGTGGAACTGGCGCCGGATGCCGCCACGGTCCTTGATGCGGGCCGGCCAGTGCACGATGAACGGGTCGCGCACGCCGCCGGCGTGGGTGTTCTGCTTGTAGCGCTTGAGCGGTGTGTTGCCGGTCATGGCCCAGCCCCACGGATAGTTGGTGTGGCTGTCCGGCCCGCCGATGGTATCCAGGCGCTTGACCGCCGCCGCCACGTCTTCCTTCAAGCCGTTGAAATAGCGCATCTCGTCGAGGACGCCGGTCGGCCCGCCTTCCTGGCTGGCGCCGTTGTCCGACATGGCGATGAAGACCGTGTTGTCCAGCTGTCCGAGCGCGGCGAGCGCGTCGATGTAGCGCCCCAGATGGTGGTCGGTGTGCTCCAGAAACGCGGCAAAAGCCTCCATGAGGCGCGCGGCAAAGGCGCGCTCGTCGTCACTCAGTTCGGTCCAGGGCTTCACCCCAGGGTTGCGCGGCGGCAGGGTGGTGTCCGGCGGCACGACGCCCATTTCCTTCTGGCGTGCGAACCAGCGCTCGCGCAGCACGTCCCAGCCTTCGTCGAATTTGCCGCGGTACCTGTCCAGGTAGGCCTGCGGCGCCTGGTGCGGCGCGTGGCAGGCGCCGAAGGCCAGGTAGGTGAAAAAGGGCCGATCCGGCGCGGCCGAGACGTGGTCGCGCGCGAAGCCGACGGCGTGATCCACCAGGTCCTCGGTCACGTGATAGCCGGACTCCGGCGTTCCCGGCGGGTCGATGTAATGCTGGTCATGCACCAGCTCAGGCCGGAACTGGTCGGTCTCGCCCTGCAGAAAACCATAGAAGCGATCGAAGCCGCGTGCCAGCGGCCAGTTGTGGAAGGGCCCGGCCGGGCCGGCCTCGTGCATCGGCGCGAGGTGCCACTTGCCGACCATGTAGGTGCCGTAGCCGGTCTCGCGCAGTATCTCGGCCAGTGTCGCAGCCGACCGGGGGATCGCCCCGCGCATGTTGGGAAAGCCGGTGTCGAAATTGGAGATCGCGCGCATGCCCACCGCGTGATGGTTGCGCCCGGTCAGCATGCAGGCGCGCGTCGGCGAACACAGCGCCGTGGTGTGGAAGTTGGTGAAGCGCAAGCCCCCGGCGGCCAGCCGATCCAGGTTGGGTGTGGCGAGGGTCGAGCCGTAGCTGGCGAACTGCGCAAAACCGACATCGTCGAAGATCACGATAACGACATTGGGCGCGCCTTCAGGCGGGCGCGGTGCGGTCGGCCACCAGGGTGTGGATTCGGCGACGGTGCGGCCTATGCTGCCGCCGAAGCGGGGTTCCTGCATGTTTGCGTTCTCCGTTGAAAGGGGGTGCTTCGTCTGACCCAGGGATCAGCCCTCGGGCTTTACGCTGGCACTCTTGATCACGCCGCCCCAGGCGGCGATGTCGTCCTTCACTGTCTGGGCGAATTGCTCCGCGGTCTTGAGCGGTGGTTCGGCCATGTTGAGTGTGTTGAAGCGGGCGCGCATGTCGGCCGAGACCAGGTAGCGGTTGACCTCCTCGTTGACGCGCCGCACGATCGCCATCGGCGTGCCGGTGGGCGCAAACATGCCATACCAGGCGTCGACATCGAACCTGATGCCCGATTCGGTCATGGTCGGCAGGTCCGGCAAGGCCGGGCCGCGGCGCGTGCCGCTTCCCACCAGCGCGCGGATCTTGCCCGAGCGGATGTGTGGAAGCGAGGTCGTCGAGTCGACGAAGGCCACCTTGATCACCCCGCCGAAGAGGTCCGGGTAGATCTGCGGCACGGTCTTGTACGGCACGTGGCGGATCGCCAGGCTGGCGCCGATCTTGAGCGCTTCCATCGCCAGGTGCCCACCCGAACCGATTCCCCAGGAGGCGTAGTCGTACTTGTCCGGCGCGGCGCGCACGACATCGATGAATTCCTTGAGGGTCCGGGCGGGGAAATCGCCAGTCACGACCAGCAGGTTGCCGCCCGCGCCGATCTGCGCGATGGGCTGCAGGTCGCGCAGCGCGTCGTAGGGCATTTTCGGGATCAGCGTGTGGTTGATCGCCACCGCGGCGGCATAGGTGAAGAGCAGCGTGTAGCCGTCGGGCGCGGCTTTCGCGACCAGGTCGTTGCCGACGATGCCGTTGGCGCCCGGCTTGTTGTCGATCAGGAATTGCTGCTTGAAGGCTTTTGCGAAATGGTCGGAGAAAAGCCGCGCAAACGTGTCGGTCGGCCCGCCGGCACCGGAGGGCACCACCAGGCGTACCGGGCGGGCCGGCCAATCTGCCTGCGCACGCGAAGCCGGCGCGAGGGTCGCCAAGGGTGCGGCGGCGGCGGCGCCGATCAGGCGACGCCTGCGTGTGTGACGGGTCTGGTTCACGTTATGCCTTCTTGATTGGTGGGTGTTCGTTGCAAGCTCACCGCGAATTCGGCGGCAAAGCGGCCCTGCGCGACGGCCCAACGGGATTCGATCCTGTTTGCATCGATGCGTGCGTCGTTGGCGGCAGCCAGTGCTCGGCTCCGACAACGGTGCTTGGCGCACCGTGCGGGGCAAGCAGGCAGGCGGCTCGCCGCGCAGGCACGCGTTCTACGAGCGCTTGAGAATGGTCACCGGCAGCGAGCGCGGCCCGCGCACCGTGCCTTCGGACCAGGTTGTCTTCTTGCCGCGCGTTTCCTCGAAGTCGGGAAAGCGCGTAAGCCATTCCTCGATTGCCACCGTCATCTCCAGGCGCGCAAGGTTGGAGCCCAGGCAGCGGTGTCGCCCCAGGCCGAAAGCCGCGTGCGGGTTCTCGGCGCGGTCGATGATGACGCGGTCGGCATCGGCGAACTTTGCCGGATCGCGATTGGCAGCCGGGAACGACAGCAGCACCTGGCCCAGGGGTTTGAACGGGCATCCTGAAAGCGTGGTCTCCTTGACCACCTCGCGCGCCATGGTCACCGGCGAATAGGCGCGCAGGAATTCCTCGATCGCCATGGGGATCAGGGACGGGTCAGATGCCAGGCGACGCCTATCCTCCGGGTGGGTGGCCAGGTGCCACAGCGAAGCGCCGATACCGCTCCAGGTCGTGTCGATGCCGGCGATAAGAAGGAGGCGCAGCGTGCCCAGGATGTGCGGTTCCGTGAGGGGCGCTCCATTGAACTCGGCCTTGATCAGGAACGACACCAGATCTTCGCCCGGGTTGGTGCGGCGCAGTTCGACCTGTTCCTTGAAGAACGCGTTCTGCTCGTGCATCGCGGCGATCGCCGCAGCCGGGTTGCGCACCCCTTCGATGAGCGAGCGGTAAATCCAGTCGCGAAAAAGATCGCCGTTGCTCTGGTCCACCCCCAGCATGTGCGCGATCAGGCGCACCGGGATGTGCTGCGAGTATTCGGTGGCCGCGTCGCACTCGCTGCGATCGCCGATGGCATCGATCAGCGAGTTGCACACCGCGCGCGCCTGCGGCTCCAGCCTGGCGATCTCCTTGGGGGAGAAGGCCGGCAGCAGCAGCTTTCTTGCCGGGGTGTGCTCAGGCGGGTCCGAGGTGATCGGCGGGCCGGGGATCAGAGGCAACTTCTGTTCGCGCACGATCACGCGGCGCGAGGAGAAGTGCTCGCTGTCGTAGGCAATCGCATGCACGTCGGCATAGGTGGTCGGAAGGTACGCTCCGTCCTGGAAACGCTGCGATGTGGCGACCGGGCACTTTTGCCTCAGTTCGTCCCAGATCGGATAGGGGTTCTCGGTCCACTGCGGATCGAAGTGGTCGAAATCGATCGTCCAGTCGTTGACTGGCGGGCGGCTGTCCATCTTCTAAGTCTCCCTGGTTCAGGCGCCAGTCAGGCGCACGGCGTGTTCGGGGCAGTTGGCAACCGCCAGCCTGGCCTTGGGCAGCAAGGCCTCGCCCACGGTGCCATCACCGATGACGCGGGCGTTGCCCTCGTCGTCGGACTCGAACAATTCGGGGGCCACCAGGCAGCAACGGTTATGCCCCTGGCAACGATCGGCCGCGATGGCGACGCGAAACTGCTTCTTGTCTGACATGCTCTCCTCCGCTTGCAAAGCGTTGATGTTAGTGCCTAACGCAGGATGCCGGCACCCATGGCATCCCCTGTCCGCAAACGCTGCCGGGGTCGCGGCCGGCGAAGTTCGATATGCTGTGCCGCGCGCATGTCATGCGCACCAGGAAAGCACTACATGTTTCCAATCAATGGGCCTCGTTCATGACTCCCGATCCAAGGCGCCTGCCGCGAGCAATGCTTGCCGCGCTCATCATACTTCTTGCCGCTCCGGCTGCAATCGCCGCCTGGCCCGACGACGGGCCGATCAGGATCATCGTGCCGCAGGCCGCCGGCGGCACCAACGACACTCTGGCACGTCTGGTCGGCGTCGAGCTCGGCAAGCTCATCAAGCAGTCGGTCATCGTCGAGAACCGTCCCGGCGCCGCAGGGGCGATCGGCATGCAGGCGGTCGCGCAGTCACGGCCGGACGGGTACACGCTGGGCCTGGCTTCCGACTCGGCTGCCATGCTCGACGTGACCAAGCCCGGCCTGCCCTGGAAGTTCAGGCGCGACCTGCAGGGCGTCGGGATGATTGGCGACCAGCCGATCTGCGTGGCGGTGTCGGCGCGCTCGTCGTTCAAGTCCTTCGGTGATGTCTTGAAGGCTGCCCGGGAAAAGCCGGCCGCACTGGCCTACGGCACTTCCGGGATCGGCACCTCGCAGCACGTCGTCGGCGAATGGCTGGCCAGGCTCGCCGGCGTACAACTGCTGCATGTTCCTTACAAGGGTGGCGGGCAGGCGACCGCCGACATCGTGAGCGGCCAGGTTCCGGTGGCCGTGCTGGGTCTGGTGCCCATGCTGGCACAGGCGAAGGCAGGCAAGGTGCACATCGTGGCTGTGACCACACCCAAACGCGCCAGCGCCGTGCCCGATGTGCCGACGACCGGCGAGCTTGGATATCCGCAGATCGCGCTCTCGCAGTGGGCGGGACTGGTGGTGCCAGCGGCGACGCCGGAGTCCATCACGCGGCCGCTCTCCGAGGCCATCCTGGCGGTAATCGCCGGTGCGGAGACGCGCCAGAAGCTCGCCGAGGCCGGCATTGACGCCAAGCCGATCGGCTACCAGGCGTTCGACAGGTTCCTCAAGGACAGCGTCGACACCTGGACTCGCGTGGTGCCCGGACTGCAGCTGAAGCTGGACTGATGAAATCGCGCGACCTCCCGGAAGACCGCATGCCAAAGACCAACATCATCCTCGTACTCGCCGACAACCTGGGCTGGGGCGAGCTCGGTTGCTACGGCGGTGGCGCACTGCGCGGCGCGCCCACCCCGCGCATCGACGCGCTGGCGACCGAAGGCATGCGCTTGACCAACTTCAACGTCGAGAGCGACTGCGTGCCGACGCGCTCGGCGCTCATGACCGGCCGCCATCCGATTCGCACCGGCGCGCTGCAGTCGGTCCCCGCCGGACTGCCGCAGGGACTCATCGCCTGGGAGATCACGCTCGCCGAGGCCCTGTCGGAAGCGGGCTACGCGACCGCCATGTACGGCAAGTGGCACCTGGGGGACAAGGAGGGGCGTTACCCCAAGGACCGCGGCTTCGACGAGTGGTACGGGATTCCGCGTACGACCAACGAGAGCATGTTCATGGATGCGGTCGGCTTTGATCCGATCGTCGTCGACATTCCCCATGTGATGGCGGGCGTCAAGGGCAGCCCGGCGGAAAAGCTGGAGGTCTACGACCTCGATATGCGCCGGCGCATCGACGAGGAATTGACCCGCCGCAGTTGCGCGACCATCCGTCGCCACGCCGCCGCGGGTCAGCCCTTCTTTCTCTACGTGCCGCTCACGCAGTTGCACTTCCCGACGATTCCGCACCGGTCTTTCGAGGGGGCGTCCAGGAAGGGCGACTTCGCCGATTCGCTGATCGAGCTCGATCACCGCGTCGGCGAGATCCTCGACGCGATCGACGCGGCGGGCCTGCGCGAGAACACCTTGTTCATCTTCGCCAGCGACAACGGCCCGGAGTATCGGCGGCCCTGGCGCGGCAGCGCCGGCATGTGGACCGGCACCTATCACACGGCCATGGAAGGCGCGCTGCGCGTGCCTTTCGTCGCGCGCTGGCCCGGGCGCATCCCGGCAGGTGCGGTCAGCAACGAGATCGTGCACGTGGTCGATGTCTTCCCGACCCTGGCGTCGGTCGCCGGTGCGAAGGTTCCCGCCGACCGGCCCTTCGACGGCGTTGACCAGCTGCCTTTCCTGACCGGGCAGACCGGCACGTCGGCGCGCGAAGGATTCGTCTACTTCATCAAATCGGAACTCCGCGCCGCGAAGTGGCGCGACTGGAAGATGCATTTCGTCTGGGAGGTCGAGCCCAACGCGGGCGCCAACCACCTGGAGACGCCCTATCTCTTCAACCTGGTCCAGGACCCGAAAGAAGAGTCGGATGTCAGCAGCACCCAGGGCTGGGTGCGCGGCCCGATACGCAAGATGGTGGATGCCTTCCAGCAGTCGCTGAAGGCGGCGCCGCCGATTCCTCCGGGGGCGCCGGATGGATACCTGCCGGC
>JBJXGS010000196.1:0-5369 GCA_046160545.1 Burkholderiales bacterium
TTGTCGACGCGCACGTAATGGTTGTAGACACTGGCGCGCACGTTCTTCATTCCCGGCGGATTGCCGCGCGTTATGGCCATGGCTCTGGTTCCTTCAGGCCTTGTGGCCGGCGGCGGTCATCATGTCGTAGCGCACGCGGTCGTGCGCCACCACCGGGTCGGTGCCGTTGCGCACCGCGTCGATGACGCTGTCCTCGATGTTCTTGAAAAGCCTGGCGAACTCCAGCACCTCGGCCATCTTGTCCTTGGGCACCACGCAGATGCCATTTTCGTCGGCCATGATGAGATCGCCCGGGTTGACCGTCACGCCGCCCAGCTGCACCGGTATGCCGTAGCCGGCGCAGGCACAGCGGTTGCGGATGGACTGCTGGATGAAACCCTTGCCGTAGACCGGCAGGTTCAACTGCTTGAATTCGTCGATGTCGCGGGTCACGCCATCCATCACGCAGCCGACGAGGCCGCGGTGGCGGGTGGTAAACCCGGCGACGCCGCCAAAGCTGTTCACATCCATGCGTCCGGCCTGGTCGATGACGAGCACGTCGCCGGCACGGCCGATCTTGATCGCCTCCAGCGTGCCCAGCACGGGCGACTCGGTCGCCTGGCCCACGGGGACCAACTTCAAGGTCGCGGCGGGGCCGATGATCTTGGGGCAGGCGTCCCACAGGGGGCCGATGCCATGCGGCGCGCCGTTGATGCCGAGGCGGTCCAGACCGTCGGAAACATTGGCGGTGGAAAGCATGCGGTATTCGGCAATCAGCTGCTTGATGTCAGGTGTACTGCTCATTGCTTCTCCTTGGTTAGAAACCGGTTGGGTGTGATGCGCTGGCCTATTCGGCCTTGAGGCCGGCGGCCTGGACGACCTTGGCCCAGCGGGCGGCGTCGTCGCGGACGAACTGGCCAAACTGCTCGGGCGTGTTGGGCGTATGGCGCTCGCCCTCGACTTCCATGCGCCTCGTGACCTCGGGCAGCTTCATGATGCGCATGACCTCGGCGTTCAAGCGGCGCACGATCTCCGGTGGCGTGCCCGCGGGCGCGAAAAGTCCGATCCAGTTGTTGACCGCAAAGCCGGGCACGCCGGACTCGGCCACTGTCGGCAACTGCGGCGCGGCTGCCGAGCGCTCCTTGCCGATCACGGCTATGCCGCGCAGCTTGCCGGCGCGCACGTGCGGAATGATGGTGGGCAGGGTTGCAAAAGCCAGGTGCGCCTGCCCGCCGATGAGGTCAGTCACCGCCGGCGCGTTGCCGCGATACGGGATGTGGACGATGAAGGTGCGCGTCATGGACTTGAACAACTCGCCTGCCAGGTGACTCGCGGTACCCACCCCGCCGGAGACGTAGGAAAGTCTGCCCGGGTTGGCACGCGCATAGGCGAGGAGCTCCTGCACGGTCGTCACCGGCAGCGAGGGGTGCACTGCAAGCAGGCCCTCTGCCTCGATGACCATCGCGATGGGCGCGAAGTCCTTGTTCGAATCGAAGGGCATCTTGGCAAACATGAACTGGTTCACTGCATTGGGGCCGATGAAGCCCATGAGCAGGGTATAGCCATCCGGTGCCGCCTTGGCGACCATGTCCGCGCCAATATTGCCGCCGCCGCCGGGGCGGTTTTCGGCCACCACACCCTGACCCCAGGTTTCGGTGAGCTTGGCGCCGATAAAGCGCGCGTAATAGTCGGCGATGCCGCCGGTGGCCACCGGCACGACGATGCGGACAGGCCTGGCCGGCCAGGTCTGCGCAGCCGCAGGCAGGGTGGTAGCGCAGGCGGCAAATACCAGGGCGAGGCTTGCGAGCGGTTTGATCATTTCACTCCCGGATCGGTCAGTTGTTCCTTCATGGATAGGTCGTACTTCATCGCCTTGTGCAGGGCGATCGCGTCGCCACCCTCGCGGATCTGCCGGAAGATCGCCTTTTCCAATGCGACCGCGCGCCAGGCGAAGGCGAAGACCTCGCGCACACGCTGCGGCGGAAAAACGATGACCCCGTTGGCATCCGCCGCGGCGATCCAGCCCTGGCGCACCTCGGCCCCGGCAAAGGACACCGGCTCGCCGATGGATTCAATGGCCATGCGCCCGCGCACCGAGGGCACCACCGTGCCGCGCGCGTAGACCGGGAAACCCAGCTCCTGCATGCCCTGCACATCGCGCACGCAACCATCGACGATGGCCCCGGCCATGCGCGACTGCACGGCGACGACGGCGACTAGCGAACCGATGGTGTTGAGTTCCATGTTGCCACCGGCATCCACCAGGAAGATGCCGCCGGGCTCGGCCGCCAGCAGGGGCCCGATGGTGCCGATGACGATCTCGATCCTGCCCTTGGCCGACATGCGGCAGGTCGATACCGGCCCGCAGATCGGCGTGCAGCCCGCGTGCACCCCCTTGAGAGCCCCCGAGGTGACGGCGGCGATGTCGAGCGCATCGCAGGCGTCGGATATGTCGCAGGTCGTCAAGCCCTGCATGGCCTGGTTCAGGTTCATGTGCCTGTCGCTTTCATGCGGGACGATTTCTGTCGATGTCGAGAAGAGTCGCCATATTGTCCTATTCGCCGACGATGCCGGCCGCCTTGACCAGCGCCCCCCAGCGCGTGACCTCACTGCGCACAAACGCGCTGGTCGCATCCGGCGTCATCGGCACGGGCGCGACGCCCGCCTGATTGAAGATCTCACGCAGGTCGGCAGCCTGCAAAACCACCTCGGTCTCCTGCGCGAGGCGATCGACGATGGCGCGCGGCGTCCCGGCCGGGGCGAAGAGCCCGTACCAGTGGTTGAGCGTCGCATCCGGACGCTGCAATTCGATCATGGTCGCAACCTCGGGCAGCGCATCCAGGCGTTTCTCAGAGGTGATCGCAAGCGCGCGCAGGCGGCCACCGCGAATCTGCGGAATCGCCGCGGCGGTGGTCGAGAAAAGCAGACTCACCTGCCCGCCGATCAGGTCCTGCAACGCGGGCGGGATGCCGCGGTAGGGCGCGTGCGTGAGGTCAAGCTTCTCGGCTTGCCTCAACTGCTCGCCAAGCAGGTGCGCGGTGCTGCCATTGCCGTAGGACGCGTAGGCGTGCTTGCCGGGCTGCGCGCGCAGCAGCGCGACGAGTTCAGCGATGTTCCTGGCCGGCTGATTGGCGTTGATCACCAATACATGCGGGCCGATGGCCAGCATCGTGACGGCCTGGAAGTCCTTGAGCGGGTCGTAGGGCAGGCTGCGGAAATAGCTGGAGTTGATCGCGTGCGTGTTGGTGACCCCGAGCACCAGGGTGTAGCCGTCCGGGGCGGCGCGCGCCGCGGCCTGGGTGCCGATATTTCCCGAGGCGCCGGCACGGTTCTCGATGACCACACTCTGCCCGAGCCGGGTGGCCAGGCGCTGAGCGACCGCGCGACCGATGATGTCGGTACCGCCGCCGGCAGGCCAGGGCACGATCAGCTGGACTGGCTTTTGCGGCCAGATTGCCTGAGCACTAGCAGTGCCGCCACCGAGCGTCGCGCCTGCGGCGACAACCAGCAGCACGAAATGACGCAGGATGCGACTTGCGAATCGATGCGACATGGCAGGCTCCGGAAGCCGTGGGCGGGCGGCGCGCCAGGCACTCCCACCTACGGCAAGTGTTGACATATTTGACAACAATTCTGCTTCGCGCTAGAGTGAAACGGTATGGATGCCGAGCTTATCACCCGGTTCAAGGACGTGATGCCGGACGGCGGCGTCATCGAATTGGTGATCTGGCGGGTTCCGGCCCCGGTGGCGCCGAGCAGGCATGACTACAAGTACCGCGCCGCCTATGCAAAGGATGGTGTGCGACTGGTTGGGTTCGACAATGAGCGCGGGAAGGGTGACCATTGCCATGTGCGTGGCCGCGATCGCCCGTACGAATTTGTTTCGGTGGAGCGGCTGATCGAGGACTTCATCTCGGCGGTTGAAAAGGCTAGGGGTAACAAATGACCAAGCGCAATTTGACGATCACCTTGAATGCGGATTGGCGCAGCGCGCTGCGCTCCACCGGAAAACGGGCCGCCTCGCGCACCTACCAGGGCGAAGTGCTCAATTTCGAGAGCGCCGGAGGCTTTTTCGGACGTTTGACAGAGCGACGCTGGAGCGTCGTCCATACGCTGCAAGGCCAGGGGCCGATGTCTATCCGCGAACTCGCGCGACGTGTCGGCCGGGATGTCCGACGGGTTCACGACGATGTCGAGGCCTTGGCCGAACTCGGCCTTGTCGAACGGGCTGAAGGTGGTGGAGTGATCTGCCCGTTCGATTCAGTGCATATTGACATGCGCCTGAGTGCTCGCGAGGCGCTCGCAGCCTGAGCCTCTGCGCGTATGCCAACGCACAAGCGGTCAAGCACGTCGGTCGCATGCTAGATTGCCCGCGCTGCTGATCTCTCTATCGCCGCTGCAAGGAGTACGTGCATGTCCGATCCGTCCGCCGCCGCCCGCGCCGACCTGGCCCCCTCTGGCCGTCTGCGCGTGGGGCTGAATCTCGCCAACTTCCTGCTCATCAGCAGCAACCCGCCCGGCGGCGAGCCGACCGGCATCGCACCGGACATCGGCCGCGAGCTCGGCCGCGCCCTCGGCGTGCCGGTGGTCTTCGTGCCCTACGCGCAGCCCGGCGACCTGGCGGCGGCGGCCGCGCAGGACAAGTGGGACGTGGGACTGATCGGCGCCGACCCGCTGCGTGCCACCGAGATCGCCTTCACCGACGCCTACCTCGAGATACCCGCCAGCTACCTGGTGCCGGCGGCCTCGAAGATCACGAGCATCGACCAGGTCGATCGCCCCGGGGTGCGCGTCGCTGTTGCCGACAAGAGCGCCTATGACATGTACCTGCGCCGTACCATCCGCCACATGACGCTCGAGCGTGCAGTGGGCCTGGACGCCTCCTTCCAACTTTTTGTCAACGCCAGGCTCGATGCGCTGGCGGGACTCGGGCCGAAGCTACTGGAAGACCAGGCCAAGCTGCCGGGCTCACGCATTCTCGATGGCCAGTTCATGGCCGTGCAACAGGCGATCGGCACGCCGATTGCGCGCAGCGTCGGCGCGGCCTACCTGCGCGGCTTTGTCGAGCAAATCAAGCGTGACCTGGTCGGCAAGCTGATTGCAAAGTACCAGGTGCGCGGGGTCAACGTCGCGCCCTGAAGCGGCAACCTAGGCTAGGCTTGGCGCCCGGTCACCCACCGACTCGCGGCGCGAGTCCGGCTTCCTGCACCTGACCGAACAAAGGACTTATCCCATGCTGCTGCGATCACTCAGGATTCCAAAAAGCGAGTTTGAAGCCGGCACCGGCTGGCAACTCAAGCCCGAAGGCGCCTGCCAGGGCGAGGTCTGCATTCCGCTCTCGCAGCCGGCCGGCGATGTGGTTGATGTCACCGCAGTCGCGACCGACATGG
>JBJXGS010000197.1:0-8748 GCA_046160545.1 Burkholderiales bacterium
TTTCCAAATGAGGTATGACCCTGGGCGGTCTGAGATCGGCGACGCGAAGCCGGAGTCGATCCGTTGTGGAAGCGACCAGTGTATTGGGCCGGTTGAATTTGAGATTCACAACCTCGTGGTCGAGGGCTGTGGGCATGTGGGCGAAGGCGCGGGCGGTGGGCAACGCCGGAGCGTTGTCCACGGACCGGGCCGGTGCGCGTCAGCGCATCGTCCACATGTCCATAGCCCCTCCCCTGGTCCAGCCCTGCTATGGGAATTCAGCCGGTGCGTGCCGGGACACGCCTGAACAGCGCCAGTTGCGCCTCGTTGAGTTCCTCGGCCGCCTGCACATCGGTGAGCGCGCGCGCCAGTGCGTGCAAGTCTTCCAGCGTCACACCTTCGCGCATGAACGTCGCCGCCTCGGGCAGGCTGGCCAACTTGTCCAGCGGCGTCATGACGTTCTTCGCTCGGTACACGCGCTTGATGCGCCCGGGCTTCTTGGGATCGGCCAAGTCGGTGGCGAACAGGCACGGCCGGTGGAAGTTCAGGAACGGGTTGAGGTACTCGGCGCAGAAGGTGTTGAAGCGCGTCGCATGGCGCTGCGGGATGTGCTCGTAGCCGAATAGCTTGCGCACGACCGCGCCGTTCTTGGTCTCGGCCAGGCCGTTGTCGTTGCTGTGGCGCGGCCGGCTGCGCGTGAACTCGATGCGCAACTTGTTCAGCATCTTGGCCACACAGTGGTTGACGTACTCGCTGCCGTTGTCGGCGTGGAATCCGAGAATCTTGAACGGGAACTGCGCGAGCATCTGCTCGATGACGGGCAACAGATGCGCCTCGGAGATCGTCTGCACGGTGGCCACCACCTGCCACTGCGTGACGCAGTCAACTGCATTGATGTGGTAGACCCCTTTGACGCCGTCCCAGTCGCCTTGGTGCACGCTGTCGATCCGGATGAAGCCGGGGCGGCCCTCGGGAGCCGGCGCCTTGCGTACGCCAATCGTCACGGCCTTCGTCGGGCGGGTCTTGGTCTGCAGCACGCGCTGGGCACGGTAGTCCGCGCTGGCGCGCAGGTTGTACAGGTGGCCCACCGAGATCGATCCCAGACGCTCGAAGCGTGTGTCGCCAAAGACATCGCGCTGGCGGCGCAGCACGCACGCCGTGGCCGGGCCGGAGAGCGTGTTCATGGCCCGATCGACATCGGCCAGCAATACCACGTCGGCGCGCGTGTAGCGCCGCGCAAAGGCGTGCTCCGGCGCGCGGTAGCGCTTAACCAAGGGCTGACCCGTGCGCCACGTCGCCACCAGCCGCTTGACCTGCGCTGGGCTGTACCCGCTCAGGCGCCGCAGGTAGGCCAGCACCACCCCTCGCTCGGGGCGCTTCAGGCGCGCGTAGTCAAACCGCCGCAGCACCGAGGCGATCCAGGCGTAGCGCCCCTCGTCGTTCTCGGCCCGGCGGAACTCCAGAGCCTGCGTGCCACTCACCACCTGGCGCGCTTGCTCCAAGGTGCGCACTTGCGCTTCGTTCATGTCGATCACCATCCTGTGGATGATCGACTCGCCTCGGCGGCGGGCTCCCTTGAGCTGCTGAATCGCCTCCCCCAGACCCCGCCCAGGATCATTCCTCATTGGAATCACGCCCTGGGCTCCAGGGTCATACCTCGTTGGACAAGACTCGAAGCAGGCGCCATCGGATCGATGCGCTACATTCGGCGAAGGACCCTCTGCGCGCGCAAGACCGATGACGGGGCCGAGCATGCACATCACCTTCATTCGTCCCAATCTCGGCGACTTTCGCGGCACGGATGCGATGGAGCCGATGGTGTTTGCGCTGCTCGCCAGCCGGACCCCGCCAGGCGTCGAAATCGCCTTTCATGACGAACGCCTCGCGCCGGTGCCGTTGGACCTGGAGACCGATCTGGTGGCGATGACGGTGGAGACCTACACCGCCAGGCGCGCCTACCAGATCGCGAGCCACTACCGCCGGCGCGGCGTGCCCGTCGTGATGGGCGGCTACCACCCGACCCTGCTTGCCGACGAGGCGGCACGCTATTGCGATGCAATCGTCATCGGCGACGCCGAGGGCGTGTGGGAACGCATCGTCGAGGACGCGATGGCCAGGCGCCTCGCCCGGGTCTACCGGCAAGACGCCGACACCGCGATCGACGGCTTGAGGCCGGACCGCAGCATCTTCCGCGGCAAGCGCTATGCGCCGCTGTCCCTGGTCCAGTATGGCCGCGGCTGTCGCCTGGCCTGCGACTTCTGCTCGATCCACGCCTTCTACAAGCGCCGCATGGTGCAGCGGCCCGTGGCGGACGTCGTGGCGGAACTCGAGACGCTGCCGCGCAAACGGCCGGTGTTCTTCGTCGACGACAACCTGTTCAGCGATGTGCCCACGCTCACGCGCCTGCTCGAAGCCATCACGCCGCTTCGCATGCGCTGGACCTGCCAGATCACGATCGACGTGGCCCGCAACGACAAGCTGCTCGCGCTGATGGCCAGGAGCGGCTGCCTGCTGGCACTGGTGGGCTTCGAGTCTTTATCGGAAGCGAATCTCGGGCAGATCGGCAAGAAGTGGAATTTGCGCCGTGGCGACTACACGAAGGGCATTCGCAAGCTGCACGACCACGGCATTCTGATTTACGGGACCTTCGTGTTCGGCTACGACGACGACGGCCCGGACGCGTTCGACCGCACCGTGGAATTCGCGGTCGAGTCGGGGTTTTGCATCGCGAACTTCAATCCCTTGACGCCGACTCCCGGGACAGCGCTGATGCAGCGCCTGCAGGACGAGGGCAGGCTGTTGCACGAGCGCTGGTGGCTCGACCCGCGCTTTCGCTACGGCGATGCGACATTCGTTCCGCGCGGCATGACACCGGAGCAATTGACGCAAGGCTGCTGGCGCGCCAGGCAGTCGTTCTACAGCTACTCAAGCATGGCGCGGCGTATCTGCACCGAGCCGGCGCTGTACGCGCGGCCCACGCGCCTGGGCACGCTGCTGGCGTCGAATCTCATCTCGCGCCGGGAAATCCGGCGCAAGCAGGGCAGCCCGCTCGGCACCGAAGAGGCCCTGCGGCCCATGGAGGTCGTCGCATGAGCTGGCTCAAGGTGTTCAACAAGCAGGGCAGGCGCTTCGGGGTCCTTTGATGGGCTTCTTCAATGTCTACCAGTACGCGGCGCCGGTGGTCGTTCTGCCGCTGTCCTACTGGCTGTGGCTGGAACGCTGCGGCGGCGAGCATCGCCTGGCCGCCCTGATGCTCGCCATTCCCGTGCTGTATGCCTACATCGTGCCAGCGGTGGGGACGAACGTGCTGCGCATCTGGGAATTCAACACCCGGCTTCGGCTCGGCCGCTTCCGGCCGCACCATGGCTTCGTCTTCGGTTCGGCCACCAGCCTGATCGCCCTCGCGGCGTTGCCGACCGGCATGCACGGGCCTTGGGAGGTGCTGCGCGCGGGCTTCGTGCTCGGCTCGGTGCTCGGATTCTGGAACTGGTTCTACGACGTGGAAGCGCTGCGCGCGGGCTTCCTGCGCGTGTACACGCACTCCTATGCGCAGCGCCGCGGCCCCGAGGCGATCGCGATGGACTACGCGCCGCCGATCTTCGGCCTGTTCGGGGTCTGTTACGGCATCGCGGTCGCGCTCGCCGAAACCACCCTCATCGATCCGACGCGCTGGGACCTGTACTGGGGCTTCGCGTTTCTCTCGATGGCGCTGTGCATCGCGCTGCCGGTCGGCGGTTACGTGGCCTGGTCCTACTGGCGCACCGGAGCGAATGGCCTGAAGAGCTATGAGGGCGCGGCATGAGCGCCCCCGCCCGGCCGCTCCGAAGGGGGCGCTCCGTCCCGCTCGGCGGGACCGCGCGAAGCGCGAGGGTGCACCAGTGACCGTCTTGGAGCTTCACCGCATCGAGGCGATCGCCGCGGATCCGGCGCGCCGCACCGCGGCCGTCCCCTATTCCCCGCCCGACCTGTCGCTGCCGTTCATGCCGCAGGACCAAACCCAGCTCTACTACACCCCCGGCTACTCGCTGCTCACCCGGGTACAGAAGATCCGCTACAACCAGCTGTTCGCGCTGCGCGTCAACGAATACATCATGATGCTCGAGCGTGACTTCGTCGACCCGGTGTTGAAGGCGCTGCGCCGCCGTGCTCAAGCAAAGGGCTCGGCGGCGCTGCGCGATGCGCTCGAAGGCATGTTGGCTGAAGAGCAGCGGCACTACGAGGCCTTCGTCGCGCTCAACCGTCGCTGTGCGCCGCACGACTACGAGCGCGCCGAAGCGCAGTTCATGCGGCTGCGGTCCTACGAGCGTGTGGCTCTGCACGCGATGCATGCCGGCGCGCGCTGGCTGCCCTTCGCGCTGTGGATCATCGTCGCGATGGAAGAGTCGTCGATCGGTCTTGCGTCGTCGATGGCACGCCACGGCGAAGGCGCGCTCGGCCGGCTGGAGCCGGGTTTCGTTGCGGTGCACCGCGAGCATGCGAAGGACGAGGCGCGCCATATCCACATCGACGTGCACCTCGTGCGCGCGTGCCTCGCCACGCTGCCCGCGGCGTGGCGCGCGCTGAACGCGAAGCTGTTCACCGCATTCATGCGCGACATGACTGCGCCGAAAGCCACGGGAACCGGCGCACGCGTGGTGCGGCGCCTGGTGGCCGAGTTTCCAGACCTCGCGCCGCGCGAGCGCGAGCTGGTCGCCGGCTTGGTGGCGCTGAAGGGCCACGCGGCGTTCCAGACCAGCCTGTTCAACCGCAAGCTCACGCCGCTCGCCTTTGCGCTCTATGACGCAGAGCCGGCGCTGGCGCAGCTCGGCAAAGTGCTGAGAGCCTATGAACGCCCCGCTGCAGCATGATGAGCTGACCCGCGAACCGGCGCGCACGCTGCCCGCGGGTGCGAAAGCATCGGGCTATTCGCTCGCGCTCAATTTCCTGCCGCTGCTGCACCTGCTGGCCGGCGCCGCGGTCGTTTGGTTCGTCGATGGCATAGCGCTGCGAATCGGCACCGCGCTGGCGTGGATCTACATCGTGCCGCCAAGCCTTGGCCGCGTCGCGGTTGCACTGTTCGGCGCGCCGCAAGGCGAGGGCCTGGGTCAGGAGGCGCGTGCCTACAAGGTCTGGTGGTTTCTCACGCAATTGCAGGTCGTGTTCAACCGCTTCGGTTTCCTCGAGGAGCTGTTGCGAATGGTGCCGGGGCTGTACGCGTTGTGGCTGAACGCGTGGGGCGCGCGCGTCAGCCCGGTGGTGTACTGGGGTCCGGGCGCAGCGGTCCTGGACCGGCATGCGGTGCGCATCGGGCCGGGCGCCGTGATCGGCGCGCGTGCCGTGCTCTCCGGCCATCTCGCGATGAAGGACTCGAGCGGCGCGTTCCGCGTCACGCTCGGGCCGGTGGAGATCGGCGAGGGCGCGCTGATCGGTGCCTACGCGGGAATCGGCCCGGGCTGCAGCGTCGCGGCGGGCGAGGAAGTGCCAACGGCGGCGTTCCTGCGGCCGATGACGCAGTGGACGGGCGGCAGGCGCGTGAAGCCGAACCGCCCGAGGCTGGGATGATGGAGCGCGAGTTGCATCAAACGGAGCTGCGAATTCCAGGCGCGCTCAACGTCTGCATCGCGTTTTCGGCGTACACGGCGGCGGCGTGGCTGCTGTGGTTCGCGTCTCATACCGGGTCGCTGTGGCAGATGGCCGCGGCAGCGATCGGATTCTCCTACGTCAACAACACGATCTTCTCGCTGCTGCACGAATCGGTGCACGGCATCTTCCATCCGCGCCGCGCGGTGAACGACGTTTTCGGCATGATCGGCGCCGCGTTCTTCCCCACCGGCTTCCTGTTCCAGCGCGTCTGCCACTTCGGCCACCACCGCCGCAACCGCACCGACGACGAAATGTTCGACTGCTACACGCCGAACCGGAGCCGCTTCCAGACCTGGTTTCAACTCTACTGCCTGCTCACCGGCTGGTTCTGGTTCTCCGCGCCGCTCGGCTGCGCGATCTACCTGCTGTCCGGTCCGTTCTTCTCGCGCCCGTTGTTCAAGGAGAAGATCGCGCGCTTCTACGGCCTGGAGCCGATGGTCGCGGACCTGGCCCGCGCACCCGCGTGGCGCATGCGCGGCGAACTGCTGTTCGCGATCGCCTTCCAGGCGAGTCTGGTCGCGGTGCTCGATCTCAGCCTCGCGGGCTGGCTCGTCTGCTACGTGGCCTTCGCTTTGAACTGGTGTTCGCTGCAATACACCGACCATGCCTACACGCGCCGTGACGTTCGCGAAGGCGCGTCCAACTTGCGCGTGAACCCGCTCGTGCAGTGGATCTTCCTCAACTACCACCACCATCTCGCGCACCACCGCGACCCGACGGTGCCGTGGATTCATCTGCCGAAGTTCGTCGATCCTTCGCAGCCGCGTCCGTCGTTCCTGCGGACCTACGCGCGCCTGTGGCTCGGGCCGATTCACACGAGCGAGCCGCCACCGGCCAGGCCGGACGCGCGCCTCGAGCGCCAGTTGCTGACACGTGGCCAGTAAGTCGCCTGGCCGGCGCTGAGTTTATCGAGCCCCTGGGACAAAAGGACCTTCATTGCACGAGCGGCTCAACGCTGTCCGCATGGGAAGCACGCAGCTTTCGCAGCGGACTGGCATTGCTCGTATCGATGGAATCGCGGGACAGGCCGAACAGCATGCCCTGTTTCTTGTACGCTTCCTTGGCGTAAATGGGGTTGTAGCTGAGATAGATTCCCAAGCGGGTCGGTGAGCGCATGTGGGTCTTGAAGTCCCACATCCGTTTCCAGATTGAACTCGGCCGGTTCCAGTGATCGCGGCAATACCAGCAGGCCTGCGTCAACTCGTCCGGTGTCATGTTCTTGGGCTGGAAGGCGGCGTGGTTGAAACGGTACTCGGGATGCAACCACCACTTGCCGTCCCAGAGGAGGCGGCCCTCGCGTTTCAGCCTGTCGTACAGCGGGGTCGCCGGATAGGGCATCAGAATATTGAACGCCGCAAAACAGAACTTGTGGTGCATCGCAAAGTCCAGCGTTTCCTTGATGCTCTCCACTGTGTCGTGGTCGTGGCCCAGCGTAAAAGACGCCCAGTTCTGGAGATGATGACTTCGCAGGATTTCGCATTGCGCCGCGTATCTGTCCCATCCTTGCTTCTTCAGGTTGGAAGCCTTCTTCATGGACCTGAGGTTCCTGGGGTCCAGAGACTCGAAGCCGATCACGTTACCCAGGCAGCCGCTCTCCTCGAGCAGGTCCATCAGTTCCGGGTCATTGGTCATGTCGATCGAGGCCTGGGAGACCCACTTGATCCGCATGGGGATCAACTCGCGCAGGAACAGCTTGGCGGCCTCATGGTTCGATAGAAAATTGTCGTCCACGAAGAAGATGACTTTTCGGTCTTGCTGTTCGATCTCCGCCAGAACCTCCCGCGTCGGGCGCACGAAATTGGTACGGTTGAAGAACACGCTGATCGCGCAGAAGTCGCAGGCGAAGCGGCAGCCGCGTGAGAATTGCATCAGGGTGATGGGGAGGTATCCCTTGCCCTTGAAGAGGTCCCTGCGAGGCTGAGTTCCACCGGCCTGGGCGACCCCCGGTTTCGCCCTGTAAATCCGCTTCAGCCTGCCATGCCTCGCGTCATCGACCACCTGGTGCCAGAGAAACTCGGCGTCTCCGATGTAGATCGAGTCGGCGTGTTCCAGGCATTCCTCGGGCAGGAGCGTCGGATGAAACCCACCCATGATGACAGGAACACCTCGCAGCCTGAACTCGGCGGCGATCTCGTAGGCGCGCCTGGCGTTGTAGATTTCAACCGTGATCGCGGCGAGATCCGTCGGCTCGTCGTAAGGAATTGCCTCGCAGCGGTCATCAAAGAGGACGCACTCCACATCCGGTGGAGTCAGACCCGCGATCACGCCGAGCTGCAGCGGTTCCATTCGGCCTTCATCGACGTAGAGACTGTGCTCCAGGCGTCCGATGTTGGGCTTGATGAACGTGATCTTCATCGCTCCTCCAGAAGAGGTTCTGGCCCGGTCGGCTCACCCTGAAAGGCGGCTCTCCAGGTTGCGCACAGATCCAACGCTCAGGCCCGGCGGCGCCTGAGCCAGAGCGTGCCCAACGTGCCGACCAACAGCCCGCTCGCACCGGCCGCGGCGACCCAGATCCACTTCAACTTTTCCATCGCGTCGAGGATCGGGTTGTCGATGATGTTCAAGCCGATGTGCGCGTTGAGCACTTTCCACTTTCCCTCTTCCTTGATCCCGGTACCGGTCCAGCGAGTGTTCAGCACGAACACGCGGCCGTCCTTGAGCGTGTAGGTATCCGTTGAGCCACCGCGGTTGATGCCGAAGCGGCCTTCAAGGAACACGGTCGGAATGTCGGTGTCGGGTTTGATCTGAACATCTTTCAGAGGGGCGTCGGGCCCGGAGAACTGCTTGTCGAGATAGGCGCCCAACTCCTTGGGCGTCGTCACCACATCCTGGTTCACCATGGTCACGCTGAAGTCGCGATGGAGGTAGGGTATCAGCGGCTCGATCTTGCGCGTATTGAAGGCCTCGGTGAAAAGCTTGAGAAGGCCACGCAATTCCTCGTGGTCTCGCTCGTCCTCCGCGGACGGCGCGGCGAGCGCCGCGGTACCCACGAATCCACATGCGAAAGCGAAGGCGACGATCCCACTCTTGTCCAAGACAGTTTGAGGCGTTGAGCCATCCCGAGGTGTAGGGTAGCGGTGTGTCGCCAAACGCACTTCCACCCACACTCCGAGAGGCCCAACGTGAAAGCATCATGCAGCATGTTCA
>JBJXGS010000198.1:0-4531 GCA_046160545.1 Burkholderiales bacterium
GCGCATGGCTTCCAGATTGGCGGCCGGAGTACGCGCGACCTGGACCGAGCAGCCCGGCCCGACAAGAAGGTTGCGTCCATTCATCTGCGTGATCGCATCGCGCACCCGATCGTAGACCGCCGCGGCCGCGCCGCTGGCGAGTGTGCCGGCATCCACACCACCGCCGACGGCGCGCCCGACGACACGCGCGCCTGCCGCGAATCCCGGGTTGTGCGGCGTGTGCGCATCCCAGTGAAACACCTGCACCGGGTAGTCGGCCATCGCCTCGAGCTGAATCGCGTCCTCGCACAGGTGCAGCATGTTGCACCACAGTCCCTGTGCCGCTTCGAGTACGCGCAGGTCGTAGGGACGGACCAGGCGCTGGTATTGCGCCGGGGTGAGCTTGATGTTGTTCGCCCACTTGGTTGAAAAATAGATGCCGTCGACACCCAGGGCGGGCAGCCGGGCCACAAAGCGATGCAGGGTGTCGGCGATCGCTTCAAGCGCGCCTGCCAATGCATCCGGATCGGCTTCGATATGCGACTTGAGCAGCGCGGCATCGCGATCAACCAGCTTCTCGGCCACATCGAGGGGCGAAAACACGGTCATGATCAGCGGCACGTCGGACGCGATGCGCGCTCGGATTCGTGCGAGCGCATCGAACTGCTCGGCCAGCGCCGGGGTATCGAGTGACAGCGGCTTGATGTTGCGCCAGGACTGCGGCCCTACGATCGGATGACCCGTACAGACGTGACCCGCGCCTGGATTGTTCGAAGGGCGGTAAGTGAAGCCCCAACCTTCGACATGGTAGCTGGCGCGCGCATGCACCTTCAGGTAGTCCCACTGATAGCGCTCGAAAAACTCGACCATCACATCGGCCAGCGATGCGGCGCTGTTCTCGCGGTTGAAGAAGTGCCCCCACGCGCTGACCGGCACGCGGTCAGGCACGCCTCCGCCGATCGCTGCCGCAAGCCGCTGACGCCGGTCCATTGCTTCATTCCCCCCAGATCGAGCGCAGGTAGGCGAGCCAATTCTCGCCCAGTACCTTGCGCATGCGGCTCTCGGACCAGCCGGCCGCCTGCATGGCATCGGCAAGGCGGGCACGCTCGGCCAAATCGCCCAGTGGCTTGACGACCTTGTCGTGGCCGAAGGGCGTGAGCTCGCGCGCATAGCCCTTGTCGTGATTGCACCACTCCATGAACGGGCTGGGCCTGCCGTGCCCCTGGGATGCGTCCGAGCCGATGCCGACATGGTCCTCGCCGGCCAGGTCGATCACGTACTCCAGAGCCTCGACATAGTCGGCAATGGTCGATTCGTTGCCACGCTTCATGAACGGACCAAACTGCGACAGGCCGATCATGCCGCCCCGATCCGCCAACGCGCGAATGAGTTCGTCGGACTTGTTGCGCGGCGTGTTGCGCATGCCCTGCGGCAGTACGTGCGAAAAGCAGGGCGGCTTTTTGGCGTAGGCGATGGTGTCCGCGGAAGTGCGCGGCCCGACATGCGACAAGTCACAAACGATACCCACGCGCGCCATCTCATCGACCACCTCGCGACCAAACCCGGTCAAGCCCGAATCGGCCAACTCGGTATAGCCGGCACCGGAATAGTTCTGCGTGTTGTAGGTGAGCTGCATGATGCGCACGCCGAGTTCGTTGAAGATCTGCAGGAAGTCGATGCGATCCTCGATGCCGGCGGTGTTCTGCCATGACAGCACTACGCCCGTGCGGCCCTCGGCCTTGGCGCGGCGCAGGTCCGCCGTGGTGCGTACCTGCAGGATCAGGTCGGCGTTTTCCTCGAACAGGCGCCGCCACCTGATGATGTTGTGCATCGAATCGCGAAAGTTCTCCCAGATGGCGCAGGTGCAAGAGACGCCGGTGATGCCGCCCTTTTTCCACTGCAGGAAGATCTCACGCGACCAATTGCAGATGTTCAATCCATCGAACACGATGGAGTCGGCATAGATCGTATTCATCAGCCGCACTCCCTACTCGACCTTGATCTTCGCAGTCTCGATGACCTTTTTCCACTTCGCGAGTTCGGCGCCGATGAAGTTGCGCAACGCAGCCCGGGACACGGTCATTTCGACAAAACCCATATCCGCGAGCTTCTGGCGCAGGTCCGGTTCAGCCAGCACCTTGCGGATCTCGCCGTCGAGGCGGTCTGCCAACGGCCCCGGCGTGCCAGCCGGCGCCACGATGGTGATCCAGCCCTCAGCCGAGTAGCCGCGCACGCCCTGCTCGGCAATGGTCGGCACCTCGGCCAAAAAGGGCGAGCGCTTTTCGGACGTGACCCCCAGGGCACGCACCTTGCCGGCGCGAATGTGCGGGAGCATGGCCGGGATGGTGTCGGACACCATCGCCACCTGGCCGCCGATCAGGTCAACCAGCGCGGGCGCGGAGCCCTTGTAGGGGACGTGCAGCATGCGCAAACCTGCCAGGTCGGCAAACTGTTCGACAAACAGGTGCTGGGTTGTGCCATTGCCGGACGAGCCGTAAGCAATCTTTTCCGGCTGCTCGCGCGCGACCCGGATAAGGTCTTGCAGTGACCGATGCGGCGATCCGGCAGCCACCACGAATACCTGGGCGACGCTTGCCACCCCGGTGACGGTCTCAAAATCGCGCAAAGGGTTGTAGCGCGCCGCCGATGGCTGCAGGGTTGGCGATATCGCCATCGGGCCGCTGGCACCCATGAGCAGGGTCAGGCCATCGGGCGCCTGCTTGGCGGCAAAATCGGTGCCCACCGTTCCCCCGGCACCCGGGCGGTTATCGATGACAACCGGTTGGCCCAGACGCGGCGCCAGGCGCTCGGCTACCAGGCGCATGATCGTGTCTGCCCCCTGTCCGGGCGGAAACGGCACGATCAGCTTGATCGTGCCGCCTGGCGTCTGGGCGAGCGCTGCAGTGCCGATCGAAAGGACCGTAGCCAGCATTGCAAATTTCAATATTCGAACCATGAGACCCTCTCCATTGCTTTGGCAGGCGATACGACATCGCCTTGCCCGCGCATCCGACAAATTTGCGCTGATTGAACCCGAGTCCTGTACTCTACCGAATCCGGCGAGATATCGGCTTGTGATCTTTGCTGGGACTATGCTTGCGGGGCCCACTCGCAATGCCGGGGTGGCTGCCTACACCATATACTTTTTGCTTTGATGAATGGGGGAAATTCGATGAGCTCCAGCGCAACCGGCGGCTGCCTGTGCGGCGCCATACGCTACCAGGTCAGCGCGCCGATGAAGAACATCATCGCCTGCCACTGCCTCAATTGCCGCAAGGCATCCGGCGCCGGCTCCAGCCACAACGTGCTGCTCAAGACCGCGGACCTGAAATTCACCGCCGGCACGCCGAAGCGCTATGCCGATACTGCCGATAGCGGCAACACTCTTTACCGGTTTTTCTGCGGCGACTGCGGTTCGTCGCTCTACAGCCAGCGCGCGACCATGCCGCAGATGCTGGTCCTGAAGGCCGGGTCGCTCGACGACGCCAACGACCTTTCGATCGGCATGCACATATGGACCGACAGCGCACTACCCTGGATGCATCGCGATGCGGCGGTTGAGCAACATCCCAGGAACCGGCCGCCGCCCACGACCTGAACCTGGCATCGCAAGACCCTGTGCAGTCCGCGATGGGCGACCTTGGGGCGACCCAGCCGTGAATAGCCCGCAGCGATGTTCAGACTGCAGTGCTTGACAGCGGATATTTATTCGATCATACTATGATTATGGAAATGTAGTTACCCACAACTACAACCTGCCCATCAAAATCCATACTCAAGGAGTACCACGATGAAACGCTTCCACGTCCACGTCGCTGTCGATGATCTTGGCGAGAGCATTCGTTTCTATTCGTCCCTGTTCGGCCACGCGCCCAGCGTGCACAAGGTCGACTACGCCAAATGGATGCTCGAGGATCCGCGCGTGAATTTCGCGATTTCGCAGCGCGGCATAGAAGCCGGCATCGACCATCTGGGGCTGCAGGTCGATAGCGACGACGAACTGGCCGAACTGAGGGCGCGGGTTGCCGCAGCACAGGCGCCGATCGCTGATCAGGAGAATGCGGACTGCTGCTACGCCCGCTCCAACAAGAGCTGGACCCGCGATCCGCAAGGCATTGCCTGGGAGGCCTTTCACACCATGGCCGACATCCCTACCTATGGGCGCCACACCAAGGTCGAAGCCGGTGCGGTCGGGGCCACCACGGCGGCCTCAGTCGTGGCTGCAGCCAAGCCGGCTGGTGACGCAGCCTGCTGCGCCCCGGAGCGCAAGGGTGAAGTGAAACCGCAAGCAGCCTGCTGCTGAGGCCTGTTGCGGAGGAGTCCGGCCTGACTTTCTAAGCGGGCTGCCGGCGAGTCAGGAGCCGTCGATCGCGTAACGCTTGACGGCAGCGCGATCGATAGAAGAGGCCAGATCGGCCACCGCTGGCAGTTCGAGGCTGCCCGCGGCGACCCGGGGCAGCTCCGTGATGACCTGCGCGGTCATCTCCATAAAAAACGTCTGCTCCGCCGCCACCAGCGCCAGCCCGGGCGGCAGCGCGGCCGCCTGTTGCAG
>JBJXGS010000199.1:0-29306 GCA_046160545.1 Burkholderiales bacterium
TGGTAGGCCGTGTTGGATTTGAACCAACGACCAACGGATTAAAAGTCCGCTGCTCTACCAACTGAGCTAACGACCCGAAACTTTTGGAGCCCAAAATTATAGCCTTTTTGCGCCGCTTTGGTCAAACGTGGAGTGCGATTTGACGCGGGACGCGCGGATTTTCGAAGCGGCGCAGCGATGATGAGGGGCGCTATGCGATCATCTGCCCGTGCCCGGGCCGTGGCTTGGGGACAACTCCATTCATCACAAGCCTGCGGCGCAAGGCTCATTGTCGGGAACCATCATGCATAGGATCATGCTCGTCACAGGCGGCAGCCGGGGTATCGGGGCCGCAACGGCTCTTATGGCCGCCGCGCGCGGCTATGCGGTGGCGGTCAACTATGCGCGTGATGCAGCAGCCGCGAATCACGTCGTCGACGCCATCACCGGGCGTGGTGGTCGCGCAGTCGCCATTCAGGCCGATGTGGCCGACGAGGCGCAGGTCGTGGCCATGTTCGCGCGCGTGGATACCGAACTGGGGCCATTGTCGGTGCTGGTCAACAATGCCGGGGTGGTCGATCGACGCGCACGTGTTGCCGAAATGAGCGCAGCGCGCATACGGCGCATGTTCGACATCAATGTCCTCGGATCTTTTCTGTGCGCGCGCGAGGCGCTCCTGCGCATGTCCACGCGCGACGGCGCGGGCCGCGGTGCTGGCTATGGCCAGGGTGGCAGTATCGTCAACGTATCCTCGGCGGCAGCGCGCCTGGGATCGCCGGGCCAGTACGTGGACTATGCCGCGGCCAAGTCAGCCATTGACGGCTTTACCTTGGGCCTCGCGCGCGAAGTAGCCGGCGAGGGCGTGCGCGTCAACGCGGTGCGGCCCGGCATCATCGACACCGAAATCCATGCCAGTGGCGGCGAACCCGATCGCGTGGAACTTTCAAAGGGCGCCGTACCAATGCAGCGCGGCGGCCGGGCCGAGGAAATCGCCGAGGCGATCCTTTGGCTGGCGTCTGACGCGGCTTCCTACAGCACCGGCACGGTTCTGGACGCAACCGGCGGGCGCTAGACGCGCCAGCGGCGAGCTCAGGTCGAGCGCGGCGAGATATGCGCCGCGCTCAACCACTTGCGAATCCGGTTGGCGTCGCCGATACGTGACAGCTTGCCCCAGGAATCGAGCAGGATGAAGGTGAGGTCGCGACCGTCGACGCGCGCGCGCATGACCAGGCAGCGACCAGCCTCCGAAAGAAAGCCGGTCTTGGAGACGGTGACATCCCAGCCCTCAGAAGCAACCAGACGGTTGGTGTTGTGAAAGCGCACGTCGCGGCCGAGAACCTGCACGTCCAGGTGCGGGTCGGTGGAATAGCGGCGGATCAGGTGCACGTTGCCAGCAGCTTCGACGAGCCTGACCAGATCGGTCGCGGTCGAAACGTTGGCGCCGGAGAGTCCAGTCGGGTCGACGAAGCGCGTGCGTGTCATTCCCAGGGCGGCGGCCTTGGCGTTCATCGCCTCGACGAATGCCGGCATGCCGCCGGGGTGGGTGCGCCCAAGTGCGTGTGCCGCGCGATTCTCGGACGCCATGAGGGCCAGGTGCATTAGTTCCGCGCGCGTCAGTTCCGCGCCCACTGCGAGGCGCGAGCGGCTCGAACGCTCAAGGTCGATGTCAGCTTCAGCGATTTCGATGCGCTTGGAGAGCGGCACCTGGCTCTCGAGCACGACCAGGGCGGTCATGAGCTTGGTGATCGAGGCAATCGGCTGGCGGTCCTCGACATTCTTGGCCAAGAGTGTCTGCCCGGTCTTGTCGTCAATCACGAGCGCGACATTGGACTTGAGCCCCAACACTCCTGGAGCGGCCGCAGTGGCGACGCGCGAAGCAACGACGGGCCGGGCACCGGCACGAACGGCAGCCCGGGAGGCCGAGGGACTCTTCCGGCCGGCAGCAGCCTTTCGCGCAGCTGCCGGTCCCGCCTTGACTGTCTTTTTCTTCGCCGGCTGTACTGACTTCGCCGATCCGCCCTCGCGCGCGACAGCGCTCTGACCTGCCATCGCCAGCGCAGTTACGATCAGAACGAGGCCCTTGACTCGGCGTTGAAAGGACATTGGGGGCGATGGGCACGCGAGCGATCACGCGTCCGAATGGCGAAACAGCGATCATAGCAGAAAGCTTTTCAGATTAAGGCTTTGGCGTACGCACTTTATGTGCTTTCTGGGTTTCGGGCGCCGTTGGTCGGACTTGCCAAGCCGGCGTCATGGAAGCAGAATGCGGCAAACCACGCGGCCAACAGCGTGGCAACCAGGGGTAGGCATGAACTTGAAAATCAGCATCAAGGAGTGGTTGTTGATCGCCATGGTCGGACTGATCGCGCTTTTGGCCAACCTGCCCGAGCGTGTTTCCGAGCGCCTGAGCATCAACGTCGACTACCTGATCATCACCCTTGCAGCGGTGGTGTTCGTGGGGCTCCTTCTGTACATGCGCTTCACGTTTTTCCTGATCGTCACACTGCTTGTGATCGGCGCCAACCTGCCCGGGCAGTGGGCGGAGCGCCTCAACATTTCGCGCGTGCCGCTTCTGCTCGCGCTGGCCTTGATGGTTGGCGTCTCCCTGATCAACCACATCGTGCGCCTGTTGCCGTCGGGGCTTGAGAAGGACGACAGCCGCGAAGCACAGAAGGCGCTCTTCTATGCCGTTGAAAAGGGAAATATGGTCTATGCCCAGAAGCTGCTCAACATGAACCTGGACCCCAACGCGCGGGCCGAGAACGGCTACACGCCGCTCATGTACGCCGCAGCGCGCGGCCACATTGGACTCACCGAGTTGTTTCTGCGCAACGGTGCCGACTCGCTGTTGGTCAACAAAGAGGGGGACTCCGCGGTCGATCTGGCTTTGCGCATGGGCCACGCACAGGTGGCCGACTTTCTGAAACAGGCGCGCCTGCAGCAGATGGCCGCGCGGGGCGGTCGCACGACCACCGGAATGTTCGCCAACGCTTGAGGCGACGCAGCGGCGGCTATTCGACGAAGCTGACGAATTCGCTTAGCGGCGCGCGCTCGGTACGCAGCTGATTTACTGCTGCCTTCTCGTCCTCGTAGCCCAGCGCCATGCCGCAGACGACCATGTCGGCTGCCGGCAGTGCCAATACTTCCTCGATGACCGCATGGAAGGGCGCGAACGCCTGCTGCGGGCAGGTCGACAAGCCGTGGCCGCGCGCAGCGATCATGATGCTTTGCAGGAACATGCCGTAGTCGAGCCACGAACCCTGGCGCATGCGCCGGTCGATACTGAAGATCATGCCGACAGGCGCGCCGAAGAACGTGTAGTTGTGGCCATGCTGCGCGTGCATCTTGTCGTGATCCTTCTTGCCAATCCCCAGGAGCCCGTACATGTCCCAGCCGATCTTGCGGCGCCGCGCGAGATAGGGCTCGAACCACTCGACCGGGTAGTAGGAGTACTCCTCGGCGTGCAGGGCCGGTAGGCCCTGCTTGCGCCGCGCGTACTCCGCGTCGTGCGCCGCCAGGACACGGCGCGACAGTTCCTCTTTCCTGGCCCCGGTCAGCACATGCACCTTCCAGGGCTGGACGTTGGTACCCGAGGGCGCGCGTGCCGCCGTGGCGAGGATGGCCTCAACCGTGGCACGCGGTACTGGCGTATCCAGAAAGCTGCGCACCGAGCGCCTCGATGTGATGGCGCGATCGACGATCTCGTGTTCCTGCATGGGGATTCCGTAGCGATTGGGAGGCGGAATTCTACTTGCGCACCACCAGTGCGACTCCCAGGACGGCCACACCCATGCCCAGGAACGACAGCATGGTCAGGCGTTCGTCGAAGAACAGGTAGGCCATCAGGGCGGTCACCGGGGGTACCAGGTACATCAGGCTGGAAACGGCGGTAGCGGCGCCGCGCCGGATCATGAGCATGAGAAGCGGGATCGCGCCCAGGGACAGCACGACTGCCAGCCAGAGCACAGCGAGTACCAGGTTCGTGCTCCATTCCACCGCGCGGGTCTCGAACCACAATGACAAAGGCACGAGTACCGCCCCCGCGGCGATGAACTGAACAACCGATTGGGAGCGCAGGTCCTGATTTCCGCAATGGCGCTTCTGGTACAGCGTGCCCAGGGTGATGCCAACGAGTGCCACCAAGCAGGCGGCCACGGCCTGCCAGCCAAAGCCGCCGAAACCCAGCTTGTGCCACACCACCATGGCCACACCCACCAGCCCGAGCGCGAGTCCGCTCCACTGCCGGCGCGTCACGCGCTCGCCGACCATCGGTCCTGCCACAGCGGTCAACACCGGTTGCAATCCGACGATGAGTGCGGACAGCCCGGCGGACAGCCCGAGGCTGATTGCCGTGAAGACGCCGCCGAGATATACGGCCTGCAGCAGAATTCCGGCAACGGCCACGTGCACGATCTGCATGCCGCGCGGCCAGCGTGCGCGGCATGCGAGTGCGATGGCACCCATGAGCACGATCACTACCGCGAACCGCAACAAGAGGAATTTAAGCGGCGGTGCGTCCGGCAGCCCGAGCTTGGCGCCAATGAACCCGGTCGCCCAAAGCACGACAAAGAGCCCCGGCATGACGCGCACTAGGGCGCCATCGACAGACGAGCCGCTCAGGCGCACTTGTGCTGCGTTGCCATATCAATGCCTTTTTCAGGCGCTGAATGGCGTGACAAGAAAATCATTTAATCATTATAAAACATAATGTTAAGTTATATTCCGCCGCATATGCCGCGCCGCAACAAAAAAGTCTTGACATTGACCGGGGCGCCCTTATAATCCGTTATGTTGCATTGCACAACGTGCAGCCTTGCCGGATGCACAGCCAGCCGATTTCACCACTTCAAGAGGGAACCACCATGTACGCCAGCAACGACCAATTCGCCGCCGCCAGCAAGGCCGGCTTTGACAATTTCATGGCCATCGCCAAGACCGGCTTCGCCGGATTCGAACGCGTCGTCGAACTCAATGTCGCGACCGCCAAGGCCATGTTCCAAGACGCCAGCGAGAACGCGCGCGCCGTCCTCGAAGTCAAGGATCCCAAGGAACTGCTCGCCTTCAACGCCAGCCTCGCCCAACCGGCCCTGGAAAAATCGATCGCCTATTCCAAGCACCTCTACAGCATCATGAACGAGAGCCAGTCGGCGCTGCGCAAGTCTGCTGAAGAGCAGGCCAGCGCGACCCAGAAGGAGATCGCCGCGCTGATCGACAAGTCGCTCAAGAACGCACCGGCCGGCAGCGAGACCGCGGTTGCCGCAGTCAAGTCGGCCGTCGCCGCCGCGACCTCGGCCTACGATAACGCGACCAAGATCGTCAAGCAGGCCGTCGATATGGCCGAGTCGAACTTCGCCAACGCGACCGCCGCGGCCGCGAACAACGTCTCCGCCGCCACCAAGACCGCGTCCAAGCGTCGCTGATCTGCACCTTTGGGAGCAAGAAAAGCCCGGCCTCTGGCCGGGCTTTTTCATTGCCGCGCCTGCGGCGCGGATCAGGCGAGCGCCGCTTTCACGCGCGCCGGATTGAACGGCTGATGGCGCAGGCGTTTGCCGGTGAGCTTTGCTACCGCATTGGCGATCGCCGGTGCGATAGGCGGCAGTCCGGATTCGCCGACACCGCCGGGGCGGTTGTCGGTTGCGATCAGCTTGACGGTGATCGGTGGCACCTCGGCGTGGCGCAGGATTTGGTAGTCGTGGAAGTTGGACTGCTCGGCACTTCCGTCCTTGAAGGTGACCTGTTCCTTGAGGACCGCTGACAGGCCGAAGACGATTCCGCCTTCGATCTGAGTCAGCACGTTTTTCGGCAGCACCGCGATTCCGGGGTCGACCGCGGCCCATATCTCGTGCACCGTGATCACTCCGGTCTTCTTGTCCACCGAGACCTCCACTACCTCGGCGATGTGGGTTTCCCACATGTCGGAATAGGCGATGCCAAGGGCCCGGCCTGCGGGCCGCGCGCGTTTCCACTCGGCCATCGTAGCGACCTCGCGCACCACGGCTTGCGCGCGTGGATGCTTGGCCAGGAGCTGCAGGCGCAGGTCGACCGGATCCATGTTGCGAGACGCGGCGACCTCGTCGATCATGGTCTCCACCGCGTGCTTGGTGTAGCCGCCACCGACTGAGCGCCAGAAGCCGACATCGATGCCGCGCTCGAGTCGCGCGAACTCGATCAGCATGTTGGGCAGGTTGTAGTTGTTCTCCGAACCCTCATGGAACGGGATGTCCTTGCCGCCGGCGGCCTTGAAGAGTCCTGGCGCGGCGCGCGCGTAGATCGACTCGCCGGAAAGGCGGTGATGCCAGCCGACGATGTTGCCGGCAGCATCGAGTCCGACTTCGAGATGCTGCGCGACCAGCGGGCGGAACTTGTCGTGGCGTACATCGTCCTCGCGCGACCAGGTCACCTTGACCGGCCAGCCGTCCGCGGCGCGGGACATGAGTGCAGCGTCGATCGAGAAATCCGGATCGACGCGCCGGCCAAAGCCTCCGCCCAAAAGCGTATTGTTGATGCGGATATTGGTAACCGGAACCTTGGTGAGCGCCGAAATCGCGCCGGCGGCAATCGTCGGGCTTTGCGTCGGACTCCACAGCTCCAGGCGATCTTCGCCATGCCATTGCGCGGTCGCGTTCATCGGCTCCATGCACATGTGCGCCATGTGCTCGGTCAGGAAATCGGCTTTCAGCACGCGTGCCGCACCCTTGATGCCGGCGTTGCCGGTCCCGTGCTTCTCGACCTCGACCCCGGCCCTGGAGAGGTCCAGGTTGGCGGCCAACTCCGCGTACTCGCGTCCAACGGCCTCGGAGTTGTAGCGCCGCGCCGGCGAGTCGTTCGACCAGGTCACCTTGAGCGCGTCGCGTGCCTTGCGCGCCGCCCAGGTGCTGTTGGCCAGGACACCGACCCCATAGGGCAACTGCACGGTCTTGACATAGCCCTTGACCGCCTTGGCGCCGCTGTCGTCGACCGACACGGGGCGATCCTTCTGTACCGGCGGTCGCATGACCGCGCCGTAGAGCATGCCGGGCAGGCGCACATCAATGCCATAGGTGGTGGCGCCGCGCGTCTTGGCGGGCAGGTCCAGGCGCGGCACGTCCTTGCCGATCAGACGGAATTCGGCCGGCTTTTTGAGCATGGCCGGAGTGACTGTGGGCAACGGATCCGGGACGGACGCGAACGACGCGATCTCGCCATAGGAAAGGCGCCGGTTGGAAGCGCGGTGCACCACCACGCCTGGCTCGGTGGCAAGCTCGCTGACCGGCACGTTCCAGCGGCCCGCGGCTGCGCCCATGAGCACCAGTCGGGCCTGCGCGCCGGCCAGGCGCATCGGTTCCCAGTAGCCGCGTGTGGTGCGCGAGGCGCCGGTGGCCATGGCGCCACCGAAGAGGCGATTGCCAAAAGCTTTCGGATTGTGGCCGGCCTGCACCACGGAAACGCGATTCCAGTCGGCGTCGAGTTCTTCGGCGAGCACCAGCGGCATCGCCGTCATGGTGCCCTGGCCCATCTCAGAGGCCGGCGAAACGATGGTGATGTTGCCGTTGGCCGCGATGGTGACCCATACGTTGGGACTGAAACCGGCGGCCTGCGCCTGCGCGCGCTGCGCGGTGGTCAGGGCCGGCACGCCAAATGCCACGCCGATGGCGACCCCGCCGCTGCCGACCAGGAACTGGCGGCGCGAGAGGGCTAAGGTCTGGATGGATTGCTTCATCGTCATTTCCCCCTCAAACCTTGCCGGTCGCTGCGCGCTGGACGGCGCTGGCGATCTGGTTGTAGGTGCCGCAGCGGCACAGGTTGCCGTTCATCGCCTCGGCGATCTGCTTGCGGCTGGGCTTGGGCGTTTTCTTGAGCAGCGCGGCCGCGGTCATGATCTGGCCGGACTGGCAATAGCCGCACTGCGGTACGCCCTCAGCCACCCAGGCCTTTTGCAGCGGGTGCTCGCCGTTGGGCGACAGCCCTTCGATGGTGGTGACCTTCTTGCCCTTGAGCGAGGCCACCGGCAGCACGCAGGAGCGGGTCGCGACGCCATCGACATGAACTGTGCAGGCGCCGCACTGCGCCATGCCGCAGCCGAATTTCGTGCCCGTCAATGCGAGCGTGTCGCGCAGCACCCACAGAAGGGGCGTGTCTGGCGCTACGTCGACCTCGGTCGCGCGACCGTTGATGTTGATCTGCATCGTCTTGTCTCCGAATTTCGTGTGGTGGATCGAGCCGGTGCGACGCACGCGCCGGAAGTGCGGCAATGTACCTGAAGACGCGCGGCGCCTGCAACGCCGGGCACAGGCCGGCGGCACCGCGACGGCGCGGCGCTGCGCGGTCAGTCGCGCAGAAACGCGTTCAGGTCCGGCGTTGCGATGCTGCGCTCGAGGTAGCCAAAGCTGCCGTTCTCCCGGACTTCGCGCGCAGCGTCGATGACCGCCGTGATGGCGGTGCGGTACAGCGAGGTTGCCAGACTGACGCGGCGCACCCCTGCGGCTTCCAGTTCGGCGACGGAAAAAGACTTGCCGCGGATGCCGGCCATGAAATTGAAGGGCTTGTCGATGGCGCTGCACACCGCTCGCACTGCGTCCAGGCTTGGCAGGCCTGGCGCCATGAGGACGTCGGCGCCGGCGCGCGCAAACGCCTTAAGGCGGGCGATGGTGTCATCCAGGTCGGGGTTGCCACGCAGAAAGTTTTCGGAGCGTGCAGTGAGCGTGAACTTGAAGGGCAGGCCGCGCGCCGCTTCAGCTGCGGCAGCCACTCGCTGGGCCGCCTGAGCGATCGGAAACAGCGGCGCTCCCGGGTTGCCTGTCGCATCTTCGATCGAGCAGCCGACCAGGCCGGCTGCGGCAGCCGCCCGCACGGTTTCAGCCGCAGCCTCAGGCTCATCACCGAAGCCCTTCTCGAGATCTCCCGAAACCGGCAGATCGCAAGCTGCGGCGATCAGACGGGCATGGGCCAGGGCCTCTTCGCGCGAGATGCGGCCGTCGCGCCGACCCAGGGCGGCGGCGCAGGCTCCGCTCGAGGTGGCGAGTGCCGGGTAACCCAGGCCCGCGAGTACGCGCGCCGATCCAGCGTCAAACGGGTTGCCGATCAGAAAGAGGCCCGGCCCGGCGTGCAATTCGACGAAGCGTTGGGCCTTCTCGGCCTGGGTGGGTGCGGTCATCGATGTGTCCTCAGGGATGTGCCGGCATGAGTGTCAGGCGAGGGAGGTACTCCAGGTCCCGCCCTGCGCCTCGACGGCGGCGATAAAGCGCTGCAGGGCAGCTTCGACCGCATGCGGTGCGCCCTTGGCGCCGAGTTCAATATGCCGCGGCGTCTTGTCATCGCCGACCGAAGGCAGGCTGAAGGTCTTGATCGAGGCGTCCTTCTCCGCCTCGACCATCATGTCGATGAGCTGCGATTCGCCGAGTTCGAATACGAAGATCGACTTCTCGAGGTAGGGGGCATGGTCGAAATGCTTCTCGTAGTGCGTGTCGAGCACCCACTCGGCCATCGGCCAGGCCATAACCGGGAATCCCGGCACGAACCAGTGATGGGCGATGGCAAAGCCGGCGATCCGGTTGTACGGGTTCGGGATGATCTGGCTGCCCTGCGGGAACTCGCCCATCGCCAGGCGTTGCGCGGTGAGTTCCCAGTTCATCGCGACGGCGCGTGCGCGGATCTCCTTTTCGGCCAGCGGGTGCGACTCCAGTGGCACGCCCAGGGCAAGCGCGGCGGCCTGGCGCGTGTGATCGTCCGGCGTGGCGCCGATGCCGCCGCAGGAGAACACGCACCAGTCGCCTCCGGCGGCCATGGCGAAGGTGCGCCGAAAGGTCGTGACGATGAGGTCGCGGTCGTCGCCCAGGTACTCGGCGAAAGCGAGCTTCAGGCCCCGCGCCTTGAGGAGCTCGATCATCCTGGCCATGTGCTTGTCGGCACGCTTGCCCGAGAGGATTTCATCGCCGATGATGATGAGTCCGAATTTCATGCAAAGCCTTTTGCGATGGCCGGGCGCCGCGAATGGGCGAGGGCATCGAGCCCATAGTGGATGAAAGCCAGCCCGGTCAGGGTGGTGGAGAAGAACCAGAGAAACGGAATCACGTTCATGGCCGCGCCCAGAAAACCCAGCCAGCGCCAGTTGAGATCGCTCTGCGACGCCAATGCCTTGATTTCCTCAGCGTCGGCATGTCCGGCCAGCGCATCGTAGCGCAACAGGCGCGCATTGAGGCGGCCGAGCAGGAAGGCCGGGATCAGCCAGCCCGCCATGGGTACAAACCAGAACGGAAGCGTGATGATTGCCAGCGGCAGGAACCACGCGAGCCCGATGGCCGAATTCGCCAGTGACCCCGCGAAGCTGCCGCCGGCGCGCCGCTCGAGCGCGGCATGCTCGGCTAGTGCGACGTGACGCACCATGAGCGGCATGCCGAAAACGCTGATGAAGGCGAGCGCCGTGACGAGCGTCAGCGGCACGAACAGCGACCCCAGCGCCCAGAGCACCAGCGCGCCGGGAATCACCGAGACTCCCCACAGCACCAGGCGGTCGGCGAAGGCCTCGATATAGGGAATGGTCTTGAGGACACCTTCGACGGTTGCCAGCACGGCCGCCCACTTCCACCACATGATCGCGAACCAGAACTGGGCGGCCAAGACGACCGGGCCCACGGCCAGGAGCAGCATCGCGGGTTGCAACTGGCTCGCGAAGGCGCGGCGGTACGCTTCGATGACTGACATGCGGCGATTCTAGGCGACGCCCTCTCTACACCATGCGCTTGGCGATTTCCTCGAGCATGACTTCGGTCGCGCCGCCGCCGATGGACTGCACGCGCGCATCGCGCGACATGCGCTCGATGGCAGATTCGCGCATGTAGCCCATGCCGCCGTGGAACTGCACGCAGTCGTACATGACCTCGTTGACCAATTCGCCGCCGAGCGCCTTGATCATCGAGACTTCCTTGACGACCGATTCGCCCTGGGCATCGCGCCAGGCCGTGGCGTAGACGAAGCTGCGCAGCGCCTCGACGCGCGAGGACAGCATCGCCAGGCGCTGACGGATCGCCTCACGGCTCCAGAGCGTCGCGCCGAAGGCGCGGCGCTGGGTCACCCAGTCGAGCGTGATCTCGATCGCCTTGGCTGCCTCGCCGACCGCCTGCGCGCCGAGCACGATGCGCTCGTTCTGCAGGTTCCGGACCAGGGCGTAAAAGCCCTTGTTCTCCTCGCCGAGCAGGTTGGCCGCGGGGATGCGGCAATCCTCGAAGGACAGTTCGGCGGTGTCGGAGGACCACCAGCCGTGCTTCTTCAAGGCGCGCGCGACGCGCAGCCCCGGCGTGCCCTTGTCCACCAGGAACATCGAGACCTGGTGGTTGCGCGGCGAGTCGTCGCCGGTCTTGGCGGCCACCACGTAGAGATCGCCGTACACGCCGTTGGTGATGAAGGTCTTGGCGCCGTTGAGTATCCAGGTGTCGCCGTCGCGGCGCGCGCGGGTGCGCATGCCGGCCAGGTCCGAGCCCGCGTCAGGCTCGGTCATGGCTACCGCGGTGATGGTATCGCCGCGCACGATGCCGGGCAGGTAGCGGGCCTTTTGCTCAGCGTTGCCGCCGTGGCGCAGGTGTGGCGAGGCCATGTCGGTATGGACCATCACGGTGACGGCGAAGCCTCCGTAGGTCGAGCGCGCCAGTTCCTCGGCCAGCACCACCGAGGCCATGGTGTCCATGCCGGTACCGCCATACTCCTCGGCGATGCGCATGCCCAGCAGTCCCAGGCTGCCCATCTCGCGCAGGATCGCGCGCGGGGTGCAGCCGTCTTCTTCCCATTGGTCAGCGTGAGGCAGGACGCGCTCGGCGATGAAGCGCCGCAGCGTGTCGCGCAACTGTTCGTGTTCGGGGGTGAACCAGGGCAATGATGGCATTTTGGGTGAGTCAGAGGCAGCGGGCAGGCAGGAGGTTTGCGAGGAACGCGGGGGGTGCTTTGCACGGGTAGAATCTTACGACCTTACTGCAAGGAAATCGTCATGAACCAGCCAGTGGCCGCGCAATACCTGCGCCGCGAGTTTCCGGCCTCCCTTCTCGACGAACTCAAGGCCATTTTGGGGGCTGAGCGCGTTTCCACCACAGCGGCGGTACGCGAGCACCACGGCCATGACGAATCGCACTTTCCCGACGCCTTGCCCGACGCAGTGGTGTTTCCCGAGACCACCGAGGAGGTGGCCGCGGTCGTCAAGGCCTGCGCGGCGCGGCGCTTTCCGATCATTCCCTACGGCACCGGCACTTCACTCGAGGGGCATGTCCTGGCCATCCACGGCGGGGTGACCGTCGATCTGTCGCGCATGAACCGCGTGGTCGCCGTGCATGCCGAGGACCTGGACGCGGTCGTCGAGGCCGGGGTCACGCGCAAGGCCTTGAATGCCCACATCAAGGACACCGGCCTGTTTTTTCCGATCGACCCGGGCGCGGATGCATCCATCGGCGGCATGAGCGCGACGCGGGCCTCGGGTACCGCGGCAGTGCGCTACGGCACGATGAAGGAAAACGTCCTGGCCCTGACCGTGGTGCTGGCCGACGGTCGCATCATCAAGACCGGACGGCGCACCAAGAAGTCCTCGGCCGGCTACGACCTGACGCGGCTTTTCGTCGGCAGCGAAGGGACGCTGGGCATCATCACCGAGATCACTGTCAGGCTTTATCCGCAACCCGAGGCCATGTCGGCCGCGGTGTGCCGCTTCCCGTCCATGGTTGACGCGGCCAACACCGTGATCCAGACCATCCAGTTGGGTGTGCCGATCGCGCGCGCCGACTTTGTCGACCCGCTCACCATCCGAGCGATCAATGCGCACAGCAAGACCACGTTCGAGGAATTGCCGACCGTGTTCTTCGAGTTCCACGGCACCGAGGCAGGCGTCAAGGAGCAGGCCGAGACCGTCCAGGCCATCGCGGGCGAACACGGCGCGCAAGCCTTCCAGTGGGCCACCCGGCCCGAAGAGCGCAGCAAGCTCTGGCAGGCGCGCCACGACGCGTACTTCGCTTGCCTGCAACTGCAGCCCGGCTGTCGCATCGTCTCCACCGATGTCTGCGTGCCGATCTCGCGCCTGGCCGAATGCCTGGCCGAGACCGAGCGCGACATCAAGGAGTCCGGACGGCTGGTGCCCGTGCTGGGGCACATCGGCGACGGCAACTTTCACCTGTGCATCATCGTCGACCCGAATTCGCCCTCCGACATCGAGACTGCCGAGGCGATGAACGAGCGCCTGGTGCATCGCGCCATCGCGATGGAAGGCACCTGCACCGGCGAACACGGCATAGGTTGCGGCAAGATCATGTTCATGAACGAGGAGCACGGCGAAGCGGTCGAGGTCATGCGCACCTTGAAGCTCTCGCTCGACCCGCAGAATCTCATGAATCCGGGCAAGGTGTTCGCCATCTGAGGGCGGCAGCGCCTTCCGGACCCCACGCGATGAACGCACCCGCCGAAAAAGGCGCGATCGATGCGGCGCGCCAGGCGGCGGTCGTCGCGGCGCTGGCCAAGATCCTGCGACCGCAACAGCTGCTCCACGATGTCGAGGACACGCGGCCCTACGAGTGCGACGGCCTGTCCGCGTATCGCCAGTTGCCGATGGTGGTTGCGCTTCCTGACAGCGAGGACCAGGTCGCGCGCGTCCTCGCCACCTGCCACGCCATGGGCGTTCCGGTGGTGCCGCGCGGCGCCGGCACCGGCCTCTCCGGCGGCGCGCTGCCCATGGGCGACGGCGTGCTGCTCTCGCTGGCCAAATTCAACCGCATCCTCTCGGTCGATCCGGCCGCGCGCACCGCACGGGTGGAGCCGGGCGTGCGCAACCTTGCGATCTCGGAGGCCGCAGCACCGTTCGGGCTCTACTACGCGCCGGATCCCTCGTCGCAGATCGCCTGCAGTATCGGCGGCAACGTCGCGGAGAATTCCGGCGGCGTGCACTGCCTCAAGTACGGGCTGACGGTCAACAACGTACTGCGCGTGCGCGGCTTCACCATCGAAGGAGAGGCAGTCGAGTTCGGCTCGGAGGCCCTCGATGCACCCGGCTACGACCTGCTGGCGGTGATTGTCGGCAGCGAAGGCATGCTGGCCGTCACCACCGAAGTGAGCGTGAAGCTGGTACCCAAACCGGAGAAGGCACAGGTCATCCTCGCATCATTTGACAGCGTCGCGAAGGCCGGCGACGCGGTGGCCGCGGTGATCGCCGCCGGCATCATCCCCGCGGGGCTGGAGATGATGGACAAGCCTGCCACCGCTGCGGTCGAGGAATTCGTGCACGCCGGCTACGACCTCTCGGCCGCAGCCATTCTCCTGTGCGAGTCCGACGGCACGTCCGAAGAGGTGGCTGAAGAGATCGAGCGCATGAAAGCGGTGCTCGGTCAGTCGGGCGCGACCCGTCTGAGCGTTTCCCAGTCGGAGTCCGAACGCTTGCAGGCCTGGGCAGGCCGCAAGGCAGCTTTCCCTGCGGTCGGGCGCATCTCGCCGGACTACTACTGCATGGACGGCACGATCCCGAAGAAGGCGCTCGGAACCATCCTGACTTTCATCGCGAGCCTGGAGCAGAAGTACGGCCTGCGCTGCCCCAACGTCTTTCACGCCGGTGACGGCAACCTGCATCCACTGATCCTGTTCGACGCCAACGATCCCGACCAGTTGCACCGCACCGAGGAGTTTGCCAACGAAGTCCTGCTCAAGTGCATCGAGCTGGGCGGCACGGTGACGGGCGAGCACGGGGTGGGAATCGAAAAGATCAACCAGATGTGCGCCCAGTTCGCACCTGCCGAACTGGCGGCGTTTCGTGCCCTCAAGAAGGCCTTCGACCCCCGAGGCCTTCTCAACCCGGACAAGAACATCCCCACCCTGCATCGCTGCGCCGAATTCGGCGGCATGCACGTGCACGGCGGCGCGTTGCCGCATCCCGAGCTGCCGCGCTTCTAGCTGGCATGAGCGCCACCGATTCCACGCCTGCCTTGCAGGACGCCATCCGGTCTGCCGCTGCGAGCGGCACGCGGCTGGCCATCGTCGGTGGCGGCAGCAAGGCCTTTTATGGCCACGCGGACGGCGCCGCCACGTCGCTTTCAGTCATTGGGCATGCCGGCATCGTCGACTATGAACCCACCGAGCTGGTGGTGACTGCGCGTGCGGGCACGCCTCTGGTCGTTCTCGAGGAGACCCTCGCCAAAGAGGGCCAGATGATTGCCTTCGAGCCGCCTCATTTCGGCGGTGGCGCCACGCTTGGTGGAGCGATTGCTGCAGGGCTGGCTGGGCCGCGGCGCGCCGCCAGCAATGCCTATTACGGCTCTGTGCGGGACTTCGTCCTCGGCGCCACGATCATCGACGGCCGTGCCGAAGTCCTCAAGTTCGGCGGCCGGGTCATGAAGAACGTCGCCGGCTACGACGTCGCGCGCCTTATCGCCGGCTCTATGGGCACGCTGGGCCTGATCCTCGAGGTCTCGCTCAAGGTGCTGCCGCGGCCAGTCGCCGCCCTCACGCTGAAGCTGCATGAGCGCGACGCCGCGCGCGCGATCGAGCGCCTCAACGCCTGGGGCGGCCGCCCGCTTCCGATCACAGCGAGCGCGTGGAACGACGGTGACCTCGGATTGCGCCTGGAAGGCGCCCGTGCGGCTGTCCAAAGCGCGGCCGCAACCCTGGGCGGTGAGCCCGTCGCAGCCGCTGATGCCGACGCGCTCTGGCGCGGGCTGCGCGACCAGACCGACCCGTTCTTTACAGGGCCGGAAGCGCTGTGGCGCGTATCGGTGCCCTCGACTGCGGTTCCGCTTGCGCTGGACGGGCGCACGCTGATCGAGTGGGGCGGGGCGTTGCGCTGGATCAAGACCGATGCGCCGGCCGCCCTGGTGCGCCAGGCCGCACTGCGCGCTGGCGGGCACGCGACCCTGTTCCGCGAGTCGCCTGCCAGCCCCAAGGCGGCGGTCCCTGTCTTCACGCCCCTCGTGGGTCCGCTGGCGCGTATCCATCGCGAACTCAAAGCCGCGTTCGACCCGCACGGCATCCTCAATCGCGGCCGGCTCTACCCGGAGTTCTGATGCAGACCAACCTGGCTGCGGCATTCAAGGGCACGCGCGAGGGCGAGGAGGCCGAAGCGATCCTGCGCCGCTGCGTACACTGCGGCTTTTGCACCGCGACCTGCCCGACCTATCAGCTCCTGGGCGACGAACTCGATGGCCCGCGCGGTCGCATCTACCTGATCAAGCAGGTGCTTGAAGGTGCGAAGGCGACCGTCAAGACCCAGACCCACCTGGACCGCTGCCTGACCTGCCGCAATTGCGAGTCGACCTGCCCGTCAGGTGTCGAATACGGGCGACTGGTCGACATCGGTCGCAAGATCGTCGCCGAGCAAGTGGAACGTCCACTCGCCGACAAGTTCAAGCGTGCGGCCCTGGCACGCGGCCTCAACAGCCCCCTGTTCGCACCGGCGATGAAGATCGGACAGGCGCTGCGCTTTGCCGTCCCCGGTGCGCTCAAGGCCAAGGTGCCGGCGCGGCAGGACGCGGGCATGCGCCCGGCGCCGCGTCACGCGCGGCGCATGCTGCTGCTCGAGGGTTGCGTGCAGAACGCGATGATGCCCAACATCAACAGTGCCGCAGCGCGCGTACTCGACAAACTCGGTGTCTCCCTCGTTGCTGCGCCCAAGGCTGGCTGCTGCGGCGCGCTCAACTTCCATCTCGACTACCAGGAGGCGGGGCTTGACGACATGCGACGCAACATCGATGCCTGGTGGCCGATGATCGAGAAAGCGGAAGTCGAGGCGATCGCGATGACAGCATCCGGATGCGGCGTCATGGTCAAGGACTACGGGCATCTGCTCGCGCACGATCCTGCCTACGCGGCGCGCGCCCAACGCATCTCGTCTATGACGCACGACCTGTCCGAGATCGTCGCTGACGAACCAACCCTGCCGGCCGCCCTCCTGCGCGCGCGCGCCGGCAAGGCCGCAGGGCAAATTGCCTATCACCCGCCGTGCACCCTGCAGCACGGCCAGCAGGTGCGCGGGCGTGCCGAAAAGATCCTGACCGATGCGGGATTCGAGTTGACGGCGGTGGCCGAGTCACACCTGTGCTGCGGGTCAGCCGGCGCCTACTCGGTGCTCAACCCGGAGATATCGGATGCGCTCAAGAAGCGCAAACTCGCCAACCTCGAGGCAGGCAAACCCACGACGATCTGTTCGTCGAACATTGGCTGCCTCACGCATCTGCAGAGCGGCACCCCGACCCCGGTCAGGCACTGGGTGGAGGTTATCGACGAAATCCTCGCCTGAAGGCGAGGCAAGTAGGGCTCTCTACTGCGCGACGGACGCCGTCTGGGCCAGCCTTTGTGGCGCAAGTGCGCGGCCGATGGCGCGATAGGTCTCTGGCGCACTAAACCTGAGTTCGCGGCGGACCTCGCTCAAGTCGCGCGCCAGCATTGACGACCAGTCGATCCCCGGCAACCACTGCGCCGTGCGTCCCATGGCACGCCCTTCGCGGACCGCGGCGCGCACCGGTTGATCGCGCAACTCGCGCGCAATGCGCAGGCTGCCGACAAAGGAGATCAAGCCCAATCCGTTAAGTCCGGTCTGCGCGTAGGTAAACGCCAGCAGACAGATCTCGCCCAACGGGTCGCGCCCGTAGCCGGTCAGCACATGCCACAGGTCGTGGCTGTCGCGCAGATGCACCCGAAACCCCTTCTCTTCAGCGGTGGCCTCAGACATCTCGTCGCGGCGGCGCGCGGCTTCTGCCAGGCCTTGCGCCGAGAGGCTCTCGGCAATGACGAAGTCAAGGTAGGTGCGCCCGAGCGATCCGGCGGGCAGACGAGCCAAGGCTTCACGGTCGGCCAGGATGGGCAGCAGTCTGTGCCGGCCGGCGACGACTTGCGGTCCCAGAGGCGTGGCGAGAAAGCGTGTCGTCACCCGCGCGAGCGAATTGCCGCGCAGCGCTTCGCCAATCATGAAGACCTGATGCGTATCTTCGGGATCGCGGATGAGCCGGCGAAATGCCTGCAGCGCGACGATGGGCTGGATGCGGCGGGAGGCGAAGCGCGGTAACGTTTCCATGGCTGGCCGGACACGGTGCGAGGAGGGGGATTGTCGCAGAATCGGTCCGCGCGGTAAGCTTGTGGCCATGAACCATTGGCAAGATTGCGACGTCCCGGCCACGCGGATGGAGGCCCATTTCGGCGACCGCCTCGTGCGCTGCTTTGTAGACCGGCCTGGCTCGGTGCAGGCGATGTTCGACGCCGCTCTCGACCGGCATGGCGGGCGCGATGCCCTGGTTTTCGAGGGGCGGCGCTGGTCCTGGCGTGAACTTGATGAGGTGGCCGGGCGCGTCGCCGCCGGACTGGCAGCGCGCGGCATAGGCGCCGGCGACCGTATCGCCATTTTGATTGGCAATCGCCCGGAATTCGTTTTCACTTTTTACGCGGCGATGCGTCTGGGCGCGATCGCGGTGCCGATCAGCGTGCGCGAGCAGGCGCCCGGGCTGGCTTACATGCTTGCCCACTGCGGCGCGCGCGCGGTAGTGGTCGAGGCCGGTCTGGCCTCACGCCTACCTGATCTGACAGCCTGTCCGGCGCTCGCGGTGCGCATCGTCGCCGATGCCGCCGGACCGGACGGTTTCGAGTCTCTGCTTGCCCGACCCGGCCGCATCGAAGCCGAACCCGCGGCCGAGGCTGACACCGCGGTCATCCTCTACACCTCGGGGACGACCGGACGGCCCAAGGGCGCCATGCTGACGCACTTCAACATCGCGCACTCGGCGCTGCACTTCGCTGTCTGCATGCGCCTGGACCACACCGACCGTTCGGCGCTGGCCGTGCCTGCCAGCCACGTCACCGGCCTGGTCGCGATCATCGCCACCATGCTCGGCGTGGGCGGCGCGGTCGTCATGCTGCGCGAATTCAAGGCGGCGTCATTCATCGCCGAGGCGGCGCGTGAGCGCGTCACCCATGCCATCCTGGTGCCGGCGATGTATGCGCTCGTCCTCATGGCTCCGGAACTGGCGGCGCACGACCTCTCGGCCTGGCGGGTCGGCGGCTACGGCGGCGCGCCGATGCCGGTGTCGACCATCGATGCCCTGGCTGCGCGGCTGCCCGGGCTCATGCTCACCAACGCCTACGGCGCCACCGAGACCACCTCGCCTGCGACCTGCATGCCGCCCGGCATGACCCGCGAGCGCGCCGACACGATTGGCGTTGCCGTGCCGTGCGCGCATATCGTCGTGATCGACGACGCGGGCCGCGAGGTCGCGCGCGGCGAGACCGGCGAACTCTTGGTCGGCGGGCCGATGATCGTCAAGGGCTACTGGGACAACGCGGAGGCGACCGCGCGCGAATTCACCGCCGGCTACTGGCACTCGGGCGATCTGGGCTCGGTCGATGCCGAGGGCTACCTGCGCATCTTCGATCGCAAGAAGGACATGCTCAACCGCGGCGGCTACAAGATCTACAGCGTCGAGGTCGAGAACACGCTGGTTGGTGTGCCCGGCGTCGTCGAGGCAGCGGTCGTCGGCAAGCCCTGCCCGGTGCTGGGCGAGCGCGTGCACGCTTTCGTGCACGCACCGGGCGCGGCGCACACCGAGGCACAGTTGCGCGCCCACTGCGCCGCCGCGCTGGCCGACTACAAGGTGCCCGAGTCCATTACCTTTAGCGACGCGCCGCTGCCGCGCAACGCCAATGGCAAGCTCATGAAGCGTCTGCTGCGCGAGCGCCTGCCCGCGTAGACGCCGCTTGGGGAGTTGCTGTGCTACCGACAGCGCGCCACTGCGCGCCGCCGTCACCGCACTCCTATTCGCCTGCCTTGATCTTGTTGTCGCGGACCACTTTGCCCCAACGCGTGATCTCGCCGGCCAGGAATTTTCCAAGTTCGTCCGGCGCCGAGGTCGTGAGCACAACGCCTATGGTGTTCATGCGCTCCTGAATGGCGGGCAGGCGAAAGGCCTTGGCCAGTTCGGCGTTCATGCGCGCGATGATGGGAGCCGGCGTTCCAGTGGGTGCGAATACGCCCCACCAGGCCTCAGCCTCGAAGCCTGGCACACCGGATTCGGCGATAGTTGGCACATCGGGCAACTGCGTCATGCGCTTCGGCGAGGTGACTGCGATAGGACGAATCTTCCCGGCCTGGATATGCGGCTGGAAGAGGGCGTAGGTGGCCATCGACAGCGGTACGTGACCGGCGATGGTGTCGGCTGTGAGCGGCCCGCCGCCCTTGTAGGGTACGTGGGTGATGTCGAACCTGACCTGGTTTTCGATTGCGGTCATGGCCAGATGGGCGAGGCTCCCGGAGCCGATCGAGCCATAGCTGATCGCGCCGGGCTTGGCGCGCGCAGCGGTAACCACATCGCCCCAGGTGCGGTAGGGCTGGCCGGCATGCGCGGTGAGCACCATGGCGCCCTTGCCGATCAGCGTGACCGGCGCCAGGTCCTTCTGCGTGTCGAAAGGCATGTTCGGAATCAGGCTGGGGTTGACGCCGTGGGTGTCGAACACCCACAACCATGTGTTGCCGTCCGGCGGCGACTTGGCGGCCGCGGCCGCGCCGATCGAGCCCGAGGCGCCGGAGCGGTTCTCGATGATGATGCTCTGGCCCAGCGCGTTCTGCAGGTGCGGCTGCACCAGGCGCGAGAACTGGTCGACCGTGCCGCCGGGCGGGAAGGGGACGATAAACTTCAATGGCTGGGTTGGCCAGTTTTGAGCCTGCGCGGCGGCAGATGCAAGAAGCGCGGCTACGGCGACGACGAGAGAGGCGAGACGGCGCATGCGGAAGTTCCTTGGCAAGGAGGCGCACGACTATAGCAGCGCTGCGTCGCGGCACGTTAGACGGGTTTTTCCGTGTCGCTGAACTCGACCGCCGGCGGTTCTTTAGGCCCAACTTCGCGATTGTCCGAGGCGGCCCGCGTCGCCATTGCCAACGCCATATTCGAAATTCCGCAAGCCTGGGTAGCCGAACTGTCCTCTGATTTTGACCTGCCTGCGCGACGCTTTGAAGACGCCGCGGAACTGGTCGCCTATCTCGCGGATCGGCTTGCGCGGCGGCGCGGAGCCGTTGCCCTGGCGGTGACCTATCCCGACATGCTCGGGCACGCCGAGTCGCAGTTGATCCAGCTCACACCGGGCAGCGTGCCCGGGCACAGCTTTCGCTACACCTGGGAGGGTTGGGGCCTGATCATCGTGCACCTAAGCAGCGGCGATGATCCCAACGACCCTTGTCGCGTTTCAGCCAACTCGCTCTCGCGCGCCCTGCGCTGGGAAGCCACCAAGCCAGGCATGGCGCCGGTCGCGAGCTGGGACTGGAAATGCGCGGCCCGTCACGAGCGTCGCCTCAAGCGAGTCTTGGACAAAGTCATCCGCAAAGGATGAGGTCAAGTTGTAACTGCCGGGATGCGGAGACTCAGCGTCCCGTCTTTTCGAACTGCGCGATCCGCGCCAGAGAAGTCGGCGTGAACTCGTTCTGTGGCGCATCGCCGCCGATGACGAACAGCAGCATGTGTTCGGTCTCTGGTTCGCCAGCCGTGATGTTCTCGAAACGCCGCGCACAGCCGGGCGGGAAGGAGATGGTGTCGAGCGGACCGACCTCCAGCGCTTCGCGGTCCGCGCCTTCGTTCCATTCCACCCGCCAGCGTCCGCTCATGACGACGAAGGTCTCGTTGGTATCGTGGTTGTGCGCCAGCACGCCGCGGCCGGGTTTGCACTTGACGAAACCCAGGTTGAAGCCCTCCTGGATCGGGATCGCGGAATTCATCGACGCATCGCGACCGACCGGAGAATTGACCCCGCCCTCGCCGGCGTGTTCGGGCGTCTGGAAGCCGATGACGTTGTAGGTGGTTTTTAAGCTTTCCGGGATGTGCGAATCCTGCAGGCCGGTGGAAAAGCCCTTCAGGTCGGCAAAGCGTGCGCTGCGCTTGAGGATTTCGGCACGGGACCAGACGCGGATCGGGGGCAGCATGGCGACTCCCAGCGGTGAACTTGCAGCGGTCCCGGACCGGGGTCAGACGCGCGGAGCAGAGGGGCCGCCAGGCCGCTCCGTGCAGGCGGCGTGCGCGGACTACAGTGCCTCGATCGCCTTGACCATGTCCTCGAGCACCTTCTTGGCGTCGCCGAAGACCATCATGGTCTTGTCCATGTAGAAGAGTTCGTTGTCCAGGCCCGCGTAGCCGGAGGCCATCGAACGCTTGTTCACCAGGACCGTGCGCGCCAGGTGAGTCTCCAGGATCGGCATGCCGAAGATCGCGCTGCCTGGAGTCTTGGCCGCGGGATTGACGACGTCATTCGCGCCCAGCACCAGGACCACGTCGGTCTGGCGAAAGTCCGGGTTGATGTCTTCCATCTCGAAGACCTGGTCGTAGGGGATCTCCGCCTCGGCCAGGAGCACGTTCATGTGCCCGGGCATGCGCCCGGCGACCGGATGGATCGCATAGCGCACGTTGACGCCTTTTTCGGTGAGCTTGTGCGCAAGTTCCTTCAACGCATGCTGTGCGCGCGAGACCGCCAGTCCATAGCCCGGGACGATGATGACGGTCTCGGCGTTGCTCATCATGAAGGCGGCGTCGTCGGACGAGCCGCTCTTGACCGGACGCGCTTCGGCCTTGCCGGCCGGGCCGCCGCCTTCCTGGCCAAAACCACCCAGGATGACGTTGAAGAACGAGCGGTTCATCGCCTTGCACATGATGTAGGACAGGATCGCGCCGGACGAACCGACCAGGCTGCCGGCGACGATGAGCATCGAGTTGTTGAGCGAGAAGCCGATGCCGGCTGCCGCCCAACCGGAGTAGGAGTTGAGCATCGACACCACCACCGGCATGTCCGCGCCGCCGATGGGGATGATGATCAGCACGCCCAGCACAAAGGCGATGATGGTCATGATGATGAAGGGCGTCCATTCCTGGGTCGCCGTGAACCAGAGGCCCGTGCCGAGCATCGCCAGGCCCAGGATGGCGTTCAATGCGTGCTGGCCGGAGAACATGACAGGCGCGCCCTGGAACAGGCGGAACTTGTACTTGCCTGAAAGCTTGCCGAAGGCGATCACCGAGCCAGAGAAGGTGATCGCGCCGACGAAGGTGCCGATGAAGAGTTCGAGCCGGTTGCCGTAGGGAATCGGCGCACCAGCTGCCGCGATGCCGAAGGCCGCGGGTTCGGCCACGACCGCAACGGCGATGCACACCGCTGCCAGGCCGATCATCGAGTGCATGAAGGCGACCAGTTCCGGCATCTTGGTCATCTCGACCCGCTTGGCCATGATCGTGCCGGCGGTGCCGCCGACCAGGAGAGCGCCGATCACATAGGCCAGGCCCGCGGTCTTGCCGTCGGCCAGCTTGACGATCAGGGCGACGGTCGTGAACGCGGCGATGGCCATCCCGACCATGCCGAAAAGGTTGCCGCGCCGCGCGGTGGTCGGGTGCGACAGGCCTTTCAGGGCCTCGATGAAAAAGACCGAGGCGACCAGGTAGAGGAGGGTGACGACGTCGAGGCTCATTTGCCTTCCCCTTTGGCGCCCTTGTCCTTCTTCTTGAACATCTCCAACATGCGGCGCGTCACGAGGAAGCCGCCGAATACATTGACCGCAGCCAGGGCGACGGCGGCGGTGCCCATCCAGCGCGACAGTTCACTGGATGTGAGCGCCGCGGCCAGCATGGCGCCGACGATGATGACCGCCGAGAGTGCGTTGGTCACCGACATCAGCGGGGTGTGCAGCGCGGGCGTGACATTCCAGACCACGTGGTAGCCGACATAGATAGCCAAGACGAAAATGATCAGGTTGACGACGGTGGGTGAAATGGCTTCCATGGCGGTTCCTCAGGCTTTCTTGACGACCTGACCGTTCTCGGTCAAGAGGCAGGCGGCAACGATCTCGTCTTCCTTGTTGATCGCCAGCGCGCCTTCCTTGGTGGTGACGAGCTTGAGGAAGTCCAGCACGTTGCGTGCGAACAGCGCCGAGGCGTCGGCCGGAACCATCGCCGGGTAGTTGGTGTGGCCGATGATGGTCACGCCATGCTTGACGACGACCTTGTCCTTTTCGGTCAGCGGGCAGTTGCCGCCTTGCTCGGCGGCCATGTCGACAATGACCGAACCGGACTTCATGGTCTTGACCATTTCCTCGGTCACCAGCACCGGCGCCGGGCGGCCCGGGATCAAGGCTGTGGTGATGACGATGTCGGCAGCTTTGATGCGCTCGGCCACCAGGGCTGTCTGGCGCTTGAGCCAGGACTCGGGCATCGGTCGCGCGTAGCCGCCGACGCCTTGAGCGGTTTCGCGCTCCTCGTCAGTCTCGAAGGGCACGTCGATGAATTTCGCGCCCAGCGATTCGACCTGCTCCTTGGTCGCCGGACGCACGTCGCTGGCCTCGACAACGGCGCCTAAGCGCTTGGCGGTGGCGATGGCCTGCAGTCCGGCGACGCCGACCCCCATGATGACCGCACGCGCCGCCTTGACGGTGCCGGCAGCGGTCATGAACATGGGCATGACGCGCGGGTAATGGGTGGCCGCGGTCAGGACAGCGATATAGCCGCCCAGGTTGGCCTGCGAGGAGAGCACATCGAGCGACTGGGCACGCGTGATGCGCGGCGCGGCTTCCAGCGCGAAACCGGTGACGCCGGTGGCAGCCAGCGCTTCCAATCCGGCGACGTCGAAGCGATTCAGAGTGCCGACCAGCACCTGGCCAGCGTGGTACTGCGAGAGCTCCTCGGGCAGCGGCGGACGCACCTTGAGGATCATGTCGGCTTCGTAGAGCATGGAGGAACGTACGACCTGCGCGCCGGCCGCAGCATAGTCCGCATCCGGGATGCTCGCGCCGGCGCCGGCGCCGATTTCGACCATTACCTCATGCTTGGCCGCAATGTACTTTCTGACAGTCTCAGGGGTCGCGGCGACGCGCGTCTCGCCGTCGCGGATCTCTTTCGGGATACCGATTCTCAAGGCAAACCTCCTCGCGGCCGGGATGGGCCCCCCAACACGGCCGATGCTGCGCTTTGGGTATTGTTTGCGACCAAAGGGGGCGCGAACGATCGAGTAGAGTATAGCGGTTCATCACTTCGTTCCGCGATATCCCGGATCTGCTTCCCATGGCGATTTGCACTCTTTGCAGGGCGTGGCCGGTGCTCCTTTCGCTGCTGGCGTACGCAACCGGGCCCAGTCTTGCACACGCACAGACGCCCGCGCCGCTGCGCTACAACGTCGTCGAGCTTTCTGCCGAAGCGCAGCGCGAGGTGCCCAACGACCTGCTGGCGGCGCAACTGTATGTCGAGGAGACCAATGCCAACCCGCAACAATTGGCAGGTGCTTTGAACCGCGCCGTCGCCGAGGCCGTCAAAGTTGCGCGCGAGTTCCCGAACGTGAAGCTGCGCACCGGGAACAATCAGACCTATCCGGTGTATCCGCCCCGCTCGACCCAACCCAGCGGCTGGCGCGGACGAGCCGAGGTGCGCCTGGAGACCCGCGATTTCGCCGCCGGCACGGCGCTGATCGGCAGGCTGCAGGGTTTCATGCAACTTGGCAATATGGGGTTTTCGGTCTCGACCGAGGCCCGTACCGCGGCCGAGAACGAACTGATCGCCGAGGCGATCGCCAAGTTTCGGGTGCGCGCCGAGATCGCTCAAAAGGCGCTTGGCACGCGCGCCTACAAGGTGCAGCGCATCGCCGTGGGTACCGGCGCATCGGGGCCGCCGCCGCGGGTGATGATGATGGCGCGCGGGGCGGCGATGGCCGAAGCCGGCGTGCCTGCGCCGGCCGCCGAAGGCGGGGCGACCAGCGTCAGTGTGAACATCAACGGCGCGGTCGAGCTGGAGTAGCGTCGGGCTGTATCTGCGCGGCTTAGGGCGAGGGCCGAATTGACGGGTATTGCCGGGTCTGTTTGCCTGATTCGATCACTCGCCTTGGACGTATCTTGGCAGGGAGAGTTGCCTTCCTGCGATTTAACCCATGTCCCTGCGCCCCTTCCTGGTCTGCCTCGCCTGGCCGCTGCTGTCGGGTTGCGAGCAGATCGCCGAGCTCGACGGTACCAAGGCGCGCAACGCCGACGCGATCGCCGTCGGCAGCGCCTGCCGCCACGCCGGGCGGGCGCTCGAGGACTGTTATTCGATGAACCCGGACGCCGCCAAGGCGCAGGTGTTCGCCGGCTGGAAGGAAATGAACGACTACATGACCTCGAACAAGATCGAGGTCGTGCCGCCGGCGCTCGCCAAGGCCGCGGCGCCCAAGCCGGCGGACAAGGATAAGCCGGGCAGCGCTGCGGACAAGCCGGGTCGTGGCGAAAAGACGGAAAAGGTCGAGAAAGTCGAGAATCCGGGGCGTCCCGACGCGCGCGCCGATACCACCCAGGTCAAGGGCTCGGGCCTGCCGACCACAAGTGCGGCGGCGGCGGACCCGCTGATTGGCTTGAAGGCAGGGGCGCCTGCGGCTGCGGCAGGCGGCGCCGAGAAGGCGCCCGGCAAGCCGGCAGTCGAAGGACGGGCCGGCAAGTAGCCACGTCTGCAATGCCGGGCGCGGATCGGCCGCGTTCCGCGCGCGTAAAATCAGGTTGTCCTCCCTTGGGGCCGCCCGCCTCGGGCGGCGACTATCCATGCGCTGGAAACCTAATGTCACTGTGGCCGCGGTCATCGCGCGCGACGACCGATACCTGCTCGTGGAGGAGGAAGGCGAGCGCGGGTTGATGCTCAACCAACCCGCCGGGCATCTGGAAGACGGTGAGACCCTGCTCGACGCGGTTGTGCGCGAAGCGCTCGAAGAGACCGCCTGCCACTTCACTCCCAGGGCACTGGTGGGCATCTACCAATGGCGCGACACGGGAGGCGCGGTCACCTACTTGCGATTGGCCTTCTGCGGTGATGCCGAGGGCCCGCATCCCGCGCGGGAGCTCGATCGCGGCATTGTGCGCACGCTCTGGTGTACGCGTGACCAGGCCGCGGCCTCGCGTGCGCAGCATCGCAGTCCCTGGGTGCTCACGTGCATCGACGATCATCTGTCGGGGCGACGCGCGCCGCTCGAGCTGATCCATTCGTTGATGACATGACGGTGCGTGTCCTCCTGGCCTGCGTTTTTTGCTCGCTTTGCGCGCTGGCGCGTGCCGAAGCAGTGGCGGTCTGCTACGACTACGGTTGTTCGCGCAAGGCCGCAGCGACGTTCTCGGCCCATGATCTGGCTGAACTCGCCGCGTTGCTGCAACGAGGCGAAGATGCGGCCGGGGAACGAGCGTTGATCGGACGCGCGATCGGTCGCATGTATGCGATCGTCGCGACACAGACGCCGATCTGGCGTGATCGTGGACGCAACTCCCTGGACGAGCGCAATCTCGAAGGAGCCATGGACTGTATTGATCACGCGACCAATAGCACCGCCTTTCTCGCGATCCTCGAGCGCGCCGGGATGTTGCGCTTTCATCGCGTCGGGGAGCCTGCGCTGCGTTTCGCATTCCTGTTCCTGGGCGAACACTGGTCGGCGACGATCGGCGAGCGTGACTCCGCGGATCGCTTCGCCGTCGACGGCTGGTTTTTCGATCCAGGGACACCCGCCGCCGTGGTGCCGCTCGCGGCGTGGACGGCGGGTTTCGACCCTGCGGCCGCGAGCACCGCGGCGCAGTGAAGCGATGAGCGAAACCATCGTCGTTGGCATGTCCGGCGGGGTCGATTCGGCTGTTGCAGCGCTGCTGCTCAAGCGTGCGGGCCATCGGGTTGTGGGCCTGTTCATGAAGAACTGGGAAGACGACGACGATGACGAGTATTGCTCGACGCGCGCGGATTTGGTTGACGCCGCGGCCGCCGCAGATGTAATCGGTATCGACCTCGAAGCAGTCAATTTCGCAGCCGAGTACAAGGATCGCGTGTTTGCCGATTTCCTGCGTGAATATGCCGCCGGCCGCACGCCCAATCCGGATGTGCTTTGCAATGCGGAGATCAAGTTCAAGGCCTTCCTCGACCATGCCATGGCCCTGGGAGCTACGCGCATCGCCACCGGCCACTATGCCGGGGTGCGCGAGTCTAAAGACGGCCACTACGAACTTCTGCGCGCAGCCGATGCTGCCAAGGACCAGAGTTATTTCTTGCATCGCCTGACCCAGGCGCAGCTCTCGCGGGTTGCCTTTCCGCTGGCCGGGCTGACCAAGCCTCAGGTGCGGCGCATTGCCGAGGAGGCAGGCCTTGCCAATCACGCCAAGAAGGATTCCACCGGCATCTGCTTTATCGGCGAGCGGCCGTTTCGCGCGGTCCTCAATCGCTACCTGCCCACGCAACCTGGTGCGATGCTTGACGAATCAGGCCGTGAGATCGGGCGTCACATGGGCCTCATGTTCTATACCATCGGGCAGCGCAAGGGCATAGGCCTCGGAGGTCGCCGCGAAAGTGGGGCCGAGTGCGGCCTGCCCTGGTATGTGGCGGCCAAAGATGTCGCGGCCAATACCATCACGGTTGTGCGCGGCCACGACCATGCGCTGCTCAAGGCCGCGACCTTGCGCGCGCGCGACGCCGCCTGGGTCGCCGGGCATGCGCCATCCGGCGACCGCGGCTACGGCGGCAAGACGCGCTATCGTCAGGTCGATCATGCCTGTCGTATCGAGTCGTCCGCGGGCGACGCGTTTTCGCTTGCGTTCACGGCGCCGCAATGGGCCGTGACGCCGGGGCAGTCGGCCGTGCTCTACGACGGAGAAATATGCCTGGGCGGGGGCATCATCGACGCGGCCGGCGCCGTTTAGCGAGCAACCGCGTAAGGGGGCAACCGCGCTTGCGCTGCCCTCAGTGCGAAGCTATGCGGGAAATGTGTCGACGAACGACGCGCGCTTTTGCAGCTTGTCGTTGAGGCGGGCGAGGTTGGGGTAATCGTCGCGCCACCCGATCTCGGCAAAGCGAAAGTCCAGATAGCCCAGCGCCACTCCGGTGGCCACGTCCGCCAGCGAAAAGGCAGTGCCGCAGCACCAGGCTTTCTCGGCAAGTCCGCGCGATGCGGCGCCGAGCGCGAGTCGCACCTTGGCCAGGTGGCGCGCAATCCAGTCCGCGCTTTGCAGGTTGGCCGGGCGCATTGCCTCCAGGCGCGCGACGATCGCGGCATCGCATATGCCGTCGGCCAGTGCTTCCCAGCAACGTACCTCGACGCGCGTGCGCCCCGAGGCTGGAATGAGCTTGTTGACCGGATTGACAGTGTCCAGATACTCCACGATGACGCGTGAGTCGAACACCGCACCGCCGTCGTCCATGACCAGGCAGGGCACCTTGCCCAGCGGGTTGTACTCCGGCACATTGCTGGCCGCGTCCCAGGGATTGGCCAGCACGTAGTCGTAGTCGACGCGCTTTTCGGCCATGACGATGCGCACCTTGCGCACGAACGGACTGCTGTTGGAGCCGATGAGTTTCATCTGGAAGGACGCGACTGCGGAACGCAGCGGGCGCGATTATAACAACCGCCTTTGCGCC
>JBJXGS010000200.1:0-16674 GCA_046160545.1 Burkholderiales bacterium
CCCAGGAGCGACATCAGGACGCCGACAGTGAAGGCGCCCCCCTGCAATTCCAGCGCGTACAACGACAGGGAGATGCGGCAGCCCGTGTAGGTGGCGTGCGCCAGCACGATCACCACGATCAGGGGAAGAAAACTCACGCCAGGGAAAAGCGTCCCTGAATGTCGTCGCGCGCGGCCTGGGACTGGCCGTCACGGCGAACGCGGCCCTCGTCGATGAGCTTCAGGAGATGCGACAGGAGCGAGCGGCCGGCGGCACGGTGCAGGCGTGGGTCCACGTCGGCGTAGAGCTTCGCCACCATGGCCGGAATCTCTGCGATTCCGCAGGCCAGGCAGTCCAGCACCTGGGCCTCGCGCTCGAGGCGATGCGCGATCAGGGCCTCGACAAAGGGTTTGGGCTGGGTGATGGGGGCGCCGTGGGTCGGATAGAGGGTTGCGTCCCCACGCGTCAGGACCTTGTTCAGACTGCGCATGTAAGCCGACATGTCACCGTCGGGGGGGGAAATCACGGTCGTCGACCAGCCCATGACATGGTCGCCGGTAAAGAGCGCGTGTTCTTCCTCGAGGCAAAAACACAGGTGGTTGGAGGTATGTCCCGGCGTTGCCACGGCGCGCAGGGTCCACCCCGAGCCGGTTACCGCCTCGCCATCGCTCAATTGCCGGTCGGGCTGGTAGTCGTAATCGGCGCCGGCTTCGAGGGTGTCGCCACGTGCGCCGTGCGGGCCGCAGCCGACCGTCGGTGCCTGCCAGTGTTGCTTGAGCTTCGCCGCCGCGGGTGAATGGTCCATGTGCGTGTGGGTGATGACCAGGGCAGTGACCGTTTCGGTGCCCAGGGCTGCCAACAGTGCGTCGATATGCTTCGGGTCGTCCGGTCCGGGATCGATCACGGCGACCTGGCCGTGGCCGATGACATAGGTCCCGGTGCCCCAGGCAGTGAACGGGCCACTGTTGGCTGCGACCAGGCGGCGGATCAGTGGCGATACCGGCACAAGGGTGCCGTATGCAGGCTCAAATTCGCGCAAAAAGGGAATCGTGGTGGGCACGGCGGCGCCTGAGGAACACATGTTGCATCGCGACATCGAAACCGCGCGTCAACAGGGTGTTCTGTAAGGATTGAGTAAGAGGGAGCTTCTAGTTTAGCGTGCGGTCGCGTGCAGCCGTGATTGGCGCTGGTGGGGCCATGCGCTGTCAGGACCATGTCAGGTCGGGGGCGAAGAATCGCGCCGCGGGTGTCCAGACCCGGGGAATTCCCCAGAGCGCAGGGAGCGGGAAGTCATGGCAGGTATTGAATCGGTAATGAATGAAACCCGGGTATTTGCGCCGCCCAAGGCGATGATCGAGGGCGCGGCGATTTCGGGCATGCCCGCCTATGCGGCCTTGGTTGCCGAGGCCGAGCGCGACTTCGAGGGTTACTGGGCGCGTCTGGCGCGCGAGCACCTGGAGTGGAAAAAGCCGTTCACCAAGGTGCTGGATTCCTCGTCCGCACCTTTCTACAAGTGGTTCGAGGACGGCAAGCTCAATGCTTCCTACAACTGCCTGGACCGCCAGGTCGCCGCCGGACTGGGCGACAAGGTGGCGATCCGCTTCGAGTCCGACGACGGACAGGTCACCCCGATTACCTACAAGGCGCTCCTGGCGCGCGTGTGCCGCCTGGCCAACGCGCTCAAGGCCATGGGCATCAAGTCGGGCGACCGGGTCATCATCTACATGCCCATGACCGTCGAGGGTGTGGTAGCCATGCAGGCCTGCGCGCGCATTGGCGCGACCCACTCGGTGGTCTTCGGCGGTTTCTCGGCCAAGAGCCTTAACGAACGCATCATCGACGCCGGCGCGGTGGCCGTTCTCACGGCCGACGAACAGATGCGCGGTGGCAAGGCATTGCCGATCAAGGCCATCGTCAACGAGGCGCTTGACATGGGCGGCTGCGAGGCAGTCACGAATGTCGTCGTTTACCGGCGTACCGGCGGCGCTGTCGCCATGACCGCCGGCCGCGATAAATGGCTGCACGACCTCGAGGCGGCGCAGGCGGATACCTGCGAGCCGGAATGGGTCAGCGCCGAGCATCCGCTCTTCATCCTCTATACCTCGGGTTCGACCGGGCGGCCCAAGGGCATCCAGCATTCGACAGGCGGCTATTTGCTGTGGGCGCTCCTGACGATGAAGTGGACCTTCGATATCAAGCCCGCGGACGTTTTCTGGTGCACCGCCGACATCGGCTGGGTCACCGGGCACTCCTATGTGGCCTACGGACCTTTGGCGGCCGGCGCGACCGAGATCGTCTTCGAGGGCGTTCCCACCTACCCGAACGCCGGGCGCTTCTGGGACATGATCGCGCGCCACAAGTGCAGCGTTTTCTACACCGCGCCCACCGCGATCCGCTCGCTCATCAAGGCCTGTGACGTTGATCCGGCCGCGCACCCCGGCAAGCGCGACTTGAGCTCGTTGCGTATCCTGGGTTCGGTGGGCGAGCCGATCAATCCCGAAGCCTGGATGTGGTATCACGAGAACGTCGGCGGCGGCCGCTGCCCGATCGTCGACACCTTCTGGCAGACCGAGACCGGCGGGCACATGATCACGCCGCTGCCCGGGGCGACCCCGCTGGTGCCCGGGTCCTGCACCCTGCCGCTGCCCGGCATCTTTGCGGCAATCGTCGACGAGACCGGGCACGACGTTGAAAACGGCAGTGGCGGCATCCTGGTGGTCAAGAAACCCTGGCCGTCGATGCTGCGCACCATCTGGGGCGACCCGGAGCGCTATCGCAAGACCTACTTCCCTCCCGAATTGGGCGGTAATTTGTACTTGGCCGGTGACGGCGCGGTGCGTGGCCGCGAGACCGGCTACTTCACCATCATGGGGCGCATTGACGATGTGCTCAACGTGTCCGGACACCGTTTGGGCACCATGGAAATCGAGTCCGCGCTGGTGGCCAACAGCAAGCTGGTGGCAGAGGCTGCCGTGGTCGGACGCCCGGATGACATGACCGGCGAGGCAGTGGTTGCGTTCGTGGTCCTCAAGGGCAGGCGCCTGGAAGGGGAAGAGGCCAAAGCCATGGCCCGGGAGCTGCGCGACTGGGTCGGGCGCGAGATCGGCCCGATCGCCAAGCCCAAGGAAATCCGCTTTGGAGACAACCTGCCCAAGACCCGCTCCGGCAAGATCATGCGCCGTCTGTTGCGCACGATCGCCCGCGGCGAGGAAATCACGCAGGATGTTTCGACGCTTGAGAATCCGGCGATTCTCGAGCAGTTGAAAAAGGCCATATAGCAATTTGCGGGAGGACGACCCGTCGGACGCGCCGTAGAGCGTGCCGAATCGGGGGCGCGAGGAGCGCCAAGGGACGCGTTTTTGGAATGCGTTGCGGCCAGAGGAGACAAGCAGCATGGATGCGCTGTTCGTGGTGCAGGTGATGAAGGCCATTGTCGAGGTGGCCTTGATGCTTTTCATCGCGCGCGGCACGCTGGCGCTTTTTTTCCTGCCCGCGCCGCAAAAGTTGCAGGGCAATTTTGTCTACCAGCTCTTCGTCAAAGGGACCCAGCCTCTGGTGCGCTTGATGCGCGTCCTCGCCCCACCTTTCGTGCTTGACCGGCACCTGCCATTCGCCGCCTTCGGCATCCTGCTCTTTCTCTGGCTGGGGCTGGGCATGGCCAAGGTCAATCTGTGCGCGGAATCGCTTGAGCACACCGCGTGCGAGCAGCTGGCGCGACACCGCGCCGGCACTTCGGGTCCGGCGGCGCCGCGATGAAATCGCTTCTGATCTCCTACCTGTCGCTGACTGCGCGTCTGGCGGTGCGCTTCAAGCGTTACGAGCGGGCGCTGGAGATTTATGCCGACATCGAGAAAATGTTGCGCGGCTCGCCCGATGCGGCCGCGCCCATCATGGCGCAGGGCCACGTGCGCGGGCTCATGGGTGATCGTGCCTGGGCACGCGCCGAATTCGAGCGTGCGCTGGCCCTCAAACCCGACGATGCCATCGCCCTTTTCAACGTCGGCTGGGTGTGCGACCAGCAGGGCCTGACCGACGAGGCGGTGCGCCATTTCGAGCGCGCGCTCGCGATCAATCCCGACCTGGACCGCGCCTGGTATGGCATGGGCCTGATCCACGTGCGCGCCTTGCGTCATGCGGAGGCCAAGCGCGCTTTCTCCGAGGTGGTGCGCATCGCGCCGCGCAACCTCCCGGCCTGGTATCAGCTGGGCATGACCCATCATGTTCTGGGAGAGACCTCCGAGCTCGACGGACTGCGGCGGCACGTGGTCAAGTTCAACCCGCGCATCGCGTATCTGATAGACCGCGATATCGCAAAGCTCAAGGAGCAACAGCAAGCTCGCGGCGAACAGCAAGAGGCCGCCATCGTTGGCGCGTCGCCGGCCACGCCCGCATAGATTTTTTGGAGTTGTAGGGAAGTTTTTTCGGCAACATCAATCAAGAGGAGGGAATATGTCAATCGAGATCTCTGCCAGACACCAGGAGTACTGGTCCCGCAATCTGCGGATCACCGGTGTGCTCCTTTTCATCTGGTTCGCGGCCACGTTCATCGTCGGCTATTTCTCACAAGACCTGGCCGCCATCACGTTCTTTGGCTGGCCGCTGTCGTTCTACATGGGCGCACAGGGGTCGCTGATCATCTACGTGGCCATCATCTGGTACTACGCGCGGAAGATGAACCAACTCGATGAAGAGTACGGTGTCGCCGAAAGCGACGACTGAACCCGAGGAGACAAAAAAATGGCAAGTTCTAGAGCGGAACGCTCGGCGTTCCTCAAGCAGCTCAAGGGAGCCTACACCTGGTACACGGGCGGCTTTGTCGTCTTCGTGGTGGTGCTGGCGATTCTCGAGCAAATGGGTCTGACGCGGCAATGGATAGGCTATATCTTCCTGCTTGGCACCGTCGGCCTGTACGCGGGCATCGGCATCATGAGCCGCACCTCGGAGGCGTCCGAATACTACGTCGCCGGACGGCGCGTGCCGGCCATGTTCAACGGCATGGCGACCGGTGCGGACTGGATGTCGGCAGCGTCGTTCATCGGCATGGCCGGTACGCTGTACCTCACCGGCTATGGCGGCCTGGCCTTCATCCTGGGCTGGACCGGCGGCTACGTTCTGGTGGCGCTGTTCCTCGCCCCTTACCTGCGCAAGTTCGGGCAGTTCACGATTCCTGACTTCCTGGGCGAACGCTACGGCGGCAATACGGCGCGCTTCATCGGTATTCTCTGTGCGGTGCTGTGCTCGTTCGTCTACGTTGTGGCGCAGATCTACGGCGTCGGGCTCATCACCACGCGATTGACCGGTGTGTCATTCGAACTGGGCGTGTTCCTCGGCCTGGGCGGCATCCTGGTGTGTTCTTTCCTGGGCGGCATGAAGGCGGTGACCTGGACCCAGGTGGCCCAGTACATCATCCTGATCGTGGCTTACATGATCCCGGTGGTTTGGCTGTCGGTCAAGCACACCGGCATTCCGTTGCCGCAGTTCGTCTACGGCTACACGCTGCAGAAGGTAACCGAGCGTGAAAAACAGCTGCTCAATGACCCCAAGGAGAAGGAAGTCAGGCAGATCTTCGCGGATCGCGCCAAGGCAGCCCAGGAGAAGGTCAAGGGCCTGCCTGCGTCGCTTGACACCGAACGCGCCAAGGTCACCAAGGCGCTCGACGACCTGAAGTCCGCCAATGCTCCACAGCCGCAGGTCAACGCGGCCGAGAAGGCGGTGCGCGACTTTCCCAAGGATGCAGCAGCCGCCAAGGCCGCCTGGACCAAGGATGCAGGGGTTGCGGCGCGGGCCAATCCGCCGACGCCGCACGCCGCGGTGTTCCCGGGCAAGGACGAGAAGGCGCGGGACATTTCGCGCAAGAACTTCCTGGCGCTGATCTTCTGCCTGATGGTGGGCACGGCCGCATTGCCGCACATCCTGATGCGCTACTACACGACCCCCTCGGTCAAGGAGGCGCGCGAATCGGTGGCCTGGTCGCTGTTCTTCATCTTCCTGCTCTACTTCACTGCGCCCGCCCTGGCGGTCCTGGCGAAGTTCGACATCTACACGCTCTTGGTCGGCTCGGAATTCACCAAGCTGCCGGCCTGGGTCGCGTCGTGGCAGAAGGTGGATCCGGGCCTCTTGTCGGTGGTTGACATCAACAAGGACGGAATCGTGCAGCTGGCGGAGATTGCCATCGGCGGCGACATCATCGTGCTGGCAACCCCGGAGATCGCCGGCCTGCCCTATGTGATCTCGGGGCTGGTGGCGGCAGGCGGTCTGGCTGCGGCGCTGTCGACGGCGGACGGTCTGCTGTTGACCATCGCCAATGCCCTGTCGCACGACCTGTACTACAAGATGATCGATCCCCAAGCCCCGACTTCCCGGCGCGTCACCATCTCCAAGGTTCTGTTGCTGGTGGTGGCATTGCTGGCAGCCTGGGTGGCGTCGCAGAAGGCGGCCGACATCTTGTTCCTGGTGTCAGCGGCGTTCTCGCTGGCGGCGGCCGGATTCTTCCCGGCACTGGTGCTGGGAATCTTCTGGAAGCGCGCCACGTCGATCGCGGCCTGTGCCGGCATGCTGGCCGGGGTAATCGTCACTTTCTACTACATGGCGACAACCCAGCCCTGGATGCGCGGCGTCTTCGGCGTCACCTCGCCGGTGGCCGACAACATCTGGTGGGATATCCAGCCGATCTCGGCGGGTGTCTTCGGCGTGCCGCTTGGTTTTGCTGTCATCATCATCCTGAGCTATCTGACGCCGGCACCGACGGCCAAGACCCAGGAATTGATCGAGCACGTGCGTTATCCGCACCTGAAGGGCGACATCGACACCCAGGCGACCTGATATTTCCGGTCGCGGCGCCGGCGTGCAGGGCTGACCTGTACGCCAGTGTTCGAATCAGCCCCGCTCTTCGCATGAAGAGCGGGGTTTTTTTTCGCGTTCTCGCATGAGGGTGCGAATGCTAAAATGAAGGCTTCCGGAGAGATGGATGAGCGGTTTAAGTCGCACGCCTGGAAAGCGTGTATAGGTTAATAGCCTATCCGGGGTTCGAATCCCCGTCTCTCCGCCAGTACACCCTGACCAAGCCGCGACGGCCGGGTCTGCTTGAACGGGCGTGGCGCCAGTTAACACAAGTTTTCCGGATGCGAATCCGTGCCCGGGGCATGCGGGTTGCTACAATCCATAGCTTGATGTCGTGGGGGGAAGCGGCGGTTTTCGGCGCGTTGTTGGCGTGCGCGGGGTTCTAGACTTGCGCCGTTGTCCGGTGATGCCGGGCGCCTGAACTGCCTCCAATTGGCTGTGGCGAACATACTCGTTGTCGAGGACGATCCGACCATACGCGAGTTGGTGCGCCTGCACCTGACCTCCGCCAACCACGAGGTATTGACCGCCTCCGACGGGCTGCAGGGATTGCAGATGGCTGTAAGCCGTCTGCCCGACATCATCATTTCCGACGTGCAGATGCCGAACATGGACGGCTTTGGCATGCTGGCCGCAGTGCGTGCCAACGACCAGACCGCATCGATCCCGGTGATTTTCCTCACCGCCATGGACGATCGCGAGAGTTTTCGCAAGAGCATGAATCTGGGCGCGGACGATTTCCTGCACAAGCCGGTCAAGCGCAGCGAACTCTTGAACGCGATTACCGGGCGTCTGAAGCGCATGGAAGGCAATCGTCAGTCCGGCGTGCATGCCACCTTGTCGGGTACCGATATCAAGGCCGCAGCCAATCTGCGGGCCGCGGCGCAGGGCGCGTCGACCGCTATCGGACCGGAAACCGGGCCGAGCGGCATTCCGGGCGTGCCGCGCCCGCAGGCCCGCCCACCTGCGCGCGCGCGTCCCAAACGCTCGCTCGACCTGACATCGCACCTGACCTCGATGGAAGAGCGCTCGCCGCCGGATGTGCGCGCGGCGACCACCCGCGAGACTGTCTACGGAACGATCCTGTTTGCCGACATCCGCAACTTCACCACCATGTCGGAGGCGCTGGAGCCCGAGCAGGTGGTCGAGTTCCTCAACGCGTTCTTCAGCCAGGCCTGCGAGCCCATCCTCGACCAGGCGGGCTGGATCGTCAAGTTCCTGGGCGACGGACTGGTTGCCATGTTCGATGCACGATCTGGCAGCGACGACCATGCCGAGCGCGCGCTCAAGGCCGCGGTGCTGATGGTGCTGGCGGCGCATCGTTTCAAGCCCTGGATCCGCGAAAAGCACCCGACGCGCAACCTGCCTGAATTTTCCATCGGGGTCGGGATACACACCGGGGATGTCTCGGTGTGCCGCATGGGTTCGGGTGAGGCGACCGAGACCACGGTCATCGGCGATACGGTCAACCTGGCCTCGCGCCTGGAGGGCAAGACCAAGGAACTCGGCTGGAGCATCGTCGCCAGCCGCGCCTCAGTCAAGTCGGCCGGGCGCCGCTTCATTCCGGGGCGCAGCGGTCAGCTGACCGTCAAGGGCCGCACCGGAGCGGTCGACATCGTCGAGATCACCGGCCTTACCGCGCGTCCCGGCGCCGACACGTCGTTCTACCAGATGATCGTCGACGCGATTGCGTCGAATTCCGCGATCATCGCCGCCGGAAGGCCGCTCGACGCCACGCCGCCACCGCCGCCCGCACCCGCGGTGCCGGCACCGCCCAAGGTGCGCAAGCCGCCCGAGGACGGACCGATCACCATCGACGGCTACCGCATGATCCGCAAGCTCGGCGAAGGCGGAATGTCCAAGGTGTTCCTGGCTGAGGAACTCGAGACCCGCGCCCAGCACGTCCTGAAGTTGTTGCCCATTCCGGCTGCCGACGACGAAGACGGTAACGAGATGATGCAGCGCTTCATCCAGGAGTTCGCGCTGGTTTCGCAGATCGACCATCCCAACGTTGCGCGCATCTACCACCAGGGCTTCACCGACTCCTACGCCTACATCGCCATGGAGTACTTTCCTGGTGGTGACCTGCGCGAACTGATTGCGCGCCAGTTGTCGGCACCGGTGGCGGTGGCCATCCTGCTGCAGATTGCCGGCGCGTTGACCGCGGTGCATGCGCAGGGCATCGTGCATCGCGACATGAAGCCTGACAACGTCATGATCCGCGCCGACGGTTCCCTGGCCCTGGCCGACTTCGGCATTGCCAAGAACACCAACTCGGACATCCAGCGCACCAAGCACGGCGAGGTCTTCGGCACGCCGTATTACCTGGCGCCGGAACAGGCCCTCGGACTGCCGGTGGACCAGCGTACCGACATTTACAGCCTGGGCATCGTGTTTTTCGAGATGCTGATCGGGCACCGGCCGTTCCAGGCCGATAATGCCCAGGCACTCATGTACCAGCATGTCAACGCGCCGATCCCGCGCCTGCCCGAGCCCCTGGTGCGCTTCCAGCCGGTGGTCGACCGCATGATGGCCAAGAAGCAGGTCGACCGCTATGCAACAGCCAACGACCTGATCGACGAGGTCATTGCGTCCGGGCTGGCCGCCGAGCCTGGCTAACGCGCGGACGGCGCTGCGCCACATCGGCTGCTGCTGCCGACCCCGCTGCGAGGGCGGCGCGCAAGGCACGCCGCGGCGGCCCTACAATGTAGCAATGCGTTGGCGTACATCGGTTCCCTGGCTGGTGCTTGCGGGTGCACTCGGGCTGACTGCCGGCGTGGCCACCTGGATGGAGGCCGCAGAGCGCAGCGCGGGCCAGCACGGCTTTGAGCAGCTGGTCGCGCGCAAGATGCGCGACCTCGATGCGGCGCTGGATCGATTCGAGATCGTTCTGCGCGGTACCGGCGCGTTGTTCATCTCCAAGGCGACGGTCAGCCAGGGCGATTGGTCGTCCTATATCGGCTCGCTGGGTTTGCGTGACCGCCGCGATTCCTTCGTGGCCTTCGGCTTCGCGCCACTTGCCACCGTTCCCGGCGCGGCGCCGCGTGCGCAGGTGACAGTGCTCGAGACCTTGCGGGCGCCGCCGCGCGTGGCGTTGGGCGATGACCTGCTGGGCAACCCGGTGCTGGCGGAGGCGATCGAGCGCGCGGTGCGCTCGCGGCGCGCGGTCTTGAGTGCCCGCATAGACGGAGTCCCGGGGCCCGGTGGCGACGGTCCGGGCGCCATGATGCTGCTGCCGATCGTCAAGGCCGGCCGCATGGAAGGCGTGGTTTTCCTGCAGTTTCGCGTCGACGAGATGGCCGCGGACCTGGTGCGTGACGAATTTGGCGGTGTCAGCCTGCAAGTGGTCGAGGTCGATGGTGGCAAGGTGCTCTTTGAAAGCGCGCGGGTTGCCTCGCGAGTGGCGCGACACGTCGCGGAACGCCAGGTGGAGGCCGGCGGCCGGCGCTGGCGCCTGAGTTTCACCTCGACCCCGGCGCTCGAAGAGCACCTGGCCAGTCGTGTTCCCGAGACCGTGCTCGGGCTGGGCACGCTCGGCGCGCTGTTGTTTTTTCTGCTGCTGCGGGCGACGGCACGCACGCGGCGCCGCGCCGAGGAGATTGCCGAGAGGTCCACCGCGGCGCTGTCAGATCAGGTGCGCCTGACCGAAGACCTGATCGAGTCGAACCCGAACCCCATTTTCAGAACCGACGCAGCGGGTAACTTCGCGCAGTTCAATCTGGCCTGGGAGCGCATGACCGGCGCGCAGCGCGCGGCCTGGACCGGACGACCGGCGACCGAACTCTTCGATCCGGGCCAGGCACAGATGTACCGCGACCAGGACGAGGCGCTGTTGCAGGATCGGGAGTCCGGCGCACGCATCGAGACCACTCTGCAAAGCGCCGACGGTACCATCTTCGATGTGGTTGTAAACAAGGCTGCGATGCGGCGCGCCGGCGGTGCGGTTGCCGGCATCCTGGGCACGATCACCGACGTCACCGAGACCAAGCGACTGACCGCCCAGAACGAGGCACAACGCGAGCAGCTGGCTCTGGTCAACCAGTCGGCGCAGGCCGGAGTCTGGGACATCCAGTGGCCCGACGGCAACGCCTACTTTTCACCGCGCTACTACGAAATGCTGGGCTACGCGCCGGGCGATGCAGGCGGGTTGCCAGGTGCGCGCAGCGAATTGGTGCACCCGGAGGACCGTGCCCGGGTCGAGGCGGCACGCGAGGCGCACTTCAGCGGCGCGCAACCCTATTTCGACTGCGAGTACCGGCTGCGGTGCGCCGACGGAACCTACCTGTGGGTCAGCGGCCGCGGCTTGGCGAGTCTCGACGGCGACGGGCATCCGGTGCGCTTCACCGGCTCCATTCTCGACATCACGCAACGGCGCGTAGCGCAACTCGGACTGGAGCGGCAGCGCGAACAGCTGGAGCTGGTGATCGAATCCGTGCAGGCCGGCGTATGGGATGACGACCTCGTGACCGGCCAGGTGTATTACTCGCAGCGCTATCGCAGAATCATGGGCTATGCACCCGAGGACGACATGAGCGTGCACGCACGCGACCCGGAGCGCGATCATGAGCAGGATCGCGAGGCGGTGCGAAGAGCGCGCGAAGCAGCGATACGCGACGGCGCCCCCTATGACCTGGAATACCGAATGCGTCGCAAGGACGGCAGCTGGGTGTGGGTCAATGCGCGCGCCAAGGCCAGCTACGATGCCGCCGGCTTCGCGGTGCGGCTGACCGGGGCGATCATCGACATCGAGGCGCGCAAGGCCGCCGAGTTCGCCCTGCGTGACGCCAACCTGCGTGCCCTCGACGCGGCCCAGGTGAAGTCGACCTTCCTCGCGACCATGAGTCACGAAATCCGCACGCCGCTCAACGGCGTGATCGGTTCCGCGGGTCTCCTGGCAGACACGGTCCTCAATGCCGAGCAGCGCGACTACGTCGAGACCATCCGACTATCGGGGGGGCAGCTGCTCACGCTCATCGACGACATCCTTGACTTCTCCAAAATCGAGTCCGGGCGCATGGACCTGGAGGATGTTCCCTTCGAGGTCGCCACCGTCATCGAGGAGGCATTCGACCTGGTCTCCGAGCGCGCACGCGCCAAGGGGCTGGAACTTGTTTACGAGCTCGGCGCGGAATTGCCGGCGCGCGTCTACGGCGACGTGACGCGTGTGCGTCAGGTGTTGCTCAATCTGATCGGCAACGCCGTGAAGTTCACCGCCGCAGGCGAGATCCACGTCGCGTGTTCTGGAGAGGGGGCCGCCGCGGGGGTCGACGACGACACTTGCACGCTGTCCTTCGCGGTGCGCGACAGCGGCATCGGCATTCCGCAGGACAAGCTGGCCCGCCTGTTCACGCCTTTCACCCAGGTCGACACCTCGACCACCCGCCAGTACGGCGGCACCGGACTGGGCCTGGCGATCAGCCAGCGCCTGGCCTCGCTGATGGGCGGCAGCATTGCGGTGGCAAGCGAAGTCGGCCACGGCTCAACGTTCACCTTCTGCATGCGTACCCGGCGCGCCCCGGCGGGTGGCGGCGATCGCCGGCGCGCCGGAGAAATCGGGCTGATCGCGGGTCGACGCGCGCTGATCGTCGAGGACAACGCAAGCCTTGCACGGGCGCTGGCCGCAAGCTGCGAGCGCTGGGGCCTGTGGACGGTCGGCGTAGCCGCGACAAACGAGGCTCTCGAGGCGATCGCCGCGGCGCATGCGGCGCGCGCGCCATTCGATGTGGTCATCTGTGACCTTCTGCAAGGCAGCATGGACGCGATCCATCTGGCGCGCGAAGTGGCCGTACATCGCAAACTCAATCGCGTGCGCCTGCCTGTCATCGTGGTTTCGCCACGACCGCGCTCCGAGGTCGTCGAAGGCCGTGAAGTGCCCGACCACTGGATCGCGACTTTCCTGCCCAAGCCGGTGCGGCAGACACAGTTGTTCAGCGCACTGCTCGACGCGCTCGCCCCGGAGCGTCCATTCCACCTCACGGGGCCGGAGTCTGTCCCGCCGCCGGAGCGCGTGCAGGCCTATACCGGCGCACTGCGCATCCTCCTGGCCGAGGACAACGAAATCAATCGCAAGATTGCTTTGCGCATGCTGGAACGCCACGGCAAGACCGCGACCACCGTCGACAACGGCGCGCGCGCGGTCGAGGCGGCGCTCTCGGGCGAGTACGACTGCATCCTGATGGACGTGCAGATGCCGGAGCTGGACGGGCTGGAGGCCACGCGCCGCATCATCGCTGCACTGCCGGCACAGCATTGCCCGTACATCATCGCGATGACCGCCAACGCGATGAGTGGTGATCGCGAAATCTGTCTCGCCGCCGGCATGCACGACTACATCGCCAAACCGGTGCAAATTCAGGTGCTCTCCGCTGCGCTCGGGCGTGCTGCGCAATTCCTGGCGCGGCGCGACACTGACGCGGCCGCGGCTGCGGCGGTCGCGGTGCCCGCCGGGACCCTGTCGGCGGTGGCTGCCCCGGCCACCGATCAGGTCCTCGACATGGCCCAGGTTGACGAATTGATCGGTCTGGACGACACACGCGCCGTGCTGGCCGAATTCATCGAGCTGTACACGACCCAGGGTCCGCAGCGCATTGATGAGATTGCCGCTGCGGCGGCAGCGGGCGACTTCGAGCGCCTGGCGCGCGTGGCACACAGCCTCAAGGGTGCGAGCGCCAACCTGGGGGCCATCGGAGTAGCTGAACTGGCGCGGCGACTCGAGGTGGCTGGGCATGCGCGTGATGCCGAGGGCCTGGAAGGCATGATCACCGGCATTCGCGAGGGGTATCTGGCGGCCGAAGCTGCGCTCCGGAACCTTCAGGCCGAGCCGGCCTGATTCGTTCGATCCGTCGCGGCCCAGCCGAGCGCGACTCAGCGGAAATCGCCGGCCTTGACCAGGTTCAGGCGCGCGGGGTCGATATGGCGTGCGAAAGCCGCGCTCACCTCGGCGGCAGTCAGCGCAGCCAAGCGTGCCTCGAGGGCTGCATCCCAGGCCAGCGTTCGACCGAGAAAGAGATCGCTCGAAAGCTTGCCGGCCAGGGCGCCATCCGAGGCGCGACCGATGCGGCGATTCGACAGCAGCCCCTGCCTGCCGCGGGCGACTTCCTCCTCGCTGAAACCATGCGTGCGGGCGCGGGCAATCTCCTCCATGAGCGCTGCCTCCACCCGCGCGCGATTCTGCGGCGCGAAAATGGCCGAGACACTCCATTGGCCGAAGCGGTCGAAGCTCGACACCGAGAGGCCCGAGCCGACGCTGTAGGACAGGCCGTCCTTTTCGCGGATGCGCGCGGCCAGGCGCGCGTCGATCGATCCGCCGAAGAGGTAGTTGGCCAGTACCAGCGCGGGATAGTCGGGATCGTCATCGCGTGCGTCCAGCACGAGCACGCCGCGCAGCGTCGCATTGGCCTTGTCAGGCGCGGCAAGATTTTCGTTGAGCGCCGGCGCCGCGCGCACCCGGTTGGGAATGCGCGCGTAGGGGCGCGGACTTGTCCAGCTGCCGAAAAGCTCCTCAAGCAAAGGGCGAACCGCTGTCTCGTCGAAATCGCCGACGATGGCGAGCTGGGCGTGCGAGAGGCCGAAGAAGTCGGCGTGGCAGGCGCGCGCCGCTTCAAGCGTGGCACCACGCGTGTCCTCGATCTGTTCCTCGATCGTCGATGCGTAGCCCCAGTGACCACGCGCGTAGGGATTGAGGTGCCGCGCCAGTGCCACGCCGGCACGCGAAGCAGGGTCGCTGCGCCCGGTCTCTATGCCGGCCAGCGCGGCGCGCTTCAATTGCTCGAACTCGCCGGCGTCGAAGCGCGGTTGGCGCAGTACCTCTGCGATCAGCTTCAGGCTCTCGGCAAGTCCGGCCGCCGGCACTTCGACGCTGGCGCCGGTGCCGCCGACGTTGAGGTTGGCGCGCAGGCGCGTGATCTCGTTGCGCAGCTCTTCGCGCGACTTCGAGCGCGTGCCGCGCATCAGCATGGCACCGGTGAAGCCGCAGGCCTGCGCGCGCCCTGCCTTGGATTCCTCGGTGCCGTACTGGAAGCCGAGCGAGGCACTGACCATTCCGCCACGCGATTTCTTGGGCAGTAGCGCGACCTTGAGCCCGTTGGCGAGGGTGAAGCGGCGCGTGCGCGCATCGATGCTGGCCGGCGCCGGGTCGAAGGCCTCGCCTTCACCAGAGGCAATACCCGCCGGCCCGCGATAGTCCTTGAGCGCGGCCTTGAGGTCGGGCGGCGGCGGCACCAGGGCGCGCGCCGGCGGCGTGCTCTCGGGCACGAAGATGCCGAGCGTGCGGTTGCTGCGGATCAGGTGCGAGCGCGCCGCCGCGTTGACGGCCTCGGCGGTGACCGCGTTCAAATGGTCGCGGTAGCGAAAAAAGAAGCGCCAGTCACCCAAGGCGATCCATTCCGACAGTTGCGTCGCGAACTGCTGGGTGCGCGTCATGATCACATCCATCTGCGTGAGCATCTTCTGGCGCGCGCGCGCGACCTCGTCCGCGGTGACCGGGTTGGCCGCGAGGTTCTCGATGGTCGCGAGGAAGGCTTCGCGCAAGGGGGCGAGTGCTGCATCCCTGGGCGCGGTCGCGGAAAACGCCAGTGCTCCGCGCTCGGCCAGCATGCGATCACCGCCGCCGACGCCGGTGGCGAGCCGGGTCTCAACCAGGGCCTTGTGCAATCGCCCGGTCGGAGTATCGCCAAGCACTTGGGCCAGGATGTCGAAGGCCGCGTAGTCCGGATGCGTTCCCGGTGGTGCGTGGTAGAGCGCCGTGAGAATCTGGTTTTCGCCCAGGCGTCGCAGCACGACCTCGCGCTCGCCATCCTGCGCCGCGTCCTGCGTATAGGTGCGTGGCAAGGGGCGTGCCGGCTTTGCAATGGCGCCAAAGCGCGTGGCGACCAGCGCGAGAGCGGCGGCCGGGTCGAAGTCGCCGGCGATCACCATCACGGCGTTGTCGGGCTGGTAGTAGGTGCGGTAGAAAGCCTGCAGCCGTTCGATGGGCACGTTCTCGATATCGGAACGGTTGCCGATGACTGCGCGGCCATAGTTGTGCCACTCGTACGCGGCGTTGGCGGTCTTTTGCATGAGCACGCGCGCCGCACTGTTCTCGCCGGACTCGAACTCGTTTCTCACCACCGTCATCTCGCTGTCCAGATCCTCACGGGTGACGAAGGAATTGACCATGCGGTCAGCTTCGAGCGAGATCGCCCAGTCGAGGTTGTCGGAGGTCGCGGCGAAGGTGAGGAAATAGTTGGTGCGGTCGTAGTAGGTCGTGCCGTTCCAGCGCGCGCCGCGAGCAACGAACTCGCGCTTGATGTCGCGGCGCCCGAGGGCGACCGTGGTGGCGGGCCCGGGTACCGTCGCTCGCGGGCCGACATGGGCGGTGCGCGTCTCGCGCCGCTCCGGCGTCCCCTTGAAAAGCAGATGCTCGAGCAGGTGCGCCATGCCGGCCTCGCCATAACCTTCGTGGCGCGAGCCGACCAGATAGGTCATGTTGGTCGTCACCAGCGGTTGCGAGCGATCGGGCAGCAGCAGGACCGTGAAGCCGTTCGCCAGCCGGTACTCCGATATGCCCCCCATGGCCGGGCCGGCGATGACCCCAGGCGGCAGCGCCGACTGGGCGAACGCTGCCCCCGCGAGCAAGGTCAGGACAGCGAGCAAGAACGACAAGATCGACGGCTTCATCGGGGGCGGGCAGTAGAATTCACGTCCAAGCAACGCGAGCCACAAGAATAACAGTCCGTGAGCAAGGCATTCACCAAGGAGTCGACGGACGAGGCGGCCGATGACGACGCCGAGTCGCTCGCCCTGCCGCCCCTGCCTCCAGGGACCAAGAACTACATCACCCCGGCTGGCTACGCGGCCCTCAAGGCCGAGTTCGAC
>JBJXGS010000201.1:0-9182 GCA_046160545.1 Burkholderiales bacterium
GACTGCGGCATGAAGTACCTGCCCCGCGAGGTCGCCTACGGCAAGATGGTGGCGATGGTCGAGGGAGCCGCAATCGTGCGGCGCGAACTGGCCGGTCAGCCCTGAGGCCGGCTGCGACGCCGCGCCAGGAGCCAGAGGGCGAGCCCGCACAAAGCCAGGGTACCCGGTTCAGGCACCGCCGAGCGCGCGGTATGCTGGCCTAGCAGCGGGTGGCTCTCGGTCACCTGGCCCGCCACGAAAAAGTCAAAGCATGGCATGCCGGCATACAGGCCCGCGCAAACGCCAGGATTGACGTGCAGATTTGCCTCGCCATCTCCTACCGGTCCCGGGACGACAATCCCCTGGGGCTGCGTCGTCCATGAGGTACCCGAGGATTCGAGGTGAATCGGCGGGCCCAGCAGCATGAAATTCATGCCGCCATCGATCGACAAGTCGACAAAAATGTCGAAAAAGGAATCGAAAGTCCCGCCACTGCCGCTGCCATCGCTGATGATGGTCATCTGACCAAAGCTCTGCTGAGTCGGCGACTCGCGCAGAACCACCATCGGGTTGACTACAGACACCAGCGACAGCGCCACCATTTCTATGGGAATCACGCACTGGCTGCCGGGCACGGCCATGCCGATCATGCAATCGTCGAGACGCCGTACTATGGTGTCGGTCGATCCGGGCCCGATCGGCAATCCGGCCAAAGCGCCGCTGGGCAGGTTGAGAGGGGGTTGTGTGAGCGGCAGGAAAAACGTGTCCGGAATTGTCTCGAAATAATCGCTCCCCATCAGCACGACATCGGCGCGCGCGACAGACGGCGCTGCGACCATGAAGGCGATAGCGAGTAATCCGATGTGCTGAGCGAGTCGCTTCATTTTTATCTCCCTGAAATGGCATGCCGGCAAAAGCACTTGAGCGTAAGCGTGAAGGAGCAGTACATTGACCTGACCGCCGCATCTCGCCGCGCCTGAAAGAGATGCATGAAGCGTGCCGCAGGAAGGGGTACGCGGGATGCGACGAAATGCATTTCGCATGCGCGGCAAGCGCCGCGCACGGAGGGCAGCATGCGACGCCTGCGCACCACAGACCTGGACTCGCTGTGTTCATTGATCGCCTCGACCGCGCTGCGATCGCCCGAATTGCGCGTCCTGCACCGGGCGCACTGCATCCTCCTGGCGAACCTGGGCCCGGGATGCTACGGGGTCGCTCGCTTCTTTGGCGAGAGCCCGCGCAGCGTGGAGCGCTGGGTGCGCGCCTTCAATATTGGCGGTGTATCGGCCCTGCGCGATCACCACAGCGGCGGACGCCCGCGCCGGATTGGCGCAGCGCAATTGTCCGGACTCACGCAGGACCTCGCGCGCTCCCCGCGCAGCCACGGATACGCGGCGATTCACTGGACCGGCGCGCTGCTCGCCCGCCATCTCGAAACGGCCTACGACCTGAACCTGGGCGTGCGTCAGTGCCAGCGGCTCCTGCGTTCCCTGCGCGCGCCGGACAGGGATTGATCATGCGACGATGCAAAGGTCGCGCGCCTTGACGCACAGGCGTAGCGACGCAATCCGATTGCATCTGCTAGCCCGGAATGTAAAGCCAGCCGACACGTTGCGCCAGCCGGCGCGCCGTTCGCCCTAGGCTGGTCCCCGGTTTCTTGCACGGCGGGCCATCGATCCGATCAGGCACAACCCCGCCATGAGCATGCCCCAGGTCTCGGGCTCCGGCACCGCGGAGACGCGATAGGCGAGCACCATGGTGTCGTTCTCCAACCCGGCGTCATAGCCCTGCAGCAGCCCAGCGGCATTCATGTACGCGCCAGTCGCCGACTGGAAGTCGTTGTCGTTGCCGACGAAGAGGAAGTAATCGCCGCTGCCGTCACCCACCGGCACCATCCCGAGCGCCTCCCACTTTTCGGAAATGGTGTTGGCGTTGCCGTTGGCGGCCAGCATGTTGAGGTTGAACCTGGCGAGTTCGTTTCCGCCGTTAAGGCTTCCCAGCATGTTGAGCGCCTCGGTCCACGCGATCGGGGTCACGCTGGCGTTCAGAATCCCGCCGGGCGCAACGGCCGCGGCGGTACCGTCGAAGCTGCCGTTGATGTTGGTCGCGGCCGAAAGATCAGCCAGCAGGACCGATTTGAAGACCGGCACGCCGTTGTTGGCGCCGCGGCCATTGCCATCGCGCGAAAGAATGAGGAGTTGATGGTTGTTGAGCGCCAGGATGGCGCTTTGCGCGCCGGTGCGATTGACGTTCACGCCGCCGCTGGCGCCGTTGTCGTCAACGCGGGGCAGCTGGATCACATACTGGGCGATCGGGGTTGTCGGAGTGTCCGAGCCCGACACGTCGTACACCACCAGACGCGTGTTGGATCGCCCGACATTGCCTGCGGCGGAGTCCTGCAAGGTCGCGCTCTGCAGAAGACTGAAGACGCGCGTGCCGTCCGGGCTCTGCGCGATGCCCTCCATGCCCTGGTTGATGCGGCGCCCGGACGTCGGCGGATCGGCGGCAAAGTTGATCGTGCCGTTGGGCGCGTTGGGGATCAGCGCGGCAGGCAACTGCAACTGACCGACGATTTCCTTGCCGGAATTGAAGCGGTACAGGTAGGCGCCGTACTCGTCGCCGACCCAGCCGCTGCCGGCCTTGCCGGCACGGTTGTCGAGGATCAGGCCTTCGGCGTCCATCGTCAGGCGATTGGCGAGGGTGCCGTCGCTCTGGGTGGTGGCCACGCCGGACGCCGGCGCGGTCGTTCCGAAAAGGCTGCGCGTGGCCGTGGCGAGGAGGCCGGTCGTATACGCCTGACCACCGGTCACCGCATCGGCATAGGTGAATCGCGTCGAGCCGGTGAAGCTCATGGCGATCTGGTTCTGCGCCAGGGTCGGTGCCAGGCCGGTGTACGGGGTAAAGGTGAAGTCGAAGGTGTTGATGCGAGCCGCGTAGTTGGAAAAAATGAGGCCCGCGTTGAAGCCGCGATCGGGCAGGAAGTGGAACCTACCCGACCAGGATCCATTGCCGTTGTTGACGAAGTTGGTGATCTGCATGTCCGAGATCGAACCCAGCGTCTCGCCGGTCGCAGCATCGATGCTGGAGGCAGCGAAGCGACCGACGCCTTGCAGACCCAGATTCCTGAATGTCGTGCCGCCCAGGGTCACACCCGTTGCGGACCATGCGCCTGTATTGGGTGCGAGCACATCGCGGTTGCTGGAGGTGTACTGCGCCGAAGCCGGCGCCGCAAAGGCGAGCGCACAGGCGATGGCGAGTGCGGGTCGACAAAACGGGATGGCAATCGGATGCCGGAGTCGCATGATCTGGATTCCCCTGAATTGGGCGCTTGAGGGAACAACGGACCATCCGATGCCCAACGCGCCGTTGGCACGAATCATGGACAGCCAATATGACCAAGGCGTTACCGATCGATGACGCGGCGCGCGTCTACGGCTGGCGTGCCGCCGCGGGCAGTGTCTTGCGCGACCTGTTGCTGCACCCGGCCTCGCCGTGAATCTATTTCTGTAAACGCCCGATGCGCTCTCGTATGGCCGGCAGCGCCGCCAGCGCGGCTCGCTCCCCTTCCAGGATCACCTCGTGCCTCGCCGCGAAGTCCGTGCCGGCCGTCACGGCGCCGGGACGGATTACAACGTCTGCCTGCGCCAGCTCAGCCCGGGCAATGGAGCGTCCCATGATCGCAAAGGTCTGCAGGAGGATCGATCCAAGGTCATCAGGCCGCGCATTACGCGGGTTTTGCGACACATCCACCGCGATCACGATTTCCGCACCCAAGGCGCGCGCCGCCGCCACCGGCACCGGGTGGGTAAGGCCGCCATCAACGTAGTCGCGCCCGGAGATGCGCACCGGTCGAAACGCTCCTGGCACGGCCGACGAGGCATGCACCGCCATGCCGGTGTTGCCGCTGCGAAACACCACCGGGTCCCCGGTGGCCAGGTCGGTTGCCACCACTGCGAATGGCCGCGCCAGTTTCTCCAGCGTGCGCCCGCCAACCCGCTCGTTGATGTAGTTCTCAAGGAGCTCGCCCTTGAGCAAGCCGCGCGTGATGCCGGAAATAGACCAGTCTGTGAGCACCGATTCATCCATCGCCAGGGCGACACGCTGCAGCGCAAAGCCGTCCAGGCCGGATGCATACAGCGCGCCCACCACGCTGCCGGCCGATGTGCCGGCGACCACGTCCACCGCGATGCCGTTCTGCTCGAGTATCTTGATGACGCCAATATGGGCAAAGCCGCGTGCCGCGCCCCCTCCCAAGGCCAGTCCAATGCGCGGCCGAGGTCGCGCAGCCGAAGGCAAGGGCTTGGACGGACCCGTGGCGCACCCGGCAACCGCCAGGCTGATCAGCGCCGCAAAACGGCGGCGAGTGGGGTTCATGACTTTCGGTGACATGGGACAAGCATAGTCTGGCGAACTGGCAGAAAAGTGGCATCAAAAAGTACAATCCGGCTCATTCTCACCCAACCGAAAGTTCATGCCATGGCCGAACCACACATCGCACAAAAAGCGCCATACGCACTCGATCTCACCGCCGGCGACTACTGGTGGTGCTCGTGCGGAAAGTCTGCCAAACAGCCATTTTGCGATGGCTCGCACAAAGGCAGCGAATTTTCGCCGACCAAGTTCACCATCGATGCGGACAAGAAAGTCTGGTTGTGCGGCTGCAAGCACACCGCCGGTCAGCCGTTCTGCGACGGCAAGCACAAGGATCTGTAAGGCGGCGGGCCGATTGAACCGGCCCAAAGCGTCAAAACAGCGACAACTGCGGCGCCTCTGCCGGGATAGGCTCCTGCGCGCGCCGCCCGCGAGTGCGCCGTACGACGGCCGACGCGGCCGTGGCGCCTGCGACCTGACGCGTTGCGTCATCGCCCGCCGTGCTTCCGAGAGCCTCATCCGGAGCGCGAAACAATGAGGTGTCGAGCGCGAAGCGCCGCTCATTGAACCCCAGGCGCTCGCAGGCACGCGCGAAACGCTTCGCGATCAGTTCGGCAAACACTCCCTCGCCCTTCATCCGGGCGCCGAAGCGCGGGTCATTGTCACGTCCGCCACGCATCTGCCGCAGCACGCTCATCACATGGTTGGCCTTGAGCGGCATGTGAAGTACAAGCCAATCGCGAAACAAATCGGCGATCTCCAGGGGCAGGCGCAGCATGATGTAAGACGCCTCGGTCGCGCCTGCCGTCCGGCCGGCTTCGAGCGCGGCTTCCAGCGTGGCGTCGTTGACTACCGGGATCACCGGAGCGATGGCGATGCCGGTCGGAATGCCGGCGGCCGCCAGGGTTCGGATGGTCTCGATGCGGCGATAGGGTGCAGCCGCGCGCGGCTCGATGAGCCGCGCAATGCCCGCGTCGAACGTTGGCACCGAGACGAAGACCTTGGCCAGGCCCTTCGCAGCCATCGGCCCCAGGATGTCGATGTCGCGCTCGACCAGGGACGACTTGGTAATCAGTCCCACCGGCTGGTTGAACTCGGCGCACACCTCCAGCAGGGAACGGGTGATCTTCCATTCGCGTTCGACCGGCTGATAGGCATCAGTATTCGCGCCGATCGCCAGGGTTGCGCACTTGTACCCGGGTCGCGACAGTTCATGGCGCAGCAGGTCGGCAGCGTTGGTCTTGGCGAACAACCGTGTCTCGAAATCGATGCCCGGTGACAACCCCCAGTACGCGTAACTAGGCCGGGCGTAACAGTAGACGCAACCGTGCTCACAACCATAGTAGGGGTTGACCGACTGCGAAAACGGCACATCCGGCGAGTTGTTGCGCGAGATGATCGACTTGGCCGTCTGTGCCGTCACCGTCGTCCTGGGTGGCGCGGCGCCGGACCCCGTGCCCGATTCGTCTTCCGTGGTCTGCCAACCGTCGTCGATCTGCTCGCGCGACATGGCATCGAAACGTGGCTGCGGCGAAACCTGGGCACCGCGGCCCTTGAAGACATCGCGATGGAACTCGACGCGCACTTCGGCATCTGCGTGCATTTCGCGCTCGGTCCTCTTGTCCAAATCGCTAGGCATCGTCACCTGTGAGGCACCCTGCATCGCGGCGCTCAAGAGCCATCAGAGTCGTTTGCTGTCCGGGCGTTGATAACGGTATATTTGTACAGTACTTTACCGCATCATCCGTCCAGCGGCAAGCGCGGTTTGCGCTCGGCGCGCCGGGACCGCCGGGGCCGGCGGCCTGCTTTAGCGTGGCAGGATGCGGGAGGCCAGCGGCCTGACCTGATAGTCGACCAGAAACCGGCATTCCGCGGGCTGCGCCGGGCGCCTTTGCCGGCAGGCTTCAGCAATGCCTGCGGGCGTCGGTTTCTGCCCCTTCTCGACCCAGTGGAGAAGCGCCTCGAACAGCGGCGGGTAATAGGCGTCGCCCCAGTAGCTGTGCTCACTGGAGTCGACATAGACCTGCACCAGTCGATCGGCCGTGCCGGCGGCCGCCATGCGTTGACGCAACGTGTCCTGTCCCTCGACGAACACCGTCGCGTCGTTGATGCCGTGCCCGCTCAACACCGGCACCACAAAGCGGCCACGGTGATCCACGTCGTCCGCGAAGCGCGCCACCGCGCCGGGGGCCGCCTTGAAGCGCGCCACCGCAGCGTTCAACGCAGCGTCATCAGCTGAGCCCAGGTAGCGAACGCGCTCGTTGCCGAAGGGGCTGACACCGCCGTTCTTGGCGACCACGTCGCGCAGTGTGAAGGTGCCCCAGTTCAGGTGCCCGACCACGGAGTTCTCGGGAATTTTCAGCACGTCAACGATGGTCTTGAGCTTCTGCGCCTGCGCTGGTGTGCGTTGTGCGGCGGGCTTGCGCACCCCCAGGCACTCATCGGCCCGACTGATGAGCTCAGCGTTGGTGAACTTGCTTTCGGCAGGCAGGCCGATGGCCAGCGAATACTGCGGCTCGTCCGCGCGCGGGAGGTTGTTGCACAGGTATTGGTAGATGGCGCGCAGATCAAGCCTGAAGTCGTAGGTCGCCGGGCCGGCCACCACACCGCTGGTGAGCAGGATGCCCTCCCAGGACGCGGGGAACATCTCCGCGGCGCGGGTCGCCACCATCGCCCCCCAGGACTGGCCATGCAGCAAGGTGCGACGTGGCTTGGCCACATGTGCAACGAAGATGCGTCGCACGCGCTCGGTGTCTTCGGCTGCCGTGGTCACGGCAAAACCACCCTGGCGGAACACCGACCCGGCCCAGGCATGGCCCTCGCTCACCGTGATCGCCCAGCGCTGGATGTCCTCATCGTTGCGCCTCGGGCTGGGCGGTCCGAGTGTCGGGCCGCCGTGCGAGTGCACGACCAGGACGCCGCTCCAGCGAGCCGGCATGACGATCAGGTAATGCGACCCGGCAGAGTCCTGGCCGCGCAGGCAGCGGGCGCCCGCGGGGACTCCGGTCGGGCAGGCCTGGGCTTGCGGCGGGGCTTCTGGGGGCGCGGGGGGCGCGCTCGCGCAGCCTGCCAATGCAAGCGCCGCCACGAGCAGGATGGCCGGTTGAGTGGAGCGCAGTGTAGTGAAAGGGTGCACGAGTGATCCCGAGTCAAGACGGCTTAGAAACAGAGAAAGATTACCTTCAAAATGCGGGTGACGCGACCCGCCTTCCGGATGTTGTGCCGCTGGCCGGGTGCCGATCAATGAATCGGACTTGTCTTCATCTGCCACGCCGATGCGCATCGAACCTGACCAACTGTCACACCCTGCCGTGCAAGCCTTGCTCGAGGAGCATCTGCGCAACATGTATGAAGTGTCGCCACCGGAATCCGTGCATGCGCTCGACATTTCCGGCCTGCGACGCCCGGAAGTCAGTTTCTGGGCCGCCTGGGAGGGCGATCTGCTGCTGGGCTGCGGTGCGTTGAAGGCGCTGGACGCCTCGCACGGTGAGGTCAAGTCCATGCGTACGCCCAGTGCCCTGCGGCGTCGCGGCGCCGGGAAGGCGATCCTCGCCCACATCATCACAACAGCGCGCCAGCGGGGCTACGGGCGCTTGAGTCTGGAGACCGGATCAATGGCCGCATTCGCGCCAGCGTGCCGGCTCTACGAGAGTTTCGGTTTTCGCTACTGTGCGCCATTTGGTAGCTACACCGAAGATCCCCACAGTCTCTTCATGACCTTGTTGCTGTAACCGTTAGACTCCCGATCTTTCGCGGCACCCAAGACCCGCATGCGATGCAGAGCCAGCCACGCAAGAGCCAACATGCCTGGCGCAATGTCTGCGCGATGAGCCAGCAATGACGCGCAGCGCTTTTGTGACCGGCGCCACCGGATTCGTCGGCCTGAACCTGGTGCAGGCGCTCATGGCGCAGGGCTGGAACGTCACGGCGCTGCATCGCGCCACGTCGGACCTGGCTTTCCTGAAGCGCTTTCAACCCAGGCTTGCGGTGGGCGAGATCACGGATGTCGCCTCGCTTGTGACGGCTTTACCCGCCGACTGCGACACGGTCTTTCACGTCGCTGGCAACACCAACCTGTGGCGGGCGAAAAATGCGGCGCAGACGCGCGACAACGTGGACGGCACCAGAAGCGTGGTCGAGGCCTGCCTCGCCAAGGGTGTGCGGCGCCTGATCGTCACCTCCTCGATCTCGGCCTACGGACCGGTATCCGGCGCAATCACCGAGGAAACGCCCAGCCTGGCGGAAACCTCGTGGATCAATTACCAGAAGACCAAGTGGCAGGCCCAGGAGATCGCGCGCGCGGCCACGGCGCGCGGCCTGCAGGTGGTGATCATGCAGCCGGGCGCGATCCTGGGTCCTTATGACGTCGGGACCTGGTCGCGGCTCTTCGTCATGGTGCGCGATGGCAGCCTGCCCGGTGTGCCGCCGGCCGGCCGCACCTTCGCCCACGTCCGAGAAGTCGTCGCCGCGCACATCGCTGCGGCGGACCGCGGCGAGAACGGCGGGCAGTACATCCTGGGCGGCGAAAACGCGCGCATGCTGACACTGGTGCGCGAGATCGCCACACTCCTTGGCAAGCCCTTGCCGACGCGCGAGGCGCCAGCCATGGTCGTGCGGACGGTGGCTGCGATCAAGGACCTGGTCAGTCGCGTCACCGGACGCGAACCATCGATCACCCCCGAGATGGCAGCAGGTTTTGGCAGCATCGTGACGGCGACTGCCGCCAAGGCGCAGCGCGACCTGGGCTTCAAGGTCGTGCCCCTGGCGCAAATGGTGCGCGACTGTCACGACTGGATGGTCGCGGAAAGGCGCCTCTGACCATGAGTGCCTTG
>JBJXGS010000202.1:0-2793 GCA_046160545.1 Burkholderiales bacterium
TCCATCTGCGAGCTTGCGCGCCTCCGCGCGCAGCGCGTCGAGCACGGCGCGGCCGTTGACGTTCTTCTTGGCCGCGTCCGCCACCCAGGCGTCCACTACCGGCGTGGTGGCACGCCGCATCTGCTCGCTAAACGCGGCATCCGCAGTGCGGATTTCCATGCCCGCCTGGCGCATCAGGTCGACCGCGTTCTTGTCCGACTGGTCGAACGAGCGCCCCGCAGTGCGCGCAAAGTGTTCACCAGAAGCCTTCAAGACCGCGTCGCGATCCGCCGCCGACAGCGCGTTGAACTTCGCCTCGTTCATGAGCAGGACGAAGCTGGTGTTGAAAAGTCCGCCGGGGACGAAGGTGGCGTGCTTGACCACGTTGGAGAGCTTGAAGGTGAGGATGGATTCACGCGCGAAGAATGCGCCGTCGGCGACCCCGGAAGAGAGCAGTTCATAGGCTTCGGTCGCTGCCTTCAGGATCGCGGTTGCGCCCAGCGCATTGGTGACGTCGTTGACGACCCCGCCGCCGGTGCGCATCTTCATGCCCTGCAGGTCTTCCAGGCGTGCAATGGGCTTCTTGGTCGAGTACATCTGCCCCGGCCCATGAGTGAAGACTGCCAGCACGCGCACGCCAGAATGCTCGCCGGCGCGCGCCAGCTGCTGCTCGTGGATGCGTTGATAGGCCACCGAAATCGATTCCGCACTGTCGCCCAGGAAGGGCAATTCAGCCACCTTGGTCAGGACGAAGCGCCCCGGGGTGTAGCCTTGCACGGTGAATGCCACGTCGGCCAGGCCGTCACGCACGGCGTCAAAGTGCCCGGTCGGCGACGCCACGGCCTTGGGCAGGACGTTGACCTTGACGCGCCCGGCACTGTTCTCCTCGACCTGCTTGGCCCACGGCAGCAGCGCATGCTGTGAGAAGGGCGCCCCAATCGGGATCCACACCGACATCGTGAGGGTGGTCTGCGCCGCGGCAGGGGCGGTCAGGGCGGCGAAAACGGCGAAGCCGAGCGTGGCGCGGCGGATGCGGGTGAATGGCTGCATTGCGGACTCCTCAGTCGATGAAAACGGATTTAACTACCATTGCACGTTGTGCCCCAATTTCATGGCAGCGGCGTTGGCGAGTGCCAGTTCGGCGGCAGCCAGATCCAGCGCGGCAAAGCCCAGGGCCTTGTAGAGGGTGAATTCGGTCTGGCTGGCGCGGCCGGGCCGGCGCCCGGTGAGCACCTCGCCCAGTTCGGCTCGCACATGCTTGGGCTCGATGGTTCCTTCGCGCAGCGCACCCAGGATGTCGCCCGACTCGGCCAGCGCGGCCTCGCGTCGGTCGACAAACAGAGTCGCGCGCGCGAGTGTGGCAGCATCGATTTCGCGCGCGGTCGGCGTGCTCGACCCAACTGCGTTGAGGTGGCAGCCCGGACCGAACCAGTCGGGGTGGGTGATCGGCTCCAGGGCGGCAGTCGTCGTGCACACCACGTCCGCGCCGGTGCAGGCCGCTGCCAGACTCGTCATGGGCTGGCAGGCGGTGGTCTTGCAAAGCGCGGCGGTGCGCGCCGGGTCGCGTCCCCATAGGCGGATTTCCGCGCCCGGCACGGCCATGCGCATGGCCTCGATGTGGGCGCGCCCCTGCACGCCGGTGCCGATGATGGCGACCACGCGGGAGTCGCGGCGCGCCAGCGCCCGGGTCGCGACCGCCGATACCGCGGCAGTGCGAATCGCTGTCAGTGCCCCGGCATGGACCATGCCCAGGAGCTGCCCATTTTCGCCATCGTGCAGCAGCACCGCGCCCTGGATCGGGTCCAGGCCGCGCGCTGCATTGGCCGGGAAGACCGCCATCTCCTTGAGCGCCCACAAGCGGCGTCCGGCGCTGCGCAGCGCCGGCATCATGGTCATCCAGTGATCCGCCCCCTCGGCGCGCGCGCGTGCGCAAGGGGTTGTAAAAGGCGCCTTCGGCCATACCCACGAACACCGCCTGCATTGCCTCGATGCAGGCAGCCAGTGGCAGCGCTTGCGCGACATCTTCTGCACCGAGGACGCGCATGGCCTCCTCAGGGGCGCGTGCAGCACTGCATGACCGGCCGCAGGCGCGAAGGCGGGGTCTGCCGACTGCGCCCGGACACCAGCGCGACCCCGTCGATGAAGACGTGCGAGATGCCCGGCAGGTCGCCGTGCGCCACTGCATCGGCGAGCGTGGTGCCGGCCGAGCCCTCGACCGGGCCGCAGATGGCCAGGTCGGCCGGGCGGCCGGGAGCGAGGATGCCTTCTTCGAGTTTGTGGGCACGGCCGGTATTGCCGGTGGCGATCGCGATCGCCTGCCCTGGCGAGAGGCCGCACACCGAGGCCAGGAACAGGATGTTGCGCCACATGCCGCGCGGGATCACGCCGGTGCCTCCCGGCGTGTCGGTACCCAGGGTCAGGCGGTCGAGCCGGCCGCGCTCGGCCAGTCGGCGCACCGCGCGCAGGGTAGAGCCGTAGTTCCCGGACGAGCAGATCTCCAGGGCAAAGGCGGTCTCGTCGATGACGCGGTCCAGGTCGGCGTCACTCATCGGGATCGGCCCGCCGCTGCTGTGCGCGGCGATGTCGGGCTTGAGCCAGGAGAGGATCTCGAAGCCGCACAGCTGCGACAGCCCGGAGCGCGACACGCCGCCGGTGTGCACCTTGGAGAGGCTGCCGCGCTCGCGCGACCAGCGCACGTAGGTCTGCGCCTCGGCCGGATTGGCCGCCAGCGGATAGAACAGGAACTTGACCAGGCGCGCCCCTGCCGCGGCCAGGCGATCGAAGTGCGCCTCTGTCATGCCCGGCACCAGGAGC
>JBJXGS010000203.1:0-26149 GCA_046160545.1 Burkholderiales bacterium
CGCCGAGGACTCCGACTGCGACACCGACATGAACGTGGTCATGACCGGCAGCGGCGGCTTTGTCGAAGTGCAGGGAACCGCCGAGGGCGTGCCCTTTTCGCGTGCGGAGATGGACTCGCTCTTGGGCCTGGCCGGCAGCGGCATTGCCGAACTGGTGGCGCGCCAACGAGCGGCGTTTGAGCCTGCTTGAGGCTGCGATGCGACGGGTCGTCCTGGCTTCGAACAATCCGGGCAAGCTTGCGGAGTTCGCCGCACTGATTGCGCCGCAGAACATCGAACTGGTCGCGCAGGGGACGCTTGGCATCGGCGAGGCCGACGAGCCGCACGCGACCTTCGTGGAAAACGCCCTGGCCAAGGCGCGCCATGCATCAAGGGCAGCGGGTCTGCCGGCATTGGCCGACGATTCCGGTATCTGCGTGGCGGCGCTGGGCGGCAGGCCTGGCGTGCATTCCGCGCGCTTCGCGGGCGAACCGAAGTCCGATCAGCGCAACAACCAACACCTGATCGAATGCCTGCGCGGACAAGCGGATCGCCGTGCGCATTACGTAGCGCTCCTGGTCATGGTGCGCCACCACGACGATCCGGAACCGCTGATCGCGGCCGGTCGCTGGGACGGCGAGGTCATCGACACGCCACGCGGGACGCACGGATTCGGCTACGACCCGTATTTCCTGATCCCTTCGCTTAAGCGAACCGCAGCCGAGCTTGAGCCTGCCGAGAAGAATCGCGTGAGCCATCGCGCGCGCGCGCTTGCGTCACTTCTGGCGCAGCTTAAGGAAGCCTGGTGAGCGAGGTCCGTGTCGCATTGCCGCGCACACGCAAAAGCGCGCAGATGGGCCCGCGCCCCGTGTTCACGGCGCTGCCACCTTTGACCGTCTATGTGCACTACCCCTGGTGCGAGCGCAAGTGCCCGTACTGCGATTTCAATTCCCATGCCGTACAGGACGCGGCGCCGATCCCGGAAGCGCGCTACCTCGACGCGCTGGCGCGCGACCTGGAAGCCTCGCTGCCCCTGGTGTGGGGGCGCCGCGTGCACGCGGTCTTCCTGGGCGGCGGCACGCCCAGTCTGCTTTCGGCCAAGGGTTTCGACCGCATGCTCGCGACCCTGCGCGCCCTGCTCCCACTCGAAGCCGACGCCGAGATCACCCTGGAAGCAAATCCCGGCAGCGTCGAGGCGTGCCGCTTTGCCGCGTACCGCAAAAGCGGCGCCAATCGACTGTCGGTGGGCATCCAGAGTTTTGACTCGGCGCACCTGCGCGCCATCGGTCGCATCCATGACGGTAACGAGGCACGCCATGCCGCGCGCGTCGCCGCCGACACCTTCGAAAACTTCAATCTCGACCTCATGTACGCGCTGCCGGGCCAGTCGCCGGACGATCTGGCGCGCGATCTCGATACGGCGCTCGCGTTCAACCCGCCGCACCTGTCGCTGTATCACCTCTCGATCGAGCCCAACACCGTCTTCGCCAAGCATCCGCCCCTGCTACCCGACGACGATGCCGCCGCGGCGATGCAGGACAGCATCGCCGCCAGCCTCAACAGTCGTGGCTGGGACCACTACGAGGTCTCTGCCTGGGCGCGCGCGGGTCGGCGCTCGCGCCACAACCTCAACTACTGGATGTTCGGCGACTACCTGGGGCTGGGTGCCGGCGCGCACGGCAAACTGTCATTTCCCGACCATGTGCTGCGCACCGAAAAGCCACGCAATCCGGAGAGCTACATGGCCGCCTGCGAGGCCGGCGCGGACATCGGCAGCCGGCGCGAGGTCGCCTCCGGTGAATTGCCGTTCGAATTCATGCTGAACGCACTGCGGCTCAATGCCGGATTCGCCACCAGCCTGTTCTCGGAGCGCACCGGACTGCCGCTGGAAACCGTGTTGCCGCGCTTAAGCGAAGCCGAGCGGCGCGGCTTGATCGAGCGCACGCCGACCACCACCAAGCCCAGTGCACGCGGAAGCGCGTTCCTGAACGACTTGCAGGAACTGTTCCTGTAGCGCGCTGCCGGTACAGCGGCGACGCGCTGCAGACGCGGCACCCCTACGGGTGCCGGGGACTTCAGGCCGCGGCGGGTTCCGGGGGAACAGCGGCGGCTTGTGCAGCCTTGCCACCGCCCTGTCCGCGCGAAGCGAGCTTTTCCTTGATGCGCGCCGACTTGCCCGAACGCTGGCGCAGGAAGTACAGCTTGGCGCGCCGCACGTCACCGCGCCGCTTGACCTCGATGCCGGCGATCAGCGGTGAATAAAGCTGGAAGGTACGTTCGACGCCCTCGCCCGAGGACACCTTGCGCACGATGAACGAGGATCCGATGCCGCGGTTGCGGCGCGCGATGACCACGCCTTCAAAGGCCTGCACGCGCTTGCGCTCGCCTTCAACGACGTTGACGTTCACGACCACGGTATCGCCCGGCGCAAACGACGGGATGGTCTTGCCCAGGCGGGCGATTTCGGCTGCTTCGATCGCAGCGATGACGGGTTTTTTCATGATGACTGCCTTTTCTTTCCTGGGCCCGCATAAGGAGCGGGTTCTTGACGGTAGAGCAAAGGCGCTATTGCCACGCACCTCTGGTGCCGCCGTTTATGAATGGCCGCCTGTTTCAGGCAACCGGTCCACCGGCCTCGGCTCTCACCTCGGCCAGAATCTTCGCTTCCTGCTTCGACAACTTGCGCGCGCACCACGCTTCGAACAAATCCGGGCGCCGCGCCAGCGTCCGGGCCAGCGATTGCTTCAGACGCCAACGCGCGATTTTCGCATGATCGCCCGACATCAGCACCTCCGGTACCTTCTCGCCGCGATAATCCTCAGGCCGGGTGTAGTGCGGGCAATCGAGCAGTCCCGCGACAAAGGATTCCTCGAGCGCGGAATCGGCGTGCCCCAGAACTCCGGGCAACTGCCGCACTACCGCGTCGATCACCGCCATCGCCGCCAGCTCGCCGCCCGACAACACGTAGTCGCCGACCGACACTTCCTCATCGACTTCGCGCTTCAAGACACGCTCGTCGATGCCTTCGTACCTGCCGCACAGGAGCACATAACCCGCTCCCGCCTGCATCGCATCGCGCATGCCCAGCACCCGCGCATGCGTCAAACGTTCACCCTGAGGCGTCAGGTGCAGCACCCGCGGAGCAAATCCCGCGTCTTGCTGCGCCTGCCGCGCCGCCCCGATCGCAGCCTCCAGCGGCTCGGGGATCATCACCATCCCGGGACCGCCACCGTAGGGCCGATCGTCGATCGTCCGGTACGGGTTGGAGGTGAAGTCGCGCGGATTCCAGCAAGCAAGCGACCACAACCCACCCTCGCGCGCCCGCCCGGTGACGCCAACTGCCGCGACGGCTTCGAACATCGCCGGAAACAGCGTCACCGCGTCGAACCGCACCGCCATCGCCGCCCTCACCAATCCTGGTAGTCCAGCCCCCAGTCAACCTTGACAAGTCCCGCCTTGACATCGACCTCGTCCACGTAGGCCGCAACAAACGGGATCAGCAATTCCTTCGCGCCGCCGCGCAGGCGCAACACCTGGTGCGGCCCCAGGTCAAGCAGGTCGGCGATGCGCCCCAGCTCGACCCCTTCCCGGTTCACCACCGGCAGACCGATCAGGTCGGCCCAGTAATACTCGTTGCTGTTGTTTTGACCGAACGCCGAGCGCGGCACGGCGATGGTCGCGCCCTTCAACGCCGCCGCGGCATCGCGGTCGTCGACGCCGGGAAGCTTGGCGATCAAATGCTGGCCGCGCGCCAGGAAATCATCGGGTACGACTTCACGCCAGTTCGAGGTGCCGGCGGCTGCGAGCCACCACTTGCCAAATCCACCCAGTGCCAGCGGATCGTCGGAGTAGACATGCAGGCGCACCTGCCCCGCCAGCCCGACCGGCTCCTTGACATGCGCCATCAGAACCAGGTCCGCTGGCGCGGAAGTGCCTTCAGGCAGCTGCAGGCGCCTTCTTGGCGAACTGCTTCAACAGTCGTTCGACCGACGGCGAAACCTGCGCACCCAGGCCGCGCCAGTGATTCACGCGCGCCACGTCGAAGCGCAGGCTCTCTTCCTTTTCCGAGGCGATCGGGTTGTAGAAGCCGACGCGCTCGATGAAGCGCCCGTCGCGACGGTTTTGCGAATCGGTGGCGACGATGTTGTAAAACGGACGGCCCTTGGCGCCGCCGCGGTTCATACGAATGGAGACCATGAAAATCCTGTTGAAAAGTCGTTCAAGCCGCAGACCGCACGCGCAGGAAGCGCACGAAAATTGCGGAAAGCTTTGAATTATAAACGGATTCCAGCTTGCCACGCAAGCGATCGTCCGACCCGGCGTTCGGCGCTTCGAGGTGCGTAAGCCATTGATCGGGCTGATCTTTCCGGCCCGCATCAAAACCCGACGTTGGCCCCGCCCTTGAGTTCCAGAATCTCGCGTGCCTCCGCCGGCGTCGCCACTTCCAGGGACAGCGCCTCGATGATGCTGCGCACGCGCCGTACCTGCGCGGCGTTGGTCGCCGCCAGCGTGCCCGGGCCGTCCCACAGCGAATCCTCCAGTCCGACGCGCACGTTGCCGCCCATGACGCAGGACATCGCCGCGATCGGCATCTGGTTGCGCCCGGCGCCCAGCACCGACCACACGTAGTCGTTGCCGAAGAGCCGATCCGCGGTGCGCTTCATCTGCATGACGTCCTCGGGGTGGCCGCCGATGCCGCCCAGGATGCCGAACACCGACTGAATGAAAAGCGGCGGCTTGACCACGCCGCGCTCGAGGAAGTGCAGGGCCGTGTAGAGGTGGCCGATGTCGTAGCACTCGATCTCGAAGCGCGTATGGTTGGCGCGGCAGGACTCGAGGATGTGCTGGATGTCGCGAAAGGTGTTCTTGAATATGCGGTCATCCGAGCCGGCCAGGTAGGGCTCCTCCCAGGGTTGCTTCCAGTCCTTGTAGCGCGACAGCATCGGGTAGAGGCCGAAATTCATCGACCCCATGTTGAGCGAGGCGACCTCGGGCTTCAACTGCAGCGCCGGCTGCAGGCGCTCCTCGATGCCCATGGTCGGCGCGCCGCCGGTGGTGAAGTTGATGACCACGTCCGAGCGCGAGCGGATGTCGGCGGCGAATTCGCGGAAGTACTTCGGGTCCTGGGTCGGTGCGCCGTCTTCTGGCTTCCTCGCGTGCAGGTGCACGATTGCCGCGCCGGCCTCGGCAGCGCCCACCGCCGCATCAGCGATTTCCTTGGGCGTGATCGGCAGATACGGCGACATGGTCGGTGTATGAATCGCGCCGGTGACGGCGCAGGTGATGATGACTTTGCGTTTGGGGCGGGCGGCCATGGCAACTCGACAGGCGAAGGTGGGGGCGGAACTATAAGCGGTTCCGGCAGCGGTCGTCGCGGCCGCGGATTGTGCGAACATTGCCGCCCCGAGTTCAACCCCGCGTTCAACCAACAGGGCACCTACCCTGGCGATCTCCATGCACCGGGCCCGCGCGCCCATCTTGCTGCGCATGCGGCGCCGGGCCGACGATCTCGGGCGCCCGTGAATGGCGCTCGTAAATGGGGTCTGACCCCAATTCTTTTTTGACAACGACAACACCCAACGGAGCCACGCAAATGAAAGGCATTCTTCTCACCAAGCCGGAATCCGGATTCCAGGCCACCGTCACCGACATCGACGAGGCGCAATTGCCCGAAGGCGATGTGACCGTCCGCGTCGACTACTCGACCATCAACTACAAGGACGGCCTGGCCATTGCCAAGGGCTCGGTGGTGCGCAAATGGCCACTGGTGCCGGGCATCGACTGCGCGGGCACCGTCGAGGCCTCGTCACACGCGGATTTCAAGACGGGTGACCAGGTCATCCTGAACGGCTGGGGTGTCGGCGAGACCCATTGGGGCGGGCTGGCACAGAAGGCACGCCTGAAGGGCGACTGGCTCATCAAGCTGCCCTCGCAGTTTTCCACCCGCCAGGCCATGGCCCTGGGCACGGCCGGCTATACCGCGATGCTGTGCGTGATGCGCCTGGAGGAACTGGGCATCAAGAAGGACATGGGCGAGGTGCTGGTCACCGGCGCCTCCGGGGGTGTGGGCAGCGTCGCCATCGCGATCCTCGCCGAATGGGGCTACCAGGTCGTGGCCTCGACCGGCAGGCTGGCCGAGGCGGACTACCTGAAGGGCCTCGGCGCGGCCGAAGTCATCGACCGCGCGACCCTGTCGGAGGCCGGCCGGCCGCTGCAGAAGGAGCGCTTCGCGGCAGTCGTCGATTCGGTCGGCTCGCACACCCTGGCCAACGCCCTCGCGCAGACGCGCTACGGCGGCGTGGTGGCCGCCTGCGGCCTGGCACAGGGCATGGACCTGCCCGGCTCGGTGGCGCCCTTCATCCTGCGCGGCGTGACGCTGGCGGGTATCGATTCGGTGATGGCGCCCAAGGCCTTGCGTACCAAGGCATGGAGCAAGCTGGGTTGCAACATCGACGCGAAAAAGCTCGACGCGATGACGCGCGAGATCGGCCTAGCCGCGGCAATCCCGGCCGCAAGCGACATCCTGGCCGGCCGAGTGCGCGGCCGCCTGGTGGTCAACGTCAACGCCTAGGGGCGCTCAGTCGCTGACGGTCAGTTCGGACGCGGGCACCAGAAATTTGAGGTGCCCGACATAGGCCAGCGGCTTGTGCACGCGCACCGTGGGCACGTCGCCCTCGCGCATGTGCAGGATGTCGACCGGACTCATGAGGCGCGGATCGGCATCGGTCAAGGGCAGCCCCGCGCGGCGATAAGCTTCGAGCACGAGCTGCGAGCAGAAAAAACGATCCTTGCTTGCCACGCCGAGCTGGATCGCGCCGATGCCGCGCACGCACAGGTCGCGCATGCCGGTCGGCAACAAAGGCACTTCGCAGATCCTGCGCTGCAGGGAAAACGGCGCCTGCAGAACGATGCCGACATGGTTGTAGGCCGTGCCGACCTTGCCGCGCGCAAACCCCGCTGCCTCAATAGCCTGCGCCTCGCTGATGTCCGGATGGCGGAACGCAACGATGACCGATTCCTCGTCGATGACTTCCGCGATGGGGCGCTCGCGCACCCCCTTGCCCACGGCTTCAACCACCCGACCGCTGCCGACATAAAGCGAGGCGTGGCTGACCGGAGCGAGAGTCAACAGGCGCACGCCTGCAGATGTCAGGCTGGGCGCGGACGAAAGCAGGATGTCGCCGGCCTGCAATTCGGTTGCGACCATGAGGCGCCCGCCGTTGCGCGGATCGAGCGCCTTGCGCTGTACTGCCAGCGGTGCATTCGTGCCGGAGCGGTCGTCGACATTGACCTGCATCGTGCATGCTGCAGACAGCAGCGCGAAACCCATGGTCAGGCCGGCCAGAACCCTGCTGGTGCGGTGCATCGCGTTCCCCGAATTCCCCTCAAAGCAGCGCAGTCTACCCCCTGGCGCGAGCCGTTCAATAGCCGATCGCCGCGCCATCAGAACGCGGGTCCGAGCCGCCGCTCAACATTCCCGAACCTGCGTCGACGACGATGCCGTGCGCGTGGCCGGCGAGTTCGTTCCAGTCGCCCCACCGATCGAGCAGGTGGCCGCGGCGCTCGAGCTCGGCCAGGGTGGCCGGCGGAAAGCGTCCTTCGATGTGCAGGGTGTCGCGCGACTCGCCGAGCGCAAAGCGACCGGACAGCCAGCGCGGTGCTTCCAGCGCCTGCTGGATATCCAGGCCGAAGTCCAGCATGTTCACATAAGCCTGCAGATGAATCTGCGGCTGGCCGTCGGCACCCATGCAGCCCAGCACGCTCCACAAGCGATCGTTGCGAAAACCCATCGAGGCGATGAGCGTATGTAGTGGGGTCTTGCCCGGTTCGAGCCGGTTCGGGTGCGCGGGGTCGAGCGAAAAGTAGGCGCCGCGGTTCTGCAGGACCACGCCGGTGTCACCTGCCACCACACCCGAGCCGAAGATGCCGTACAGGCTGTGGATCAGCGCAGCGGCGTTCCCCTGCGCGTCGACGGCGGCGATGAAGACTGTGTCTCCGGCCAGGCTGCCCTGCGCCGGCACACCGTCCCAGGCCAGCGCGCACCCGGGATCGATCAGCCCGCGGCGTGCCTCGGCATGCGCGCGCGAGATCAGGCGTTCGATCGGCACATCGGCGAAGCGCGGGTCGGCCAGATGACGGTCGCGGTCGTGATAGGCGATCTGCTTGGCCTGGACCAGGAGGTGCACATGGTCCGCGCCGAGGAACTCGCGCCGATGCAACTCGAATGGCTCGAGAAGGTTCAGCATCTCCAGCACCGTGAACCCCTGGGTCGGTGCAGGTGTTTCGTAGAGCGTCAGGTCGCGGTATTGCCCGCGGATCGCCTCGCCCCAGCGCGCGGTCTGCGCGGCCAGGTCGGCCTCGGTGAAAAAACCGCCATGCGCACGGGAAAAACGCGCGAGCTCCCGCGCCGTCTCGCCTTCGTAGAAGCCGGCGCGGCCGGCGTCGCCAATGCGCTCCAGGGTGCGCGCCAGGCCCGGGTTGACAAGCCTGCTCCCGGCGCGCGGCGCCTCGCCGCCCGGGTAGAAGAGCGCCATCGTTTCGGCGTATGGCGCCATCTCGGATGCAACCTGGCGCAGGAACGCCGCGACGCGCCCCGTGACCGGAAAGCCGTCACGGGCATAGGCGATCGCACTCTCCAGGTCGCGCGCCAGCGGCAGCCGCCCATAGGCCGCGTGTGCCTCGACCCAGCTCGAAACCGCACCTGGCGTCGTCAGGGTCGCAGGCAGTATTCCGCGCAACGGAATCTCGGTCAGGCCGCGGCCGCGGAAGGCCTCCAGCGTGCCTGACTGTGCAGCTCGGCCGCCACCATCCAGGAAACGCACCCTGCCTTGTGCAGCATCGTGGATCAGCCAGAACGCGTCGCCACCCAGACCCGTCATGTGCGGATACAGGACCGACAACGCGGCGCTTGCAGCGATCGCCGCATCGACTGCCGAACCGCCTGCGCGCAAAGCGTCGACGCCGGCGGCGGAGGCCAGCGCGTGTGGGCAGGTCACCATGCCGCGCGGAGCGAGGGTGACAGGACGACCGGTAGCGAAATCCATGGCGGGGCCTGGGAGTGAAAGCGCGGATTCTAGGCGTGCGCATCCATGGTGCGGGCTGTCGCTACCTATAATCGCGCCCTTTGCTTGGCGGGTTTCCCCCAGTGCTGCTCTTCGCCGCGACGATCTTCCTTTCGTCCTTCCTGCTCTTCCTGGTCCAGCCGCTGATCGCCAAGCAGATCCTGCCCTGGTTCGGCGGCGCCGCCGGGGTATGGACCACCTGCCTGGTGTTCTTCCAGTCGGCGCTGCTCCTGGGCTACGCCTACCCGGACCTGGTCGCGCGCAAGCTCGACCCGCGGCGCCAGGCCTGGTTGCACACCCTGCTGCTGCTGGCCTCGTGCGTGTTCCTGCCGGTCATGGCGGGCGAAGTCTGGAAACCTGCGGGCGACGCCAACCCGATCCTTGGGATCCTGGCCCTCCTGGCCGGTGTCATCGGCCTGCCCTACGTTATGCTCTCGACCACCAGCCCGCTGGTGCAAACCTGGTTCGCCGCCAGTTATCCGGGAGCCAGCCCGTACCGCCTGTTCGCGCTGTCCAACCTGGCTTCGATGCTGGCCTTGCTGTCCTACCCCTTCATCATCGAACCGGCCATCGGCGTGCAGCAGCAGGCGCTCATCTGGTCGTACCTCTACGCGGTATTCGCACTGCTTGCCATCACCTGCGCCTTTCGCGCCGCGCGCGCGGCCCCTGCCGCCCTGCCGCCAGCGGGCTCCCCCGGGGCCGCGGATGCAGCCGCGGCTGTTGCCGAACCGGCGCCCGCCGCATCGACCCAGGCGATGTGGTGCGCGCTGTCGGCCACCGGTTCCATCCTTCTTCTGGGCATCAGCACCCACGTGACGCAGAACATCTCGTCGATCCCGCTCCTGTGGGTCGTGCCGCTGGCCCTGTACCTGCTGACCTTCATCCTCACCTTCGACGGCCGTGGCTGGTATCGGCGCGGCGGCTTCATGCTTGCCTGCGGTGTCTGGCTGGCGGCAATGGGCGCAACCCTTGTCACCCCGGCGTTGCGCTTCGAGTTGAAGTTCCAGGTCGCGCTCTTTTTCTCGGGCCTGTTCGTGGTCTGCATGTTCTGCCACGGCGAACTTACGCACCTGAAGCCGGCGCCGCGCCACCTGACCCGCTTCTACCTGATGGTGGCGCTGGGCGGCGCCTGCGGCGCCTTTCTCACCGGCATCGTCGCCCCTCTGACGCTCAACGCTTATTACGAGCTGGAACTCGGCCTGACGCTCGCCGCGCTCCTGCTCCTGCTGCGCCTGGGCCGGCAGGCAGCGCTGAGCGTTCGGCTGGGTGCGGCACTCCTGGTCGTCGGCGGCATCGGCGTCACGGCAACCCACGCGATCACGATCCAGAAGGATGCGATCTTCACCGGACGCAACTTCTATACGGTGCTGCGCGTCAAGGAATACGGCAAGCCCGACGACGAACTGCGCATGCGCGTCCTGGTACACGGCGTCATCAATCACGGCGAGCAGTTCATGGCCGACCAGCACAGGCGCGCCGCGACGCGCTACTACAGCAGCGACTCCGGCGTGGGGCGGGCTCTGCTGTCGCGCTATGAACAGAGTTCGATGAAGGTGGGCATCCTCGGGCTGGGCGCGGGTGCGGTCTCGGTTTACGCGCGCGAATCCGACCGCTGGCGCATGTACGAGATCAACCCGATGGTGCTGGACATCGCGCATCGCCATTTCACCTATTTGGCCGATACGCCAGCCAGGATCGAGGTGGTGCTCGGCGATGGCCGCCTTGCCATCGAGCGCGACCCGCCACAGGCCTTCGACGTGCTTGCCATGGACGCGTTCTCGGGAGACGCGGTACCGGCGCACCTGATCACCAGCGAGGCCTTCGCGGCTTACGAACGACACCTGAAACCCGATGCCATCCTGGCCGTGCACATCTCCAACCGCTTCATCGACCTGGGGCCGCCGCTCAAGGCGCTGGCCGACAAGCATGGCTTTCATGCCGTGATCGTCAACGAGAACGGCCAACATGTCAGCGACTGGGTGCTGCTTTCCAAGTCACGCCGCGCACTCGAGCACCCGCAAATCGCCGCGGCGGCGCGCCCGCTCATCGCACGCCCGGGCATCCGCGCCTGGACCGATGACTTTCACGACCTGGTCAGCGTCCTGCGCTAGCATCACGCCATGCCCCTGATTCGCCGTCCCTGGTTGCGCCGCATCGTGCTTGCGGTTTGCGCAAGCGCCGCGCTCGCAGGCTGCGCCGTGCTGGACGTCAAGCAAAGCGACTGGATCTTCCGCCCGGTCAGGGAAGACTGGCGCGGCTTTGTCAGTGTTCCAGCGGGGATCGAGGAGGTTTGGCTGACGCTTCCCGGTGGCAAGGAGCGTCTGCACGCATGGTGGGCGCCGCGCGAGGGAGCGCCAGTCCTCCTGTATCTGCACGGGGCGCGCTGGAATCTGTCGGGGTCCTCGTTTCGCATCGAGCGCTGGCGTGCCATGGGTTTTGCAGTGCTGGCGATCGACTATCGCGGCTTCGGTCGCTCGGACGGCGAGCGGCCCAGCGAAGCGCAGGCCTACGAGGATGCACGCACGGCCTGGCAATGGCTGGTCGCCCGCGTCCCGGAACCCTCGCGCCGATTCATCTACGGGCACTCGCTGGGTGGGGCGATCGCGATCGACCTGGCCACGCAGCTGTCAGGGGATGCCGCTGCCGGCCTGATCATCGAATCGACTTTCACCTCGATTCGCGATGTCATTGCCGCATCCGACTACGGCTGGCTCCCGGTCGGCCTCCTGATCACGCAGCGCTTCGAGGCTGAAGAGAAGATGCGCCGCGTACGCCTGCCCACCCTCATCATGCACGGTACCGCAGACCGCGTGATTCCGCACGAGATGGCCGACCGGCTCTTCGCCGCAGCGCCCGAGCCCAAGCGCCTGGTCAAGTTTGAAGGAACCAACCACAGCGGCAGCGCCTGGCGCGCGGCCGAAGCCTATGCGCAAGCGGTACACGGATTCGTCTCCTTGATTGCGACCGACAAAAGCGCAGCCCGCTAAGGCCGCATGACGGATGCTGCCGCACTGACTTCGCATGAGAAATTCCAACTCGCGCAGGAGCTTGCGTTGAACGCGACAACCGGCACGCCGGCATCGCCGTCGGATTGGGCCGAACGCGAACGCCTGTACGACATGGGGCAGCGCCTGGCCGGCCTCATCTCCCTGCAATGGGATGTCCTGCCGGACCGCATCACCTGGTCACGCTCGCCCGAATTTCTGCTCGGCCCGCGGCCGACGGGCGGGTATCCGGTGTTTCGCGACATGGTCCATCCCGAAGATCGCCCGGCCTGGCTGGCAGCGCGCAACAAAGCCCTCGAAAGCGGTGCGGAAGAGCACTATGTCTACCGCTTGCTGCGCACCGATGGCGAAGTGCGCTGGGTCGAGAACATCCAGCGCAGCGAAACGGATGCCACCGGCAGACCGACCCGCGCAGTCATGACCCTGCTGGACATTACCGCGCGCCGCGAGGCCGAGATCGCCCGTGCCGCCATCGAAGCCAGTCTGGCCGAGTATCGCCGCACCATGACCAGCATGCTCGCCATCACCCGCGAAGGCTTCTGGCTGATCGACAACGACATGCGCAGTGTCGACCTGAATCCGGCCATGTGTGCCATTCTCGGATTGCCGCGCGAAGCCGTGCTCGGCCGCTCAATCTACGATTTCGTCGATTCCGCTAACGCGCGCATCTTTCGCGACCAGGCGACCAAGCGCGCCGCGGGCGTCGCGAGTACCTACGAGGTCCACCTGCGTCGACCGGATGGAAGCCTGATTCCCTGCATCAACAACGCCACCCCAATTCTGGATGAAGCGGGACGCAAGACCGGGGCGGTCGGGCTGTGGACCGAAATCAGCGAACGCAAGCGCGCCGAAGTGGAATTGCAACGTACTGCCGCAACACTGGAGCGAAGCGTTGGCGAACGCACCGCCGAAATCGCCGCGCGCGAGGCGCAGCTGCGCCTCCTGATCGACCTTTTGCCGCAACTCATTTTTGTGCGTGCACGTGACGGCCGCTACCTGATGGCCAATCAAGCGTATGCGGATTTCTATGGCGTCACGCCGGAAGCCCTGGTGGGCCGGACCGGTGCTGCCGCCGGACTGCCCACAGAACTCATGGCCATCAGTGAGTCGCTCGATGCGCATGCCAGGCTGGACACCAATCGCGCCGCGGGCGAGATCCTGCTACGCGATCCGCAAGGCCGCGAGCGCGTGCTGTCCAACATCCGCATGCCCTTTCGCTTCTCGGCCGAGCATCCCGACGCGATCCTGGGTGTGGCCAGCGACATCACCGAGCACAACCGTCAGGAGCGCGAATTGCGCATGAGCGAGGAGCGCCTGCGACAGGCGATCGACGTGTCGCCGTTTCCGATGACGGTACGCGACCGCGACGGACGCCTGCTCATGACCAACCGGGCCAACGCCGAGTTGCTGGGCTTGTCGGTCGAACAGATGCTCGGTACCACCCGCAGCGAAGTTGGCATGCGTCCCGACGAAATCGAAGCGCTTGACCGCGCCGACCAGCGCGCGCGTGCCCTCAACCGGCGTGTCGATCAACCCGAAGTTTCCTTGACCGACTCGCAGGGCAAGCGCCGTGTATTCACCAGCGTGCGCGTACCGTTCCGCTTTTCGGGCGAGCATCCCGATGCAATGCTCGGCACCTTCAGCGAAATCACCGATTTGAAGCAGGCCCACGCCGAGGTTCGTGCGCTCAACGCCGAGCTGGAGTCGCGTGTCGCAGCGCGTACGGCGGAACTGGCCGGTGCGGTCGCCGATCTCGAATCGTTCTCCTATTCGGTGTCGCACGATCTGCGCGCCCCGGCGCGCGCCGTGGTGGGCTTCGCCCGCCTGCTGATCGAGGATGGCCTGGTCGTACCAGGAGAGGTGGCACGCGCCCATGTCGAACGCATCGCCGCAGCCGGCACGCGCATGGGCGAGATGATCGACGGCCTTCTGCAACTGTCCCAAATCAAGCGCTCGCCCCTGCGCGTGATGCCCCTTGATCTGAGCAATATGGCGCGTACGACATGGGAAATGGTGCAGGGTGCGGAACCGAACCGGAGCGTGGCTTTCTCGGTCACGGCCGGGTTGCAGGCGCACGGCGACCCCGCCCTGGTGCGCAACGTGCTGGAAAACCTGCTCGGCAATGCCTTCAAGTACACGCGCGACCGTGTCGAGGCGTGCGTCGAGTTCGGCCAGTCCGTGCATGAGGGCGAGATGGTCTTCCACGTGCGCGACAACGGCGCCGGATTCAACATGGAACACGCCAAACAGCTCTTCGGTGCGTTCGTGCGCCTGCATGCGACGCGGGAATTCTCCGGCAGCGGCATCGGCCTGGCCACGACGCACAAGATCATCGAGCGCCACGGCGGGCGCATCTGGGCCGAAGCGGCGCCCGGGCGCGGTGCGACGTTCTACTTCACCCTGGCGCCGCAAGCGACCTGAGAATCCGCATCAGAAACGCCCCCGGTCGCGCAGAATCGCGCGCGCCGCGTTGAAGCCCGGCGCACCGGTGACACCGCCGCCCGGATGCGTGCCCGCGCCGCAGAGGTACAAGCCTGCGATCGGCGTGCGGTAATCCGCCTGCCCCAGCGTCGGCCTGCTCGAGAACAGCTGTTCCAGCGACAGGCGGCCATGAAAGATGTCGCCATCGATCAGGCCGAAGGTACGCTCCAGGTCCAGGGGCGTCAGCACCTGACGCGCGATGATGCTGGCGCGGAAGTTGGGCGCGTAGCGGTTCACTGTGTCGATGGCGAGATCGGCTGCCGCATCGCGTTCCAGGTCCCAGGAGCGCCCGTCCGGCAGTCGCGGCGCGAAATACTGGCAAAAGAGACTGGCCACATGCATTCCGGCCGGTGCCAGCGTGTCGTCCAGGGTGCTGGGGATCAGGACCTCGACCACCGGTTGCGCGGACATGCCGGTGCTGCGTGCATCCGTGTGCGCGCGATCCATGTATGCAAGCGAAGGCGCGATGATGATGCCCGCCCCGTGGTGCGCCTGCTGCCGCGTGCCCAGGCCACAGAAGTCGGGCAGCTCGGCGAGAGCGACGTTCATGCGCAATACGCCCGAGCCGGTCTTGAAGCGCGCCATGCGCGCGCGAAAGTCCTCCGGCAGGGCCGCGGCGTCGACCAGGCTGCCGAACAGGAGACGCGGCCCGACATTGGCCACCACCCTCTTCGCGTCGATCTCGTCGCCGTTCGCCAGCACCACGCCGACGGCGTGGCCGCCTACCACCTTGACCTGCTTCACAGCAGCCTCTGTCGTGACGACCACACCGAGTCGCAGGGCCTCGCGCGCCATCGCCTGGGTGATCGCTCCCATGCCGCCGATGGCGTGCCCCCAGGCGCCCTTGCGACCGTTGACCTCGCCGAAGCAGTGGTGCAACTGCACGTAGCCCGACCCCGGCGCGTACGGAGACGCGTAGGCGCCGACGATGGAGTCGAACCCCAGCACCGCCTTGATCGGCTCTGACTCGAACCAGTCGTCCAGCACCTCGCCGGCGCTACGACCGAAAAGCTCGATCAGATCGCGCTGCGCGCTCACCGGCAGGCGCTTCAACGCCAGCCCCGCCTTGAGGGTCTCGAGAATGCCGCCGACGCCAGCGTTTGGGTCCGGCGGGGCGCGCAGCACCCAGCCGCGCAATTCGTCAGCCAGCCGCTCCAGCATCGCGTAATAGTCGGGCAGTCGCTCGGCATCGCGCGCCGAAAAGCGCCGCACCGCGGTCTGCGTGTCGCGCAGCTCCGGGCCCACAGAGAGTGCGCCGCCATCCGGCAGCGGCAGGAAATTCGCCATCGGCCGGAACACCACGCGCAAGCCATGCTCGGCCAGGCGCAAATCGGCAATCACCTGCGGGTTGAGGAGACTCACTGTGTAGCTGGCCACCGAATTGCGAAATCCGGGATGAAACTCCTCGGTGACCGCCGCGCCGCCGACGATATGGCGCGCTTCCAGGACGCGCACCTTCAATCCGGCGCGCGCCAGATAGCAGGCGCAGGTCAGACCATTGTGACCGGCGCCGATGATGAGTGCGTCGCAAGCAGACATGGCGCTCTCAGGCATCGGCGCGGTAGCGGTCTTCGAGTCGTGCCCAGTCGGCCAGCCCGATCACGCGCTTGTACTCGTCGAATGACACACCGGCACCGACCTGACGCAACTCGCCGCTGGCGATGTCGGCCAACGCCTCCTGCATGACCCGGGTGATGCGCATCAAAAGCGAGATGCCGTAGATGACGATGCGAAAGCCCAGCGCTTCGAGTTGTGCCGGCTTCAATATCGGCGTGCGGCCACCTTCAAGCATGTTGGCCAGTTGCGGCACGTCAAAGCTCCTGCCGATGAGTTCCATTTCCTCGATCGACAGGGGCGCCTCGATGAACAGGCCGTCGGCGCCGGCACGCGCATAGGCTTCGCCTCGCCTTAGCGCCTCGTCCATGCCGAACACCTCGCGCGCGTCGGTGCGCGCGATGATGAAGGTGTCGGGGCGGCTGCGCTCGCCAGCAGCGGCGCGGATGCGCGCGGCCATCTCGGCGGTCGGAATCAGCGCCTTGCCGGCGATGTGGCCACAGCGCTTGGGCGAAACCTGATCCTCGAAGAACAGCGCCTGCGCGCCCAGGCGCTCGTAGGAATGGACCAGGTGGACGATGTTCTTCACGTCACCGTAGCCGTTGTCGGCATCGACCAATACCGGCAGGTCGGAGACCGCGGTGATGTCGCGGTAGGCAGCGGCGAACTCGCCCTGGCCCAGAAGGCCCACATCGGGCAGACCGTGGCGCACACCGGCCACCGGGAAGCCGCCGATGAAGTAGGCCTTGAACCCGGCCTGCCTGATGAGCAGGGCCGAGAGGGCATCGTGCGCACCGGGCAGGACCAGTGGCCGCTCGCTGGCGACTAAGCTCCTGAAGGTTGGAAGAGGCGGATTTGGCATGCTGGTCCGGGAAGGCAGTGGCAGGGCAGGTCCGCTGTACAACCGGACCGCTCGGGATGGATGGTATTGCAGCGAGCGTATCATCCTGCGCTCGCGTCGGTGGAGGCAACACCATGGTCACGATTGTGGAAACGTTTGGAGTGGATCGGCGCCCCGCGGCGCTCGTGTTCCTGGGCGCACTCGCGCTGGGCGCAGTGGCGCTTCTCTGGACGCAGTTTGCACCGCGCCCCCTGCCCGCCGCAGACGTGACGGGTACCCCGCCATTCGTGATCTGCTCGCCGGCCGGCGCCGACGCCATGCTGGCAACCGACGGCCGGCCGCGGCCGACCCCGCGCGTGGTTTCCTCCGAGACCATGTCGCACCTGCCGGGCAAGCGGGTCACCATGGTGCTGGTCGACTTCCCGCCCGGCAGCCACTCGCCGGCACACCGGCATTCCGGGTCGGTGTCGGTGTATGTACTCAAGGGCGAAATCTACAGCCAGCTGGGGCAAGGGCCGATGCAACGTTTTGGTCCGGGCGGCACTTTTTTCGAACCGCCGGGGATGATCCATACCGCCTCGGGCAACGATGGCGAACAGCCGGCACAGGTGCTGGCGGTATTCGTCCACGACGAAGGCGCAGTCCTTACGACTTACCTGGAGTAGCGGCGCGGCCTGCGTCGCGATGCTGCGCGGCGTCGCCCGTAGGCAAACAAGGTGCGCTGAAGGAAAATCACGGGAATGCGGGGCGGTTGTCGCTATAATCTCATGCAACACAGTTGCGTGACCGGCACTTGATCCTTCCGACTCGATTGCTTCCCTGGCGTTCCTTGCCCGTATCTGGCCGGGTCCTGCGTCTGCGCGCCTGCCGCTTGCTGCTGGCGTTGTCACTGCTCGTCATGCAACATGCCGGTCTGGTGCATGCTTTTGAGCACGCAGGTGAGCACCTTGACGAGCATGCTCCAGCCCATTCGGAATTGGCGCAGGGATGTTGCCTGGCATTGCACGCCGCAGACGATGTGGCGCTCGCCGCCAGGTTATTAGTCAACGCCAGCAACGCCCCGGCTTGCGCACCGTCCTGGTCGTTCGCCACCGACGCCCCACCCTCCCGCACCAAGGCCAATCTCCCGCGCGCTCCTCCGGTTCCGGCCTGACGTACCCGTAACCGCAAGCCGCAGCGCATCTCGCGCGCGGCACTCGTATTGTCCCGGGAGAACCTGCAATGACCTCTATTCGTCGCTGCGCGGCCGCGCTCGCCGTGCCGGCTGCCGCATGCTTTCCACACTACAGCCTGGCCCAGGCCGTCCATAACCACGGGTTGCCGCCCGCGGTAGTCATCACCGGCAACCCGCTGGGCAGCGGGCTCTTCGAACTGGTCGCTCCGACCCACCTGCTGGAAGGATCGGACCTGCAGCTGCGCGGTGCCGGCACGCTGGGCGAGACCCTGCGCGACACGCCTGGCATGAGCTCGAGTTATTTCGGGCCAGGCTCAAGCCGACCTGTCATTCGCGGCCTGGATGGTGACCGGGTACGCATCCTGCAAGGCTCGGTCGGCACGCTGGATGCATCAAGCCTTTCGTTCGACCATGCCGTGCCGATCGACCCGATCGCGATCACTCGGGTCGAAGTCGTGCGCGGCGCCGCCGCCCTGCTCTACGGCGGCAGTGCCGTTGGCGGGGTGGTCAACGTGCTCACCAATCGCATTCCGGAGTCGCGCATGGAAGGGGTCAGCGGCGCGCTGGAGGTGCGCGGCGGTGGCGCCGAGAACGAACGCACCGGCGCGGCCTCGGTCGAGCTCGGCAACGGGCGCTTCGCCCTGCACGCCGATGGTTTCCGACGTTCCACCTCGGACTTGAGGATTCCCGGTTTTGCACGCTCCGGCGCACAACGCGCGCAGGACCAGATCGACAACCCCGCGATGGACCAGCCGAACGGACGCGTCCCCAACAGTGCCGCGCGCGCCAACGGCGGCTCGATCGGTGCCTCGCTTACCGGCACTGACGGCCACCTCGGCTTCTCGCTTGCCAATCACGAGACCACCTACGGCTCGCCGATTGAAACCGGCGTCATGATCAACATGCACAGCAACCGGCTGGACATAGCCGGCGAAGCGCGCCATCTCTCCGGCTTTTTCACGAGTATCAAATTCAAGAGCGGCTTCACCGACTACAAGCATCGCGAGATCGATGCAGGCGTCGTCGGCACCACGTTCGCCAATCGCGGCTTCGAGGCGCGCATCGAGGCCGCCCACGCGGCGCTCGGGCCGCTCAAGGGCGTGATCGGGATGCAGCTGGGCAACGCGCGCTTTTCCGCCCTTGGGGACGAGGCCTTCGTGCCGCAGACGCGTACCCGGTCGCAGTCGGTGTTCGTCTTCGAGGAACTGCCGTTCGGTAATTTCAAGCTCAACTTCGGTGCGCGCGTCGAGGCCACCCGCATCAATTCCAACGGCGACCCGGCAGTGCAGGACTTCACCGACCCGCTGGTTCCGGTGGCGCGCTTCGCCGCCTCCGCTAAGCGCAGCTTCCGCGGCGTGAGTGGCGCGCTGGGCGCGCTCTACAGCCCTACTCCCGAATGGTCCCTGACGGCCAACCTGACGCATACCGAGCGCGCTCCGACCTTCTACGAACTATTTGCCAATGGGCCGCACGCCGCCACCGGCGCCTACGAGGTCGGCGGTCCCGGGTTCGGTCTGGAGAAGTCCAACTCGCTCGACGCAGGCGCCAGATGGCGGCGCGGGCCGCACTCCGCCGGCCTGTCAGCCTTCGTCACCCGCTTTGACAACTACCTGGTCCCAACCGGGACCGGCAGCCGGCGATCCGGTGACGGCGCCTTCGAGGACCCGACCACACCGGGCACCTCGACCACCGGATCCACCGACCTTCTGAACGAGACGCGCTACCGCGCGGTCGCGGCACGCTTCTCCGGACTCGAGGCGCAGGCGCACATTCACTTGATGGAACGTCCGGGAGCACTGTTCGTCGAGTTCAAGGGTGACCTGGTGCGCGCCACGAACCTCAACAACGGCGAAGCGCTGCCGCGCATCCCGCCGCGGCGTCTGTCAGTCCTCTTGGGCTACGCGTTTGATCGCACCAGCCTGCGTCTGGAATTGAGCCACGCCGCCGCGCAGAGCCGCGTACCCGCGGCCGAGCGCCGCAGCGCCGGCTACACCCTGCTCAACTTCTACGCCAGCACGCGACTGAACCTGGGCGGCCGGCAGGTGCAAGGCTGGCTGCGCGCGACCAACCTGACGGACCGTGAGGCGCGGCTGGCGACCTCGTTCCTGCGCGACATCGTCCCGCTGGGCGGGCGCGCCTTGCAGGCGGGCCTGCGGCTGGAGTTCTGAACCCTGGGCACAGTCTTGTGATGGCGGGCCCGGCGCAGGGCCGCGCCCGCCACGCTCACTGCAGCATGAAAGTCTCGTACTCCAGGCGCGCCATGGTGCGCGAGAGTTGCCATGCCCCCAGCATCACCACCAGCAGCAACGCAAAGGCAAAGCCGTAGCCGTAGAAGGCAGGCCCCAGCTTGAAGGTGATGGCGGTGAAAACCAGGTTCAGGACCACGAAGAGGCCGGTCAAAATCAGCACCACACGCCGTTTGTCGAGGTAGAAGAACACGTTGACGATGCCCAGGAACACCACCTGCAGGCCGGCGGCCACCACGTCGATGTACAAGAGCGGCAGGTACAGGGTCGAGATGCCCAGCCACTTGAGGATGGCTTCGCCGGCGACGATCAGGAACAGCACCGCGATGGTCTGGATCTTGACGATTTCGTAGATGCCAAGCTTGACGGTCTCGACCATGCCGTTGCGGTATTCCTCGATCGTCTCCAGCGAGCCGCCTGCGCGCACAGCGTTGTAGAAGGCGTCGTAGTACTCGACAAAGTCGGTCTCCAGGCGCACCAGGAAGATCGCCATGCCGGGAATGATCGAAAGGTAGGCCAGGAAAACCGGCAGGTCGTAGATCAGGGAGGCGCGCAACGGGCCGATCACCGCCTGGCTGGTCTCCGGGGTGTACCAGAACATGAACTTGTCGACCCACACGCCGAGGTTGTAGAAAAGTCCGATCCAGATCAGCTCGTGGTGCACCATACCCGGCCGGAAGAATTCGAAGGACATGAAACGATCGGCCGAGTAATTGCGGAAGATGAGCGACATCATGCCCAGCAGCAGCACCGCGTGACCGATCACGAAACCGATCAACAGGCCTTCCAGCCCCAGCACGCGCAGCGCCAGCGCGGCAATGACCGTGATCGCGTAGCCGACAAAGTACAGCCACACGATCTCGCGGTAGTGTTTCATGCCGGAAAGAAAAATTGTCGCGATCCAGATGTTGCTCATGATCACGAAGCCGGCAACCATCATGATGCGATAGAGCAGCGTCTGCTCCGGGAACAGGAACACGATCGCGACGATGCCGATCAGCCCGGCGATGAGCGTCACCACGAACGCGACGGCGTGGAAATTGGTAAGGATGATGTCGTCGCGCTTCTCGAAAAGCCGGTCGGCGGAGAAGCGTGTGAACGAGAGCTGGAACACCCCCGTCACGATCAGCGAGACCGCGATGATGTAGGTGACGGTGACCTGGAACTGCACGATGCGCGAGTCCGGCACCACGATCGCGTAGGACAGGACGCCGATGATGAGGATGCCGATGATCGACAGCACCCAGGGTCCGGAGCTGATGACGCCCGCATAGCCGTAGGCCTGCAGCAAGCCGAGCAGGTTTTCGCGCTTGAGGAGGCGCCGCAGCTCGAAACCGATGCCGGCCATGTCGTCTAGGCCGCCGTTCCAGCGAGCGCGGCGTCGTAGATCGCGCGGTACTGGCCGAACATCATGTCCTGCGTGTAGTAGCGCTCCACGCGTGCGATGCCAGCCGCCTGCGCGGTGTGCCAGCGCTCTCGATCCGAGAGGAGCGTGACGGCGGCTTCGGCCAGTGCCGGGGCATCGGCGATGCGCACCACACTGCCCGCGCTGCCCAGCGCACGGTCTTCAGGCGACAGGCCCTCGATCAACTGCCGGCAGGAACCGACATCGGTGGCAATCCCCGGCACGCCAGCGGCAAAGCCCTCCAGCAGCACCAGCGGCAGCGCCTCGCTGATCGAGGACAGGATGATCAAACCCAGCTTGGGCATGAGTTCGTCGATCTTCTGGAAGCCCAGGAACTTGACTGACTCGGACAAGCCCAGGCTGGCGGCGATGTTGCGGCACTCGGCGGCATACTCCGGCGCCTCGTCCTCGGGCCCGGCAATCCATCCCTGTGCCTGCGGCATGCGGTTGACGACGCTGCGCATGGCGCGGATGAAGGTCTTGACATCCTTGATCGGCACCACTCGCCCGATCAGGCACAGCACCGGCGGCGGGTCGGTCGGGCGCAGTGCGCGCAGCTTTGCCAGGCGCGGCAGGTCGATGCCGTTGGGCACGTTCATGGTGCGCTCGGGCTTGGCGCCGTCGGCGACCTGGCGCAGGCGATTGGTTTCGTAGAGCGCGACGATGCGGTCCGAAGCGTCGTAGCACATGCGCCCCAACACCTCGAAGAAGCGGATCCACAGTTCGCGAAAGTACGAGACCTGCGAGGCGTCCTTCTCGAAGACGCCACGGTTGTCGCGGATCCATTCGCTCTGGAACAGGTCGATCTTGCGCTCCGTGGTATAGATGCCGTGCTCGGAGAGCAGGAGCGGCCGGCCGCGCTGCGCCTTGAGGAGCGCTCCCAGGAAGCCGGCGTAGCCGGTCGAGATGGTGTGATAGCAGCGCGCCGGGATCAGTTCGCGCGCCACCCTTGCCAGGCGCCATACCGGCGCGTGCATGATGCGTATGGTCCAGAAATAGTCCACGAAAGACGGGTCGGTGCAGTGGGCCCGGTACTGCTCTGTCACGTAATCCCACGAGGCCCGGCTGTGCAGGAACGAGGCTTCGTCGAGGCGGCCACCGGACGCAAGTTCGGGCAGGAGTTCGGCGAACACTCGCGTGGCCAGCGCCGCATCAGCCCCGGCGGCGCGTCCGCCGTCGCGCACCGCCTCGTGAAAGCGTGCCATGCTGGCGTAGGCGCCGGCATCACCGCTCGATGCGCGCACCGGCGGCGCATCGGCATGGTCGTGCATGTAGTGGCATTCGAGGTGCACCAGGTTGTCCGGCAACGCGTAGCGCATCGCGCCATAGTCCTCGCGCCTGCTGCCGAGGAAACAGGCGCCAAAACGGATCTCCGGAAAGCCGCGCACGATCTGGTTGACCCAGCTCGACACTCCCCCTGACACATACGGAAATGTGCCTTCGAGCAACAGCATGACGTCGCAGTCGGCGGCGCGCCGAGGCGTGTCGGCTTGGCCCGGCGTGCGCCCGCCGGCCGCGCTCACACCGGCCCCCAGTAGCGCCGCAGCGGGCCCAGCGCCGGCACGCCGGGCTTGCCGCGCAACTCCGCGAACAGCCCCTTGACCTGCGAATGGCGGCGGCGCAGAAAGGCCAGCTCGGCCAGGTAGGGCATGAGTCGCTCGCGCGCGAAGCCCTGCTCGGCCGCGCGCGCAAGCGCCTCCTCGGCGGCCTCGAGGTCGAGCGTGGCCAGCGCCAGGCGCCCGAGGATGAACCACAGCCCGGCGTCGTCGCTCTCGATGTCCAGGGCCGCGCGGGCGAAGAGTCTCGCTTCGCCGGCGGCGAATTTCTGCATGTCACCGGTGACCAGGTTCTGGTAGACAAGTTCCCAGTAATACTCGGCGATCTGCTTGCTGACCACGCGGCGCTGCTCGGGGTCGGTCAGGCCTTCGAGCGACTGTCGCGCGGCGAGGATCTTCGATGAAATGGCCTTTTCCATGCCGTCGAGGAGGCCGTAGGCGAGGAGGCGCACGTCGTCGATCGGGTCGGCCAAGAGATCGCGCAGGAGCCTGCCCGACAGACGCGCAGGCGTGTTCTGCACAGCGGTCAGTGCCTGCAGGCGCACAGCCACCGGGGCCTGGTCGTCGGCCAATTGCGCCCGTACCTGGCCCCCGCGAAAGCCGGTGCCTTCGCGATTGCGATAGGTGGTGAAGCGCGGCGTGCCCACCCGCCCGAAGCCCTTGGCTGCGCCCAGGCGCGGCAACAATACGCCGAAGGCCACGCCGCCGGCAACGCAGATGAGCCCTGCCACCGGAGCGAAGAAGTTGAAGGCGAACAGGAATGCGAGGAGCGCCCGCCGCGGCTGACTGTAGCGGCGCGGCACCAGGGGGGCGATCGCGAGCGCCAGCAGGGCCGAGCCGGCAGCATGCAGTGCGAAATAGGCCGCCAGCACCACGGGGTCGACCGTCGAGGACAACAGAAGCACCAGAGACCCGCTCTCGAAACCGAGCGCGGCAATCCACTGGCTAACCATGGCAGCGCCCGATCAGTTGGGCCAGCGTGTCCTCGGCCGATGCGCTGCCCAGGTGCGCAACGTGTGTCGTGACGTGCGATTCGACGAAGCCCGCGCCGAACTGTGACTGCAGTGCGCCCTCCAGGCGCACCAGATAGCCCTCCACCGCCGCGGCGCCCGCCAGCGGCAGCAGCGAAAGAACCACCAGGCGGCCGGGCACGCGCGGCTCCCAGGCCAGGTCCATGTTGCGCTTCAGGCGTTTGACCTGGGCGAACATGTCGGCGCCGCGCCCGTCCTCCTTGAAGACCAGCGCGACCATCGCCGAACGGATGTCGGCGCTGTTGCGAATGCGCGTCAAGCGCACCAGGTCGAGCGCGAACTCGGCGGGGCAGGCCGGCACGCTTGCGAGCACGGCACGCGTCTCCTGGCCGGCTTCGACGCCGTCGGCGTAGTAGCCCAGGAGCACACTGAAGAGTTGCAGGGTCTCGTAGTTGAGAGCGAAGAACGGCAGGCGCTCGACGGCTACCAGACCCACACGCGCACCGCTGGCCGTCTGCATCGGCGCACACACGAGGTAACGCGACAGGTCGAAGTCGCGCGCGCCCGCCTCCACCATCTGCACGTGCACCAGGTCGCCCTGCTCCAGCGCATGGCTGAGCAGCGGGTCGGCCAGGTCCAGCGCGCCGGCGCCGCCCAGGCGCGCGGCTGGCTGGGTGTCGAAGGTGCCGTCGCGACGCAGCGCGTAGACCGCTGCGACCTCCAGCTGGCAGCTCTGCGCCAGCACCTGCATGAATTCGTCTACCCCGGGCAGGTTGGTTCCACCGCCCAGGGCCGCCAGGGAGCGCAGGCGCACCAGGGTCTCGCGCAGGGTCAGGGGCCGCGACAACAGGTCCTGCTCCAGGCGCTCGTGCGAAAGCCGCAGCAGGAAGTGGCTGCGCGTGAGCGTGTTGAGGCGCTCGTCCAGATAGGCGTTGACCGCGCGCAGGCGACGCTGGCGCGAATTCCACACGTCGGCAAACTGGCCGGCCAGGAGCGTCAGGATCAGCCCGCCCAGGAAGTAGGCCTTCGGAAAGGCCGCGTCGACGAGCGCGGCCTCCTCGAAGATCAGCCAGCCCGCGAAGAACGTGCCGACCGCCGCCAGCCCGACAACGCTGCCGTAGCGCATGGCCACTCCGGCGCTGATGAGCCATAACCAGGGAAATTGGTGCTTCAGGGTGAACGGGTCGGTCGGGTCGAGCCAGAAAGCCGCCGCCAGTCCGGCGCTGCAGAACAGCACCGCCTCGAACAAGGCCCACAGCCACACCCAGCCCGGCGCGTCGCTGACCTTCTGGCCCGGAAAAAAGCGCGCGATGAGGCCGCGCAGCCACGGCCGTGGCGCGTTGCGATCCGGACCTTCGTCGTCCCCCCTCACTGGCGCGGACTTAGGGGGCGCGCGCCGCGGTGATCACCGGCAGCAGCAACTGGCGCGCCAGGCGCTGCGCCACCGCCGAGAGGGCTTCGCGGCTCCAGCCGGTCTTGCCGCCGGTGCCGCTCCACACCACATCTCCATTGGAGAGGTCGATCACCTGCAGAGCCAGGCCGACCGCGGGTTCGCCATCGACGCCCACCTTGTAGCGCCATTCATCGACCGCGCCGGCCAGCGCGTAACGCGCGCCGTCGCCGCGCGCCCAGGCGAGCGCGGCGTCGAACTGCTTGCGCTCCAGCGGCTCGAAGAGCGACTCGTTGTTCATGTTCGCGGGGTAGCGCTTGAGCGAGCGCACCCCTTGCGCGCGCATGAGCGCCTCGACGATGGCCTCGGCCCGCAGACCTGCCTGCGGCGTCTCGGTGTGGTTCATGATCGGCAATAGCACCCAGCGCGCGCCACGCTCCAGTGCCGGCGGCGCACCGATGTCCACCGTGGTGCAGGCGCCCAGC
>JBJXGS010000204.1:0-2654 GCA_046160545.1 Burkholderiales bacterium
TCTAGTGGCTCACGCCCAGGTAGGCCTTGATGACCTCGGGATCGTTGCGCACCACGTCCGGGGTGCCGTCGCCGATCTTCCTGCCGTAGTCGAGCACGACCACGCGGTCCGAGATGTCCATGACCACTCCCATGTCGTGCTCGATCAGGACCACGGTAGTGCCGAACTCATCGTTGATGTCGAGCACGAAGCGGCACATGTCCTGCTTCTCCTCGATGTTCATTCCCGCCATCGGTTCGTCGAGCAGCAGCATCTGCGGCTCGCCGGCAAGCGCGCGACCGAGGTCCACGCGCTTCTGCAGACCGTAGGGCAGGCGCCCGACCGGGGTCTTGCGGTAGGGCTGGATCTCGAGGAAGTCGATGACATGCTCGACGAATTCGCGCTCGCGCAGTTCTTCGGCGCGCGCCGGTCCAAGATGGAAGGCCTGTGCAAGGATGCCCGTCTTCATGCGCAGATTGCGTCCGGTCATGATGTTATCGAGCACGCTCATGCCCTTGAACAGCGCCAGGTTCTGGAAGGTACGGCCGATGCCCTTCTCGGCGGCCGCGTGCGTGTCCATGTCCTGCCGCACTTCGCCCTTGTAGACGATCTCGCCCTTCTGCGGGTGATAGACGCCGTTGATGCAATTGAGCATCGAGCTCTTGCCCGCGCCGTTCGGGCCGATGATGGCGCGCACCTCGTGTTCGCGCACGTCAAAAGACACCTCTTGCAGGGCCTTGACCCCGCCGAATGAGAGCGAGATGTTGCGCACATCGAGAATGACTTCGCCGATCTTGCGCCCGGGGCGCCCTGCTGCTGCTTCAGCTTCCTGCATCACGCGGCCCTCTTGACCGGAGCGAAGGTCTTGGCGTCGGCAATGCGCAGGGTCGCGCTGACGTTGCCGGTCCGCCCGTCTTCGAACTTGACCTGGGTTTCGATGAATTGCTCGGTCTTGCCCGAGTACATGGCGTCGACCAGGACGCCGAACTTCTCGCCGATGAAGCCGCGCCTCACCTTGGATGTGCGCGTGAGTTCGCCGTCGTCGGCGTCGAGTTCCTTGTGCAGGATCAGGAAGCGTGCAATCTGTGAACCGGCCAGCTTCTCCTCCTGGGCCAGGTCGGCGTTGACCTTCTCGACACATTCGCGGATCAGGTCGTAGACCTGGGAATTGCTGGCCAGGTCGACATAGCCGCCGTAGGTCGTGCCGCGCCGCTCGGCCCAGTTGCCGACCGCCTCCATGTCGATGTTGATAAAGGCGCAGACGCGGTCACGCCGGTCGCCAAAGGCCACCGCCTCCTTGATGAAGGGGAAGAACTTGAGCTTGTTCTCGATGTACTTGGGGGCGAACATGCCGCCATCGGCCATCTTGCCCACATCCTTGGCGCGATCGATGATGCGCAGATGCCCCTCGGCGTCGAGAAAGCCCGCATCACCGGTGTGGTACCAGCCGTCGTTGGTCAGGACCTCGGCGGTGGCGCCCGGGTTGCGGAAGTACTCCTTGAGCAGGCCCGGTGACTTGATGAGGAGTTCGCCGCTCTCGGCCACCTTGATCTCGACCCCGGCCACCGGTGGCCCGACGGTGTCGGCGCGCACCTGACCGTTGGGTTGCACGCACACATAGACCGCGGTCTCGGTCGAGCCATAGAGCTGCTTCAGGTTGATTCCCAGGGACCGATAGAAGCGGAACAGGTCCGGCCCGATGGCTTCACCGGCCGTATAGGCCACCCGCACCCGGCTCATGCCCAGCGCGTTGCGCAGCGGGCCGTAGACGGTGAGGTCGCCCAGCCAGTAGAGAAGGCGCTCGCCGAGCCCCACCGGCTTGCCGTCGAGCAGACGTCCGCCGACCTTGGTGGCTATGTCCATGAAGTACTTGTACATGCCGCGCTTGACGCTGCTGGCGTCTTCCATGCGGATCGTGACCGAAGTCAGCAGGCGCTCCAGCACCGCCGGTGGCGCGAAGTAGAAGGTCGGGCCGATCTCGCGCATGTCGGCGGTGACGGTGCTTGCGGCCTCGGGGCAGTTGACGCAAAAGCCCGCGGTGAGCGCCTGCGCGTACGAGAAGATGTTCTGGCCGATCCAGGCCGGCGGCAGATAGGCGAGGATCTCGTCGCGGTCATTCAGGTCTTCCAGGGCGCAGGCGACACGTGCGCGGTCGATCAGCGCGCCGTGCGTGTGCACCACGCCCTTGGGATTGCCGGTGGTGCCGGAGGTGGTGAACATCGCGGCCGGTTCTTGGGCCGTCCCCTTCTCGATCTCGGCGTCCAGAAAGCCCGGCTGCTTGGCCTCGTACTCGCGCCCGAGCTGCTGCAGCTTCTCGAACGACATCAGCTCGGGCTGCGCATAGTGCTTGAGTCCGCGCGGGTCGTCGTAGATGATGTGCGCGATCTGCGGCGCGTCGCGCTTGATCTCGAGCATCTTGTCGACCTGTTCCTGATCCTCGACGATCGCGTGACGGATCTCGGCGTTCTGGAACATATAGAGGATTTCGGCGGCCACCGCGTCCTGGTACAGGCCGACCGGGATCGCGCCCAGGCACTGCGCGGCAGCGATCGAAAAATAGATGCGCGGCCGGTTGGCGCCGATCAGGGCGACGCGGTCGCCGCGTTTGACGCCCAGCGCGGCCAGGCCGCAGGCCAGCGGGCGAACTTCTTCAAGCACCTCGCGCCAGGTCCAGG
>JBJXGS010000205.1:0-3805 GCA_046160545.1 Burkholderiales bacterium
CTCGGCCAGCTCACGGCGCAATGCCAGGTGACCAGGATCGGCCCACAGGTTGAAAGTTTCGCCCGTGTCCGCCTCCAGATCGTAGAGCTCGCCAAAGGCCTGCCCCTCCCAGATCGACATGCGATAGCGCCCATCGGTCATGCTGCGTACCCTGACCTGCTGCGCCATGCCGAGATAGGGGCGCGAGGTCTGCTGCTCGATCAACATGCAGTCGTGCTCTGAGGCTGCTCCCGCAGCCAGCGCGCTCAGCAACTGGCCCTGCATGCCGTTGGCGGGCGCCACCCCGGCGCGCTCGAGCAGGCTGCGCGCGATGTCGATCGAGCCTGCCAGCGCGTCGGTCGACGTGCCATGCGCCTGGCCCTCAGGATCGGCCCAGAGAAAGGGCACGCGGATCAAGCCCTGGTAATGCAACGGTCCCTTTTGCATGATGCCGTGATCGCCCATCCAGTCACCGTGGTCGCTAGTGAAGACGACGACGGTGTTCTCCGCCAGTCCCAGGGCTTCGAGGCGGGCGAGCACCCGTCCGACGGCGTCGTCGATCAATGTGATCATGCCGTAGGTGACCGCAGTGATCTGCCTGGCCTCGGCCTCACTGACGGCATAGGGTGCCACCCAGCTGCGGTCCGCCGTGCCCTCGGCCAGCTCGGCATGCATGCGCGCGAGCATCGGCGTCTGGTCGTGCGGCTGATGGAAAAATGAGTCGGGAAGCCGGATGTCCTCTGGGCGGTAGCGATGAAAATACTCGCCCGGCGGGGTGAAGGGATGGTGCGGGTCGGGGAAGGAGCATTGCACGAAAAACGGCGCTCCGGATGGATCGGCCGCGCGCTCCTCAAGGTATTCGATGGTCATGTCGGCGATATAGCTGGATGGATAGAGCTCGACCGGGATGCGCGTCCAGCGCACCTGCGGTGCGTCGTAGCCGGGCGCCGGTTGCGGGTCGACTGAACTGCGCAGCCGATCCGCCTTGGGCAGGCGCGCCTTGAGCCATTGCGTGTAGTGCCCGCGCACATCGTCGCCGTGCCAGGTGCACAGGCGAAAGCGCTCGAACCCGTAGAAATCACCGGCAGCCTCGTCGGCCTGTGGGTCGACATGCTCGGCATCAAGCTCGCGATCGTAGCCGGGCCCGACACGAAGGCTGTGCACGGCTTCGCGCAGCTGCGCCGGCGGCGGCAGCAGGCCCGCGCCGTATTGCAACTGGAAGCGCGCCGCCTGGCCCGTGAAGTTCTGGAAATGCGCCTTGCCGAACAATCCGGTGCGATAACCCGCGTAGCGCAACAACTGCGGAAAGCAGGTTGCATCAAGCGAGAGCGGAATGCCGTTCTGGCGCGAGCCGTTCAGGGTCGGCAGGCGACCGGTCATGATGGTGTTGCGATTGGGCTGGCAGACCGGCGTGGCGACGTAGAAGCGGTCAAAGCGCACGCCGCGCACGGCGATGGCATCGAGGTGCGGCGTGCGCAGCAGAGCATTGCCATAGCAGCCCAGGTGATCGGCGCGCTGCTGGTCGGTCATGATGAAAAGAAAGTTGGGGCGACGCTCGCTCACACGCATGCCTTGCTCCTTGCGCCCACGCGGCGCGGGTTGTCGAGTATGCGGGAAGCCGGACCTGGCGGCGCTTACGCGGTATGGCAGACTCTGCGATCAGATCGGTGCGCATCGCTGGCCGCCCAGGGCGCAAGCGCGACGCCCGCGTCTGCAACAACACACCCACGACCGGGAGACATGCAATGAATCGAACCGCCCAACTTCTCGCAACCGGCGTGTTGTGCCTGTCCGCCGTTGGCGCCGGCGCCCAGGAGGCCTATCCGGCGCGCCCGATCAACATGGTCGTGCCGTTTACCGCAGGCTCGCAGCCGGACATCCTGGCGCGCGGCTTTGCCGACGGCCTGGCACGTCTGGGCGGGCAACCCGTGGTGGTGATCAACCGCGATGGCGCGGCCGGAACGATAGCGGTCGAGTCCGTCGCACGCGCCAACCCGGATGGCTACACCATCGGCTTCGGGCCCGCCGGGCAATTTGTCCTGCAACCGCACATCCGCCGCGACCTTGGTTACCGCCTCGACAGTTTCGAGTTCTTCTGCCGGACCAATTCCACCGGCTTCGTGATCGCAGTCGGGCAGAACTCGCCTTTCACGACCCTGGCGCAGTTGCTGGAAGCAGCACGCAGGGCGCCGGGCAAGCTCAACTTTGGCTCCGCAGGACACGCCACCGTTCCTCACCTGGTCGGCGAAAGCGTCGCCATGGCCGCAGGCGTCAGCTTTACCCACGTGCCGTTCAAGAACATCGGCGACATGTACCTGCAGGCCATGAACGGCACGCTCGATTTCATTTCGTCGACCCCGACCGCACTTGCCGGCACGCGCGGCATGCGCGGGTTGGCGGTGACCCAGGATTCCCGCCTGAGCGCCTACCCCGACGTTCCGACCTTCAATGAACTCGGCATGGGGCAGATCAATTCGCCGGGCCTGACCACGCTCGGCATTTATGCGCCGCGCGGTGTCCCGGCCCAGGTTTCGACCTTCCTGCGCGGCATCTGCCCCAAGGTCCTGGACCAGCCGGGCGCGAAGGCGGCGGCCGACAAGACCTTGACGCCGGTCACCTATCTTGACGGCCCAGCCCACGCGGCCAGCTTGCAGCAGGACTTCGCGCGTGTGGGTGCCCTGCTCGGTCATGTCGGGATCAAGGCGCCCTGAGTCAGCCGAACTCTGCCGCACGGGCACCCTCGCGCCCGAATTGATGCAGCGGCTCGCGTCCTGCCCCAGCGGTGCGATTACACTGGGGCTTCCGTCTTTGTTCGAAGGTAACCGCCATGCCTGCCTTGCGTCGCGTTTTCTGTCCGCTTTTGATCGGCGTCGCGGCCTTGGTCTCTGGCTTGAACGCACAGGCCCAGACCTTCCCTGATCGACCGATTGCCTTTGTCTACCCCTACCCGCCGGGATCGGCCACCGAGGTCGCGTTCCGTGCCATCGTGCAGGAAGCATCGCGGCGCCTGGGGCAACCGATCGTGTTCGAGAACCGCTCGGGCGCGGTCGGACGGATCGGCTTTGAGCACGTCCTGCGCTCAGCACCCGACGGCTACAACCTGGGCCTGCTCAACAACATTCTCGGCGTCAGCCTGCCGCTGATCGACCCCAAGACCTACGTGGAACCCGGGCGCGACTACACCCCGGTCGCGCTGGCGGTCGAATCCTTTCTAATACTGGTGGCGCGCGGCAGCGAGCCCTACCGCGACGTGCGCGGGTTAATCGAATTCGCGCGTGCCAACCCCGGCAAGCTCAACATGGCAACGCCCGGCACCGGCACCGGCGCCCACCTGGTGCTGGCCCTCCTGGGTGCGCGCGCGGGCGCCAACATCGCGCACATCCCCTACAAGGGCACCGCTCCGGCGACGCTGGCCATACTGTCAGGCGAGGTCAACCTGACGCTTACCGACACGTCGGTACGCACCCACGTGGAATCCGGCAAGCTGATTGCGCTCGCCACCACCGGGGCGCAGCGCTGGGCGAGTTTTCCCAACGTGCCGACCTTCGAGGAACAGGGCTTGAAGGGCGTGGTCTATGGCGCCTGGTCCGGCGTCATGGGGCCGCCGGGCATGCCGGCCGCGGTCGTCACGCGCCTGAATCGCGCCTTCGCCGAAGCTCTGGGAACACCCGAAGTCAAGACTCGCCTGGATGCCGCGGGCCTGAGCGGGCGCGGCGGCCCGCCCGAAGAATGGACCGCGAAAATCAGGTCTGAGCTGGCGTCGTGGCGCCCCGTCATCCAGGGTGCCAACATCAAACTCGATCCCTGAACCCCAGCGTCGAAGAGA
>JBJXGS010000206.1:0-6978 GCA_046160545.1 Burkholderiales bacterium
GCGCCGCTGAACTGGTTCTTGTAGGTCTCGACCAGGCGTGCTCCGAGCACGTTGATGTCGATCACTTTCCAGCCAGCGGCGCCTTTCTCGAGAAAGTAGTCGATCTGCATTGGTTCGCCGCCACGCGCGATGACGTTCGAACGTACCAGCGCCGCGTTGCCACCGTCCTCGATGCGTGCTGGCCGGAACTCAATGGTCGTGTCCGGCCGATAGGCCGAGAAGGCACCCGCGTAGGTATTGATCAGCAGGCGACTGAATTCGCTGGTGAGCGCACGCTGCTGGTCTGGCGTGGCTCGCGGCCAGTGGCGACCGGCGGCCGCGCGGGTCATGGCGCCCATGTCCAGGTGCGGCAGGACGCGCGCTTCGATGAGGGCCACGACCTTGGGCCGATTGCCGGTCTGGATGTCGCGATCCGCGCTGATGGCCGCTGCCACGTCGGCAACGGCTTTCTTGATGACGGTATCGGGGGCTTCCGCAGCCTGGGCGCGCAAGGTGCCTGTGGCATGAAAAAGCAAGCCGGCTGCGGCAAGCAGGACGGCGTGGCCGAAAGACCGCCGATGCGAGGATCGTGGGCGCAGGACAGCGATATTCATGGTTTCCTCTCAAGTCCGACGCAAGCCGCGCCTTACCGCCTTAGAACGCGCGACTGCGAAAAAGGTGCACGGGAAAACCCTGAATCAGCACGGTTTTTTTTCGTTCCAGCGGTATAATGCCGCTACAAACTATCCGAAGTGGAGTCAGGCATGGCCGAACGCAAACGTACTCGTCGCAATACGCTGGAGCGTCGTTGCTTGTCCAAGGTCTTCAAGCGCATGTTCGCTGGCGCGCCCAAGGGGACTTTCAAGATGCTCGAGAAGATCAAGCGCGCCTGAACGAGTTCTGTCAAGTGTCCGAAAGGCCGCGCTGAGCGCGGCCTTTCCTTTTTCGGCAGGCGTCACTGCACGGCGACGCAAGTCCCGCGCGCCGGGACCAGTACGCCGGTCCAGCCCAGGCGCGCGCGGACCGTATCGGCGAAGACTTGCGCGGTCTCGGCTTCGCCGTGCACGACAAAGCACTGCCGCGGCGCCTTGCGAAAACCCCCCAGCCAGTCGAGCAGCGCAGCCTGGTCGGCATGCGCCGACAATCCGCCGATGGTGTGCACGCTGGCGCGCACGGCGACGCGTTCGCCATGCAGCAGCAATTCACTTGCGCCGTCGACCAGGCGTCGACCGGGCGTTCCTTGCGCCTGAAACCCTGTGATCAGCACCGCCGCCTGCCGGCGCGGCAGGTTGTGCGCCAGGTGATGCACGATGCGTCCGGCGTTGCACATGCCAGAAGCCGCGATGATGACAGCGCCGCCAGAGATCTGATTGATTGCCATCGAATCGCGCACTGATTCGGTGTAGCGCAGGTTGAACTGCGCCTTGTGCCGCACGATCCACTGCGCCACCTCGCGCGCTTCGGCATCCAGCAGCGCGGTAAAGCGGCGGGTCGCTGCGGACGCCGCGGTAGCCATCGGCGAGTCGACAAAAACCGTCAGTCGCGGCAGTCGTCCGCGGCGCACCAGGTCTGCCAGGACGTGCACGACCTCCTGGGTGCGCCCGACCGCAAAAGCGGGAATCACGACATTGCCGCCGCGCTCGAATGCGCCGGTGATGGCTTCGATCAACTCCTCCTCGGTGGATTGCGCTTGTCGATGCAGCCGATTGCCGTAGGTAGACTCGACCACCAGCAGGTCGGCGGCGGCGATACGGGCCGGATCATTCATCAATGGCCGCCCGGGTTGCCCCAGGTCCCCCGAAAACACCAGCTTGCGCCGGGACACTCCGTCGCCGATGAGTATCTCGGCAATTGCCGACCCGAGAATGTGCCCCGCATCGTGCAAGGTCACAGTGATCCCGTCGGCGGGGCTGAAGGGCTCTGCGTAATCGACTGTCCGCAATTGCGCCAGCGATTGCTGCGCCTGGTTGACCGTGTACAGCGGTGCGATGTCGGCTCGCGCGAACCGGCCGCTCCGATGCTTGCGGCGGTTCCTCCAGGCGGCATCGGCTTCCTGGACATGCGCGCTGTCGGGCAGCATGATCTCGAGGAGCGCGGCGGTGGCCTGAGTGCACCATACCGGGCCGCGGAAACCGAGCGCCACCAGCCGCGGGATCAGGCCGCTGTGATCGATGTGCGCGTGGGTGAGTACGACGAAATCGATGTCGCGCGCATCGAACGCAAGCGCCGAGAGATTCTTGACCTGCGCTTCACGGCCGCCCTGGAACATGCCGCAGTCGACGAGGAAACGGGTCTTGCCGCGTTCGACCAGGAACGATGAGCCGGTGACTTCGCCGGCCGCACCGAGGAAGGTCAGGCGTATGCCGCGTTCCTTGACCATCGCTCCCTCTTGCCCGGAATGATCGCGGGCGTCTCGTTCGGCGCTCACTTGGCCCAGGTGTCCTTCAGGCCGGTGATGCGATTGAACACCATCGCCTGCGGCGAGTGCAGGAAGCGGTCGGTGACGAAATAGCCGTGGCGCTCGAACTGAACCCGCTCATCCGGCCGGATGCCGGCCAGCGAAGGTTCGACGTAGCCCCGAACGACTCGAAGACTCGCCGGATTGAGGTTCTCCCTGAAATCGCGTCCCCCCGCATCGGGCTGGGCCGTCGTGAAGAGGCGTTCGTAGAGTCGCACCTCGGCCGGTACAGCATCCGCCACGCCCACCCAAGTGATGACGCCCTTGGTCTTGACACTCGCGCTGCCCGGAGTTCCGGAACGCGTCTCCGGAAGATACTCGGCATGCACTTCGATGATATTCCCGTCACCATCCTTGCGGCAGCCAGTGCACTTGACCACGAACCCGTAGCGTAGCCGCACGAGGTTGCCGGGAAAGAGCCGATGGTAGCCCTTGGGCGGCTCCTCGGCGAAATCCTCCCGCTCGATCCAAAGCTCGCGCGCGAATTCGAAATGGCGCTCGCCCATCTCGGGTTGATGCGGGTGGCGTGGCGCGCTGCATGCGTCGCGGCCATCGCCCGGATAGTTGGTGATCACCAGCTTGACCGGATCGAGCACGGCCATGGCGCGCGGCGCCTTCGCATCCAGGTCGTCGCGCAGAGCGATCTCGAGCGTGGAGTAGTCGATCCAGGAGTCCGCCTTGGAGACTCCGATGCGGTCGCAGAACAGGCGGATCGCGTCCGGTGTATAGCCGCGCCGCCTCAGGCCCGCGATGGTCGGCATGCGCGGGTCATCCCAGCCGCTGACGATCTTTTCCTCGACCAGCTGTTTCAGTTTGCGCTTGCTGGTGACCACGTAGGTCAGGTTGAGGCGCGCGAATTCATGCTGGTGCGGCAGTGGCCGCGCAAGCAGGCCGCAATCGGCCAGGCGCGCCAGCACCCAGTCGTAGAAGGGCCGCTGGTCCTCGAACTCAAGGGTGCAGATCGAATGGGTGATGCACTCCAGTGCATCCTCGATCGGATGCGCATAGGCGTACATCGGATAGATACACCATGCATCGCCGGTGCGATGGTGGGTCGCCTTGCGGATGCGATAGACGGCCGGATCGCGCAGGTTGATGTTGGGCGAGGCCATGTCGATCTTGGCGCGCAGCACCATGCTGCCCTCGGCATGCAATCCCTGGCGCATCTCGCGAAAGCGAGCCAGCGAATCGGCCGGGGCACGTGTTCGCCACGGGCTGTCGCGGCCCTTTTCGGTTAGCGAGCCGCGTGCGGCACGCATCTCCTCGGCACTCTGCTCGTCGACATAGGCGTGTCCGGATTCGATCAATGCTTCGGCCGCCCGGGCCATGAAATCGAAATAGTCGCTCGCGTAGTAGAGGTGTTCACGTTCGAAGACGTTCCATGAAAAGCCCAGCCAGCGCACGCCGTCGAGGATGGCATCGACGTACTCCTGCTCCTCCTTCTCCGGATTAGTGTCGTCGAAACGCATGTGGCAGACCCCGCCATAGGCCTGCGCCAGGCCGAAGTTCAGGCAGATGCTCTTCGCATGGCCAATGTGAAGATAACCATTGGGCTCGGGTGGAAAACGGGTGCGCACCGGCGCCGGGTCTGCCGGCGCGGCCGCATGGCTGGCGGCATCACCGGGCGCACCGCTCCAGCGTTTGCCGGCATAGGTACCGCGCGCAAGGTCGGCATCGATGATGCTGCGCAGGAAATTTCCGCCTTGCGGCAGGGCAGGTGGGGCGGCGGACATGGATTTTCTTGTCGTGGGCGTAATGCAATGTTGAATTTTAACGGCCGGGCACCCGAGCGAGTGCGGTAATCTGCGGAAAGACTTTCGAACCTTTGCTTCCCATCGCTTTCCGTGCAAACGCTCCTGCCTGTCGCCCAGCAAGTCGCGCATCTGCTGCGCGAGCGCGCCGAGACCATTGCCGTGGCCGAATCCTCCACCGGTGGCCTGGTTTCGGCGGCACTCCTGGCAGTGCCGGGCGCTTCGGCGTATTTCCTGGGTGGAGCGGTGGTCTATACCGCACGCGCCCGGCGACGGCTGACCGGCATCAGCAACGAAGCGATGGCGGACATGAGATCTTCGTCCGAGCCCTACGCCCTGTTGCTTGCGCGCACCTCGCGCGACAATTTCAGGGCCACCTGGGGCTTGGCCGAGACCGGCGCTGCCGGGCCGTCGGGCAATCGCTACGGCGACGCGGCGGGCCACACTTGCCTGGCACTGAGCGGTCCGGTGGAAGAATCCCTGACGCTTGAGACCGGAATGACGGACCGCCTTGCGAACATGCGCCTCTTTGCGGCAGCCGCCCTGAATCTGTTGCTCAAACACCTGTCGAATCGACCATGAAGAAAGTACCAGACTCGCGTCATCCTTGGGCTGGCGCCGTGCACGGCCTTTTGCGTGAAGCAGGGGTGCGCCAGGTAGCCCTGGTGCCCGACGCCGGGCACGCCGCACTGATCCGCCTCTGCGAGGCCGACCGCAAGCTGCGCGTGGTGCGACTGACCAGTGAGGAGGAGGGCGTCGCGCTGCTGGCGGGTGCCTGGCTGGGCGGCGAGCGCGGGGTACTGCTGATGCAGTCATCCGGCGTAGGCAATTGCATCAACATGTTGTCGCTGCAGGCCGCCTGCCAGATACCGCTGGTCATGCTGGTCACCATGCGCGGTGATCATGGCGAGTTCAACCCGGCACAGGTGCCGATGGGCCGTGCCACGCCGCAGGTGCTCGCCGCCATGGGGGTCGAAGTGCGGCGCGCCGAGTCGGCCGCGGCTGTGATCGAGGAGACCTCAGGCGCGCTGCGCCTGGCCTACAACACCTACCGGCCCGTGGCGGTGCTGATCGGGCAGCGCGTTATCGGCGCCAAGGATTTTCGTCTGCTTACCCGCGATGCGAGCCAGGACCATGAATAAGCTGCCACGCCGTCGCGCCTTCGTGAAGGCGCTTCTCGCCGAACGCGGCGACATGCTCGTCATCGGTGGACTCGGTTCCTCAGCTTGGGACATCACCCATGCCGGGGACCATGACAACAATTTCCCGCTTTGGGGCGCAATGGGTGGTGCTGCGATGATCGGGTTGGGCCTCGCCCTGGCGCAGCCAAAGCGGCGCGTGCTGGTCGTCACCGGCGATGGCGAAATGCTCATGGGCATCGGGTCGCTGGCGACAATCGCGGCGCAGGCGCCGCGCAACCTGTCTGTGGTGGTGCTCGACAATGAGCACTATGGCGAGACCGGCATGCAGGCCACCCATACCGGATTAGGCACCGACCTGGCTGCCGTCGCCAGGGCGGCGGGGATCGCCAATGCGATGCAACTTTCAAAGCTGTCCGATGCGGGCATGCTGCGCCGTGCCATCGACGCGCTGCAGGGACCGCTCTTCGCAAACGTAAAGATCGACGCGGAGAAGCTGCCGCTGGTACTGCCGCCCCGCGATGGGGCCTATCTCAAGAATCGGTTTCGCCTGGCGGTCTTGGGCGACACCGCGCTGGATGCCTAGCCGCGGCGTTTGAAGAGGTACAAGCGACCGGCCACCGGCGCGCCATTTTCGGTGCGCAGCGTCAAGGCCGGCGCGGCTATGCTCTCGAAGCCCGGCGCTGCCAGGCGCATCACATAGTCTTTCGACTGGGCATAGCGGCCTGTGCCAAGCAGGCGGTAGTCCGCATCGGCGATCTCTTCGGTCGAAAAGGCGAAGGCGCCCCCAGAGCGTAGTACCCGGGCCACCGCGCTGAACAATCGATCCAGAGCGCCGATGTAAATGAATAGGTCGGCAGCGAAGACCGCATCAAAACTACGCGCCGGGGTCGCGTCGAGGAATGCGTGGACTTCAGTACAAGCAAGCTGAGAGTAAGCGCCGCGCGCCCGAGCGAGCGCCAGCATCTTTTCGGAGAGGTCCACGCCATGCATGCGGCGGCCGGGACCAGCCAGCGCCGCACCGACAAGCCCCGTGCCGCACCCCAGGTCGAGGAACTCCTTTTCACCTGCGGAGTGCCTAAGGAACAACGCGGCCAGTTCTTCGGGTACGCGGTAGGCAAGAACATCTCGCAGTTGGTGATCGAATGCCGGTGCGAAATTGTCAAAAGTGGTGCGCACCCAGCTGGCATCGGCCTGCGGGGGCGCTGCGCCTTCCAGTGCCGCCAGGTGATGGGCGAAGACGCCAGCATCGATTCCTGCGGCGATTGCATCCCGATATAGGGTCGCCGCGGCACTCGCGTGCCCTTGCTCCTCCAACAAGCGGGTCAGATTGAGTCGCGGCGGCGTGAGGCGGGAGTCGTGTGTCAATGCGGCCCGAAACGCGGCTTCGGCCTCGGCAGCGCGGCCGAGAAGCAGCAGGGCAGAGCCGCGGTTGTTGTGCGAGCGAGCGTCGGAATTATCGAATGACAGCGCGCGGTCGAATTCGATGATCGCGGTGGCGGCACGGCCGCGATCCAGTTCGATCAGGCCCTGGCGATATGCAACCGCGGGGTTCAGTGGGTCGAGGGCGCGCGCAGTGGCAAGCTTGGCTTCGGCCTGGTCGAGGTGGCCCGCCTCGATCAATGCCGCAGCTTCCCTGACCAGGCTTGCG
>JBJXGS010000207.1:0-3462 GCA_046160545.1 Burkholderiales bacterium
GGAGGCATGGAATGAGCACTTTGGCTAAATCGGTCGCGTTCGACACCGAAATGATGTGGGTCGACCTGACGGACGGCAGGCGCATGGGTGTTCCGCTGGCTTTTTTCCCACGGCTGTTGCGAGCGACCCCTGAGGAGCGCGCACGAGTGGTCATCAGCGGCGGTGGCCAGGGCTTGCACTGGGATGAACTCGATGAAGATATCCATGTTGGAAATCTCTGCATGGGTATCGGAGATCACACAGCGTCGGGCAAACTGGCCGCGTAGGCGAATTTCGCGGTAGCTAACTCCAGAGCCGCTGCGAGGCGACCTTTGCGCCTTCGACCAGCGCCGCAAGCTTCTTGTAGGCGATGCCCGCGTCGATCTTGCCGTAGCCGGCAAAGGTGCCGAAGCCGCAGTCGCTGCCGGCGATGACCCGCTCGCGGCCGACGATCTGCGCGTAGCGCTCGATGCGCTGCGCGATGAGTTCCGGGTGCTCGACATAGTTGGAGCACGAGTCGATCACGCCGGGGATGAGGAGCAGGTCCTCGGGCAGCCTGGCATCGCGCCACGCTTTCCACTCGTGTTCATGGCGCGGGTTGGCGCCTTCGAAGAGGATGGCCTGCGTCTTCGCCTTGATGAGCACCGGCAGGATGCGCTCGACCGGGATGTCGTGGTCGTGCGGGCCTTCGTAGTTGCCCCAGCAGACATGGATGCGCACCTGTTCGCGCGGCACGCGTGCGAGTGCGTGGTTGAGCGCCTCGACGTGAAAGGCGGCGCGCTTGACGAACTCGTCTTCGGTCAGGTCCTGAAAGCCGGTGTGGCGCGCCATCGCCAGGTCCGGGCAGTCGATCTGTACGATGAGTCCCGCGCCGGTGATGGCCTCGTACTCGTGGCGCAGCGCCTCGGCCAGCGCCTCGATGTAAGCCGAGTGAGTGGCGTAGTGGAGGTTGGGCAGGAAGGCCGAGACCACGCCCGGCGAGGCGGCGTTGAGAAAGCCGCTGACACTGCCGTCGGCGGGCAGGGCGGCCTTGAGGTTGGCGATGTCGGCTTCGAGCGGCGCGCGGTCACGCAGCGCAATCGTGCCGCCGCAGCAGGGCCGGCGCGCGGTGCGCGGCCCGGTGAAGGCGGCCATGCGCTTGACGAAGTCCGGGTGCTCGCGCAGGTCCAGGTGCGGCTTCGGGCTCACCCCGCCCTCGGCCTCGAAGCCGGTGTAGCGGTCCTTGATGTAGGTCGCATACGAGATCTTGGCGGTCTCGCCGTCGCTGACCACATCCAGGCCCAGCGCCACCTGACGCGTGACGACCTCGGCCACGCCTGCGGTCATGACGCGGTCGAACTCGGCGGCGTCAAACGGTTCGCCGCGCTCCTTCTTCAGCAGTTGCGCAACGACAGCGTCGCCGCGCGGCAGGCTGCCGACGTGGGTGGTGAGGATGCGGTTGGTGCTGCGTTTCACGGCGGGACTCCAAAAGCCTGGGAGATGAGTGTTCAAGGATGGCGCAGTGGGGACGGCGCGCCGATCCCAGGGCATCGCGGTATACGCTGAAAGCGCATAACCTGACTATGGTCTTCGTGGAACTTACACCGTTTGTTGCCTTTCGTACCCGGCATGGGTCAGATGAAGACTTGCGTGAATAGCAGAACCACCGGATCGCGAATCCGGATGCGGGGGATGTGATTCGCGGCGGGGCAGGCCTGCGCAAGCTGATCGGCGCGAACCTGCGCACCCTGCAAAACTGGGAGCAATGGCGCACGCGACCCACCTGGCCGGCCAGGGCATTGCTGAGGATCGTGGCCTCGGATCCAAAGTCCATCGAAGCGTTGCATGACTAGAGTGGCGCGGCATCGAGCGTTGCGAGAGCTGGTTCCCGGCTGCCTTGGAGGCGGACCTCTCGCGGTCCAGGAAACGCTTCAGCGCTGGCGCGAAGTAGAAAATCCCGTAGCATGCGCATGTAGTCGCCGTACGTCCGCTTTGGAGTCAAAACAATGGGAGACAGCGATGCAACTTGATTCCACATCCGCAATGGGCCTCGCACGTTGCATACGCCTCACCATGGCGGCAGCCTGCCTCGCGGCGGTCGCACCGGTCGCGTGGTCACAGGCCTATCCGACCAAACCGGTGCGCGTGATCGTCAATTCCGCCCCCGGCGGCCTGACCGACATCATCGGACGCCTGGTGGCCACACGCATGAGCCTGGGCCTCGGGCAGGCCATGCCGATCGACAACCGCACCGGCGCAGGCGGATTGGTCGGCGCGGAGGCGGTCGTCAAGTCCGAGCCCGACGGCTATACCATCGGCGTGGTCGCGAGCGCCATCACGGTCGGGCCGCAACTGGTGCCCACGCCGCCCTTCGACGCGGCACGCGATTTCACACCGGTCGCACTCCTCATGTCGACACCGCTGGTGCTGGTCACCAACATCAATTCGCCGTATCAATCGGTCGCGCAGTTCGTCACCGACGCGAAGGCGCGCCCCGGCGTGATCTCGATCGCCTCGGGCGGCAACGCGACGATGACCCACCTCCTGGCCGAGCAGTTCCAGATGCACGCCGGCCTGAAGCTCATCCACGTGCCCTACAAGGGCGGCGCGCCGGCCTTGAACGACGTGCTGGCGGGCCACGTCCCGGTCTACTTCGACACCCTGACCACGAGCGCTCCGCATATCCAGGCCGGCAAACTGCGCGGGCTCGCGATCGTAAGTCCGCGCCGTTCGCAGGCGATCCCGGCCGTCCCGACGATCACCGAGGCCGGCTACGCTGATGTGCAGGGCTCGGCTTGGTTCGCCATCGTTGCGCCGGCGGGCACGCCGCGCGCGATCGTGACACGCCTCAACGAGGAGGCCGTGAAGGCGCTTGCCACGACGGAAATCCGCGATCGCATCGTCGCGCTCGGCGGAACGGTAGAGGGCGGCTCGCCGGACGACCTGGCCAACCTGATCAAGAGCGAAATGCCGCGCTGGGGCCGGCTGATCCGCGAGCGCGGGATCAAGGCTCAGTAGATTTAGGTCCGGTCGACTTGAGCGACTCAGAACGGCGCGAACTCGCGGCCCAGGAGGTCGCGCGCGATGATTCCCAGATGCACCTCGCGCGGCCCGTCGGCTGACTCCATGCCGAGGCAGTCGCGCAGGCGCTGCTCGTGCGGCAGGTCTGGTTGGCAAGATTGCGCGGGACGCCATGGTGAAACGCCTGATCCTTACCCACACGCGGGCGGTCACACCGGACGCAATCGCGTCGTTGATCGCTGACGCGAAGGAAGACTATGACGGGCCGGTGACGGTTGCCGCGGATATGGATTTGTTTGAGATTTGAATCCCTGCGATCGAATGGAAGTGCGTAGTATCGACTGCCATCGGTGCTTCTGTGACGAATGCCAACACGATTTCCTGATCGCGTACTCCTGCAAGTGTCGTGGCGTGTGCCCCTCGTGCAACACGCGGCGCATGGCCGAAACAGCGGCGCACCTGGTCGATCACGTTTTCCCGCCG
>JBJXGS010000208.1:0-2855 GCA_046160545.1 Burkholderiales bacterium
TAGGGAATCACGCGCGCCGAGAACAGCAGCTTGCCGGAGGAGTGAGTCTTGCCACGGTCATGCTCGAAGAACACGCCTGGCGAGCGGTGCAGCTGCGACACGATGACGCGTTCGGTGCCGTTGATGACGAACGAGCCGGTCGTCGTCATGAGCGGAATCTCGCCCATGTACACCTCCTGCTCCTTGACTTCCTTGACGGTCGGCTTGCTCGCCTCGCGGTCCATGATCACCAGGCGCACCTTGGCGCGCAGCGGCGAGGCGTAGGTCAGCCCGCGCTGCTGGCACTCCTTGACATCAAACGGAGGCTCGCCGAGATTGAAGCTGACGAACTCCAGCCGTGCCATGCCGTTGTGGCTGGAAATCGGGAAGATCGACATGAAGGCCGCCTGCAGGCCCTCCGTCTTGCGCTTGGTCGGCTGCACTTCCGCTTGCAGGAAGTGCATGTACGACTCCAGCTGGGTCGCCAGCAGGAAGGGAACCTTCAGCACGCTTGGCCGCTTGGCAAAGCTCTTCCGGATGCGCTTCTTTTCAGTGAACGAGTACGGCATGGACACTCCGTTCGACGCGAGAAAGGAAAAAACCACTTGCCCAGGAAGAACCTGGCGGCACGGCAAACGCCGCCACGGGCAAGGCGCAATGCGCTGCCCGGGCGGCGTAGGTCGGTTACGCGCGTTCGTTCATCCAGGGGAAGACTTGGATCTGGACTCCGCAAATCCAGATCGAAGCCTTCCGGCTTCGAGACAGGCAACTCGCCTGTCGGACCACAACTACTTGACCTGAACCTTGGCGCCGGCTTCTTCGAGCTTCTTCTTGGCGGCTTCGGCATCCGCCTTGTTCACGCCTTCCTTGACCGCCTTGGGCGCGCCGTCGACCAGATCCTTGGCCTCTTTCAGACCCAGTCCGGTCAGCTCACGCACGGCCTTGATGACGTTGACCTTGTTGGCGCCGACTTCGGCCAGCATCACGGTGAATTCGGTCTGCTCTTCGACCGCGGCGGCAGCTGCGCCGCCGCCGGCCGGAGCGGCGACCGCCACGGCGGCAGCCGCTGCGGAGACGCCGAACTTCTCTTCCATCATCTTGATCAGCTCGCTGATCTCGAGAACGGACTTGGCGCCGATGGCGTCAAGAATTTCCTGATTCGAAAGTGCCATTTGTCTGACTCCTGTGCGTTGGTTCGGTTCCAGAATTCGAAGATGGGGATCAGGCGAGCGCCGATTCCTTGGCGTCGCGCACTGCGGCGAGCGTGCGGACCAGGCGCGATGGCACTTCGTTCAAGGTACGAACGAATTGGCCGATCGGTGCCTGCATCGTTGCCATCAGCTTGGCCAGGAGCTCCTCACGGCTCGGCATCGTCGCCAGCGCCTTGACACCCTTCTCGTCCATGACGTAGTTGGGCATCGCGCCAGCCTTGACGACGAGCTTGTCGTTGTCCTTGGCAAAAGCCGACAGCACCTTGGCGGCCGCAACGGGATCGACAGAAAATCCGTACACCAGCGGACCAACCATGCGGTCGGACAGCTTGGCGAACGGAGTGCCGTCCACGGCGCGGCGCGCCAGGGAGTTCTTCAGCACTCGCAACTGGACACCCTGGCTGCGCGCCTGCTTGCGCAATCGGGTGACCGCATCCACATCCAGACCACGGTACTCGGCGAGCACGATGGTCTGGGTCGTCGCCACGAGGGCACTGACTTCCTTGACCACGTCTGCCTTTTCCTGCTTGTTGAGACCCACGGTTCTGGCTCCACTCAAAAAAGTGCTTCGCTGGATTGCTAGGCACCGGTTCATGAACCGGCGACCGAAGCGAAGCACCGTCGAGCGTCTTGCAACGCACTTCAATGCTTTACCTGGGTCCGCCGTCTGCGCTGGGTTCGCGGGACCTTGAAGCGCGGAAAGTGGCTGGACCCAGACACACTCCGCGGCTCGCGTTCCCGCTTGCTTAGGCCTCCGGGCGCCCGCTCCCGGATGCACGCAGTGCGTGACACCCTGGAGTCCTGATCGTCCTTCGGTCCCAGCGGTCTTTGACAGCAGCGCCCGCGTCAGAGACACGGAACGCAGCCCAAAGCCCTTGTGCTGCCCGGCTCCCCGGGCGGCAATGTTCTCCAACTATCCGTTCAGCGTTGCCGCGTCGACCCGCACGCCAATGCCCATGGTCGACGACACCGAAATCTTGCGCAGGAAGATGCCCTTGCTCGACGACGGCTTCGATTTGTTCAGGGCGTCGATCAGCGCCGTGAGATTGGTCTGCAGACGCGCGACATCGAACGAGGCGCGGCCGATCGAGGTGTGCACGATGCCCGCCTTGTCGGCGCGGAACTGAACCTGTCCCGCCTTGGCGTTCTTCACCGCCTGCGCAACGTCGGCCGTCACGGTGCCGACCTTGGGATTGGGCATCAGCCCGCGCGGCCCGAGCACCTGGCCCAGCGCGCCGACCACCCGCATCGCATCCGGCGAGGCGATCACGACGTCGAACTCCATGAAGCCGCCCTTGATCTTGGCCGCCAGGTCTTCAAAACCGACGATGTCCGCGCCGGCAGCCTTGGCCTCTTCAGCCTTCGCGCCCTGCGCAAACACCGCCACACGTTTGGTCTTGCCGCTGCCCGCCGGCAGCACGACCGACCCGCGCACCGACTGGTCGGACTTCTTGGCATCGATGCCGAGCTGCACCGAGACATCGACCGATTCGTCGAACTTCGCGGTGGCACACTCCTTGACGAGCGCAAGCGCGTCCACCGCAGGGTAGGTCTTCTGCGTGTCGAGCTTGGCGCGGTTGGCCTGGGTGCGTTTCGAAAGCTTCGCCATTTACAGGCCCTCCACCGTGATGCCCATCGAGCGCGCGCTGCCTGCGATGGTGCGGA